>CANJHY010000005.1:0-53428 GCA_947474275.1 Betaproteobacteria bacterium
CCACCGAGGGCGGCAGCAGATAGGGCGTAGCGCGGTCTATCGGGCGGAAATTAACCATGGCAACACTCTCGGCAGCGTTAAACAGGATAATCTTATGACATTAGCATTGATCGATAGTTCCGGGCAGCTAAGCCCGACAGGCTGCTAGCTTGCTGAATACGATCTCCACGCCGGATGCGCCGCCAAGGTCTGTCGACCATTCTTTTGACAACAACGTACGTTCAACTACGTCCGAGTCGAAACGCATCGTGGCGCAATACCTTCTTATTTGGCGCAATTGGACTCAACTTCCAGTATATTTTATGTATTAAACGATATAATAATAATTATTTATGTATTATAATGATTCAAATGAAACCAAAGATCCGCGAAAACATACGAGCGCGCCGGCTTGCCCTGGGCTTGTCGCAAATCGAGGTGGCGCGCCGAAGCGGCATTCAACAACGCCAAGTGTCGACCTTCGAGCGCGGCGGCGAAGTCACGCTATCCACTCTCTTGAAACTCGCCCGGGCGCTCGACATCGAGTTGGTATCAGTGCCGCGGGAAGACGCCGCTAAAGTTGAATCTCTACTGAGGGCCAAACGGGAGCCCACGTCCTCAACCCCAGCCCCCTCGCTGCTCGACCGCTACCAGGTGAAAGACGACGAGGAGCAATCGAATGGCTGATGTCCGCGTCCTGAAAATACTGCTGGGCGACGTAATGGTCGGCCATCTCACTAGCTTTCAGGACGGGAAAAACCTGTTTTCCTTTGACGAGAGCTACATCGATCTCGGACCCGGCCGGCCGACACTGAGTCTGTCTTTCAACATGCCCGGCGATGAAGAAGCGACTGAGAGAAAGCTGCGGGAGGTTTATTCGAGTCGGATGAAGCTCCCGCCCTTCTTCAGCAATCTGCTTCCAGAAGGCGTGCTGCGGGAATACATGGTCAAGCGCCTCAAGATCCACCACGACCATGAGTTCGACATGCTTATGGCGCTGGGCGCGAGTTTGCCCGGCGCGATTCGAGCACTGCCGGCAGATGCGTTGCCTCAAGCCACACCTGGCCATCAGCCGAGCACTACGCGCGTCGCCCCCGATGAGACGCCGATTAAATTTTCTCTGGGTGGATCACAGCTCAAATTCTCGATGATCGAACGCGGCGGCAAGTTCACACTGGACGACGGCGACGAAGAATGGATTATTAAACCCCCACACCCGAACCACCCTGATGTTCCGGCGAACGAATATACGATGATGCGACTGGCAGCCGCTGCCGGCATACAAACGCCTGAAGTCAAACTCGTGAAACTTGATGATATTGATTTGGCTGGCCTTAGTGGCATCTCGATACCGCAATGGGAAACCTGGGCCTATGCAGTCAAACGTTATGACCGAACAACCGAAGGCCGTGTCCATGTCGAAGACTTCGCACAGGTATTCAACGTTTATGCCGACCAGGAATACAAGGCAACCAACTACGACACCATCGGCAGACTCATCTTTGATATTTTTCCCAACCGGCACGAGCAGCTCGCGGAATTCATTCGGCGGCTGATCGTCAACATTCTCACCGGCAACGGTGATGCCCATCTAAAAAACTGGTCTGTGATTTATAGAGACAAAATCACACCACAGCTATCACCCACCTATGATCTGGTATCGACCATTCAATATATGCAAAATGACAGCCTTGCCCTTAATCTTGGCGGGGAAAAGCGGTTTGAGTCGATCAATGAATCACATTTCGAACGGATCGCAAAAAAAATGGAAGCCCCAACGAAATTCGTGCTGGACGCTGTCAAGGAAACGGTGGCGACCGCCCAAAAAGAATGGCCCGCGATAATCCGGGAAATTGGTTTCCCGGAGAACATGCGTGACCGGTTGTTCAGCTATTGGAGCGGGCTTTCTGATCTATTGCGAATCAGGCAATAACAAGCATGCATACTACTATGGCGTCGATGAAGTCCCGCCCCAATGGGACTGAAAATCAAACGAGAGTTGCCGGTGATGCTTGATTGCCAGCAGGTAGAGATTCATACCTACCTGCGCGTACAGCACCAGATATTGATCAAAAATGTATTCGCGCAGCGCTTCCGGGTCCGGCGTCAGAGCCGATAACTTCGTACGCAATGCTTCCAGCGCATTGGAGGTTTCGACCGAGCGCACCGAATGCGCGAGGAACGGTCGTCCAATACCGGGAAACCGTTCGAGGTTCGGAATCACGGTGTCCAGCAATTCGTCGAGCAGTGCGTCGTACGCTTGGGGCGCTTCGGCGTCGGTCAGAAAGCCCTCGATGTCGGCGAGATTGCGCTCGAAGTTCGCGGTGAGCCGAACGACAGGCTTCTTCGCCACGTGAACCGCGCCGACCGTCTTACGCGCGGCGGCGCTTGATCGACTGGATTGCGCCGCGGGCATCCTTCACGCGACCGGCGGCGACATCGTCAAGCCCCTTGTCCGCCTCACCGATCAACAGCAAGTGAATGCGTTCACGCTCCAGCCGGTGGTAATGGTCCAGCCGCGCCGCGTCGATCAACGCGACATAGCTCTCGCCATTCCGGGTGATGATCTTCTCGGCGCCGGCCTTGACCTCCTCAGCCAGCTCCGAGAAGTTGGCGCGGGCCTGCGAGAGCGGAATAACGTCGTTCGTGGAAATTCCCATTGCAGGCCTCCTGGGGGCAAAAAATAGTAGCGCTCTAAACGTGCAGAATCGTGTACATAATACACGCGCTCCACCAGAAGAGGAAGCGTGGGCGCGGAAACAGAGAAAACGAAGTTACGTTGCCGGCTTAAACCCGAATACCCGCTCGAACCGCGGCACATATTTATCCCAGACTTCGGGATTGACCAGGCGCGGCGGGCGCTCGCCCCTCAGGATGCCGGCGACCTGCTGGCCGTTCCATTCAGCCATGGCGATGCGGGAATCATGCGTGACGCCGGCGGTGTGGTAACTCGCGATCACATTGTCGAGCTTGAGCAGCGGATGCGTGAGGGGCGGCGGCTCCTCCACCCACACATCGAGACCGGCGCCCGCGATATGCCCGGACTTTAGCGCAGCTTCAAGCGCGCCTTCGGACACGATACCGCCGCGCGCCGTCGTGATGACGTAACCGCCCGCCGGCATCGCTGCCAGTTGAGGGCCGGCTATCATGTCGCCGGTTTCATCCGTCAGCGGGCAATGGACTGAAATAAATCGCGCTTCCTTTAACAGGGTTGCGAGATCGACCTTGGTTGCGCCGCCCGCCTCTATTTTCTCTTTGGACACGTAAGGATCGTACGCGAGCACGCGCATCTGCAGTCCCAGACCGCAGATACGGGCGACCCGGGTGCCGACGTTGCCAAACCCGATGATGCCCAGCGTGCGGCCATTGGCGTTCCAACCTTTGAAGGTCTCGCGGCTGACGCCACGCTCGGTGCGCAATGAGCGGTCCGTCTGCGGGATTTTCTTGGTCAGGGAAAGCATCATGGCGACCGCGTGTTCGGAGACCGCGTCGGCATTGGAACCCGTTTGATTAACGACCAACACCCCTGCCGCGGTGCATGCAGGCACGTCCACCGTATCGTAGCCCGCGCCGGTCGTGGACACGGCGAGAAGATCGGGACAGCGCTCGATCAGCGCGGCATGCGCTTTGTACTCGTCAGGCACTTCATGGCGCGCCGAGGTAATGCAGTACGCCTGCGATATCGACATGGCGCCCCAGTTGTCCGCCTGCGGCCCGTCGAAAGCAAGGCGATGCACGGTGATGTCTTGGTATTTCGCTTCAAGCGCGTCGGCGGCATTGGGACGCCGGCCGTCGTCAAACCAGAACACATGTTTTTCTTTTTTTGCAGTTGGCATTTAAATCTCACGATGGGTTGGACAAGGACGAACGGAATCAATTATAAAGGTATCGGCGCCCGCGCCCGTCACCATGGCGTGCGATCGCGATACTCGTCATGGCACCGCATGTCGGCGATAATTCCGGGAAGCGGCGCTGTGAAACGGCGCGAAAACCCACCATCGATGCGGGCATGCGGCAAAAAAACCATTTTGGCAAGGATGACAGCAACTTGAACGCCCCGCAGCACACGCCGATGATGCAGCAGTATTTAAGCATCAAGGCGCAGCATCCCGACATGCTGGTGTTCTACCGCATGGGGGATTTTTACGAGCTTTTTTTTGGCGATGCGGAAAAAGCCGCGCGCCTGCTCGACATCACGCTGACTGCGCGCGGCACGTCCAACGGCGAGCCGATCAAGATGGCGGGCGTGCCCTACCACGCGGTCGAGCAATACCTGGCGAAGCTGGTCAAGCTTGGCGAATCCGTCGCCATCTGCGAACAGATCGGCAATCCGGCCACTTCGAAAGGCCCGGTCGAACGCAAAGTCCTGCGCATCGTCACGCCCGGCACGCTCACCGATTCGGCACTCCTCGACGACAAACGCGACAACCTGCTGCTGGCACTATGGCAAAAGCAGAACACTGTCGGCATTGCATGGCTGGCGCTCGCTGCGGGGCGTTTTCGCGCCACCGAAATCAAGGCGGGCAATCTTGCCGCCGAACTCGAACGCCTGCGACCGGCCGAAGTATTGGTCGCGGAATCCGCGGATTTCACTCTGCCGGCGGGTGCGACCTATGCCGTGAGACGCCTGCCCGAATGGCAATTCGAGTCTGAAGCGGCGACGCGTGCGCTGCGCCGCCAGTTCAATACCCATGACCTCACGGCATTCGGCCTGGTCGCACTCCCGGCAGCAACTTCCGCGGCCGGCGCTCTGATCGAATACGCGCGTGCCACCCAGGGCAACGCGATTGCGCACGTCACGGCGTTAGCCGTCGAGCATGCGTCCGCTTATCTCTCCATCGATCCGGCGACGCGACGTAATCTCGAAATCTCCGAAACCATACGCGGTGAGGCAGCGCCGACGCTGATGTCGTTGTTCGATACCTGCGCGACCAGCATGGGCAGCCGCCTGCTGCTGCATACACTGCATCACCCGCTGCGCGACCACGCGCCGATACGCGCGCGTCTCGCCGCGGTCGAACTGCTGGCAGCCGACAGCGCCGCAAAATGCAATGCGCTGCGCGACGAACTCAAAGCCTGCGTCGACGTCGAGCGCATCACCGCGCGCATCGCGCTGAAAAGTGCCCGGCCACGCGACTTGTCGGGATTGCGCGACACGCTCACCCGCCTGCCGCAACTGAGCACGCAACTCGCGGCCCTCGACAGCCCGCGCCTGAAGGAACTCGCCACCGGCGTCCAGCCGCTGGAATCCGTGGCGACATTGCTGACGCAGGCGGTACTGGCCGAGCCGGCGTCCATTGTGCGTGAAGGCGGTGTCATCGCCGACGGCTTCGACGCCGAACTCGACGAACTGCGCGCCATCGACCGCAACTGCGGCCAGTTCCTGCTGGACCTTGAAGCGCGCGAGCGCGTGCGCAGCGGCATCGCTACCCTCAAGGTCGAGTACAACCGGGTACACGGCTTCTACATCGAAGTCACGCGCGCGCAATCCGAAAACGTACCCGACGATTACCGCCGCCGCCAGACGCTCAAGAATGCGGAGCGCTACATCACGCCGGAACTAAAGACATTCGAGGACAAAGCGCTGTCTGCGCAGGAACGGGCACTTGCGCGCGAGAAATTACTCTACGATCAATTGCTGGACCGGCTGGCCCCCGACATACCGTCGTTGCAACGGGTGGCAGGCGCACTGGCGGAAACCGATTTGTTAACGACGTTCGCCGAACGCGCGCACACGCTCAACTTCTGCATGCCCGAGCTGACCGCCGAGCCGTTGATCGAAGTCGAAGCCGGCCGCCACCCGGTGGTTGAGGCGCAGGTCGATACTTTCATCGCCAACGGCACCCAGTTGTCCGCGACGCGCCAGATGCTGCTCGTCACCGGCCCCAACATGGGCGGCAAATCGACTTACATGCGGCAGGTCGCGCTGATCGCGCTGCTTGCGCATTGCGGCTCGATGGTGCCGGCAAAGCGCGCGAAAATCGGCGCGCTCGACCAGATCTTCACGCGCATAGGCGCCGCCGACGATCTTGCCGGCGGGCGTTCGACGTTCATGGTGGAGATGACCGAAGCCGCGTACATCCTGCACCACGCCACGCCGGCGAGTCTCGTGCTGATGGACGAAATCGGCCGTGGCACATCGACCTTCGACGGCCTGGCGCTCGCATGGGCAATCGCGCGCCATTTGCTCGACGCCAACAAGAGCTTGACGCTGTTCGCCACGCATTATTTTGAGCTGACGCGGCTGGCGCAGGAATTCAAACAACTCGCCAATGTGCACCTCGACGCTGTCGAGCACAAAGACCATATCGTATTTCTGCACAGCGTCGAGGAAGGTCCCGCCAACCAGAGCTACGGCCTGCAGGTCGCACAACTCGCCGGCGTGCCGGCCAGCGTGATCCGCGCCGCCAAAAAACATCTGCAGTTACTGGAGCACGAAGGAGTCGCGCGCAGCCAGCAGCCCGATTTGTTCGCGCCGGCCGTGGCGCCCGAACCCGCTTCACCGGTAGATCACGCGCTCATCGACAAATTGCGCGACCTCGACCCCGATGCACTGACGCCGAAAGAGGCGCTGGATGCGCTCTACGCCCTGAAGAAGTTGCTCGAAGAGAAATGACCGCGCGCTCGTGCGCGGTCAGGCATCACACCGGATCAACACACCGGATCAATGATGGTGGCCGTGCGCTCCATGCACGTGCCCATGCTCGAGCTCTTCCGCCGTCGCCGCGCGCACCGCCTTGACGGTGCAATGAAACCGCAATGCCATGCCGGCGAGCGGATGATTGCCGTCGACGACCACCTTGTCGTCGGCGATGTCGGTCACTGTATAAATCATCGTCTCGCCTGAATCGCCGGCCTCGCCCTCGAAGCGCATGCCGACTTCGATCTGAGGCGGAAACTTGGCGCGCGGCTCAATCTGCACCAGCTTTTCGTCGTATTCGCCGAACGCGTCGGTCGGCTGCAGGTAGACGTCGCAGGTTTCTCCGGCGCCCTTGCCGTTCAAAGCTTCTTCGACCCGCGAAAATATTCCGTCGTATCCGCCATGCAGGTAATCGATCGGCTCCTCGGTCTTTTCTATGGTCTCGCCTTCGGAGTTCAACAATTCATAATCCAGCGATACCACCGTGTCTTGCGCTACTTGCATTTCTCCAATCCCCTAACCAGTTTAAGCACTTCCGCCGCATGGCCGCGCGGGCTGACCCCGTACAGCGCATGTCTGAGCGTGCCGTGCTTGTCGATAATGAAAGTCGACCGCCGAATGCAGGTCTTCTTCCGGCCTTCGTGCTCTTTTTCGTGCAGCACGCCGTAATTGTTGCATACCTCGCCTTCGACGTCGGCAAGCAACTGCACTGCCAAGCCATGCTTGTCGAGAAATGAACCGTGACTCAGGCAATCGTCCATGCTGACGCCTATCACCACCGCGTTCAACCGCGCGAATTCTTCCTGCATGTCGCTGAACTCGATCGCCTCCATCGTGCAGCCCGGGGTATCGTCCCGCGGATAAAAATACAGCACGACGATTTTTCGGTTCCTGAAACCCGCCAGGCTCACCGCTTCCATCTCGGCGTCGGGCAAATCGAATCCCGGCGCCGCCTGGCCCGCCTGTAACATCAGCGCTCCACATACAGTCTGAGTTGTCACGGATTTATTGTAGCAAAGTACTGCGACAGTCAATACCGTGGCTTGCGGTAAAAAAAACGTGGCGCCGGCAACGCTCGCTCGCGCAAAGCCGGGCGGACGCGGACAATTGTAATCAGCACGTTATAATCGAATGATGACAGATAATCTACTGAAGAGCCGAACCGGGATTGAAAAATTTCTGGCGGATTTCTGGCAAAAAAAACCTCTGCTCGCGCGTGGCGCGCTGGCAGCAGCGGCAAACACTCTCGACCGCGCGAGCATGATAGAACTCGCCTGCCGCGACGACGTGGAGTCGCGGCTGGTGACAGGCGCACGCAGGGTATGGCACGTCGAACGCGGGCCGTTTCGCAAGCGCGACTTCGCGCGCCTGCCGCGGCGCGGCTGGACCCTGCTCGTCAACGGGCTCGAAACCGTTTTGCCGGCCGCGCGCGCGCTGCAACAGCAATTCAGCTTCATCCCTTACGCGCGTCACGATGACGTCATGGCGAGCTACGCGGCACCCGGCGGCAGCGTGGGGCCGCATTTCGACAGCTATGATGTGTTCCTCGTGCAGGGCATGGGCGCGCGGCGCTGGCAGATCAGCAGCCAGCGCGATCTGCGGCTCATCGCAGGCGCGCCACTGAAGATACTGAACCGTTTCCGGCCGCAGCGCGCGTGGACGCTGCACGGCGGCGACCTCCTCTACCTGCCGCCGCGTTACGCGCACCACGGCGTCGCTGTCGACGAGTGCATCACGTGGTCAGTCGGATTTCGCGCGCCCGACCGCCAGGAAATGGCGGAACAATTGCTGGACTTCGTGCGCGATCATTTGCGTGTCGCCGGCGCCTATCGCGACCCCGGCCTAAAACCGCAGCGCCATCCCGCCGCCATCGGCAAGGACATGCTACGCAGGATAAAAACGATGGTGGAAGCCGTACGCTGGACTGACGCCGACGTGCAGCGCTGCCTTGGCGAATACCTGACGGAACCACGCCCGGGGACAGTGTTCACGCGCGCGCGCCGCGTGTCGGCAGCGCGATTCGCGGAGCTTGCCGGCGCGCGCGGCATACGGCTCGCCCTGCCAACGCGCATGCTGACCTGCGGCGCGCAGATTTTCATCAATAACGAAACCGTCGCTGTCCGCGCCACCGCCACCAAAGCACTGCACGAACTGGCCGACACGCGCCGCCTGCTGCCCGGCACGCGCACCGACGCGGCTACACGCGCGCTGCTTTACCAGTGGTATCAGGCCGGCTATATTGATATCGAATTGAGCCAACCGACCCGTTAAGCATTCATCCCCTATGCTGCCCGTGCCGCCAGAACGCATGCCCGGTGAACGCAAGCTCGCAGGAGTCGTTGCGTACGACGCGGCGCTCGATGAGCTGATCGCCAATGCCGCGCATACCATACGCATATTCGATAAAAGTATCGGGCGCAATTTCAACACCCCGCAGCGCTATGATCTGCTCGGCAAATTTCTGCTCGCGCACCGCACCAACCGCGTCAAAATCGTTTTGCACGAGACCGCGCACATCGTGCGCGACTGTCCGCGGCTGATACTGCTGTTGAAGCGCTTCAGCCACGGCCTCGCCATCCACCAGACCCTGCCCGCGGCGCGCCGCGTTTACGATCCGTTTGCGGTGGCCGACGATACGCGCTTCGTGCGCCGCTTTCATCACACCGACATGCGCGGCGCGGCGACCGTCGGCGATGTCGCGGCGACCAGCCTGCTGGTCAAGCGCTTCGACGAGATCTGGGAAGCCTCCGCACCTGCCGTCGCGGCCACCACCATCGGGCTGTAGCGCCGGTGCGCAGCGCTGGAATTCGCAGCGAAAGAAGGCTACAATGAATGCCTTGTTTGACCGTCACTCAGCCCGGGCAGACAAATTCCGTTGCTGTTTTATTACCTCGTCATCATTCTCTGTCAAAGGAAAAACCATGAATCGTTCGTTACTGCTTGCCGCTTTAGTGGCAGTCGGCCTGACCGCCTGCGGTGAAAAACCCGCACCTGCTCCCGCACCTGCTGCCGCACCGGCGCCTGCCGCAACGCCGGCACCTGCCCCCGCGCCTGCGCCCGCACCTGCCGACGCCGCCAAGGACACAGGCAAAGCTGCCGATGCCCCCAAAGATGCAGCCAGCGACATGAGCAAAGCTGCTGATACGGCAAAAGAAGCCGCCAAAGACGCAATGAAGAAGTAATTGCAGTCGTAACAATAAAAAGCCGGCCCCACTGGGCCGGCTTTTTTTTCGCGCTGATAGTCGCGCTTGTCCCCGCTCAGCCGATATCGCGCCAGCCGAAACCTTCCTGCTGCGTCGCGACTCCTATCCATTCGCGTTCGCAATTGAGCGCCTGCGCCAGCGCCGCGCTCGCCAGTTCCGGAGTGTTGTTTTGCTTGCTGAGATGCGCCGCCACCAGGTGCTTGAGCTTGCTGCAGTCGATGGACGAAAGCAACTGCGCGGCGGTGGCATTCGACAGATGGCCGAATTTCCCCGAGATCCGCTCCTTCAGCCGCTGCGGGTAACCGCTCTCCCACAGCAAATCGAGATCGTGGTTGCACTCGAGCACCAGCGCGTCGAGACCATTCAACACCTCCTGCATGTGCACCGTCAGCGAACCGGCGTCGGTCAGGAGCCCCAGGCGGTGCACGCCGTCGCCGAATACAAACTGCGCCGGTTCGCGCGCGTCGTGCGGCACCGTATACGGCTCGATCTCGATATCACCCACCGCAAACCGCTGGTGACAATCGAAAATGCGCACGGTATCGACTTGCGCGAAACCTTTTGCCGCCGCCTGCGAAGTACCGTGGGTAATCCACACCGGAATATTGAATTTGCGGGCAAGGCGCGCAGCGCCGCCGATGTGATCGTCGTGCTCGTGCGTGATCAGAATCGCGTCCAGGGTATCAGCGGCAACGCCGCAGCGGGCCAGCCGCGCCACCGTATCGCCGAGGGAAAACCCGCAGTCGGCAAGAATTCGCGTTGCACCGACTTCAACCAGCAGGCCATTGCCTTCGCTGCCGCTGCCCAACGATGCGAAGCGCATCATGAGCGGTGAGAAGCAAGGGGTGAAGAGTGAGAGGAGCCGGCAGGCTCCGCGTTGAGGGTTGGGGCGTTACACGCCTGCCTCCTCACTCCTTACGCCTCACTTGAGCTGTTCGTAGAGCAGCGCAAGAATACGGCTCGCCGTATCGGACTTTTCCTCGCCGCCGTCCTTGTTGAGCACGCTGACCTGGCTGATGGCGTCAGCGTCCTTGACGCGGATGCGGAATTGCTCGGTCGAATTCTTTTTCTCGCTCTTGCCGAACGGATTCAGCTTGGAGAACAACCCTTTTTGCGCGCTTTTGTTGTCGGCGTCGGGATCGACGTAGCGCACGAAGTAGAGCCCTTTCGAGCGGTCACGGTCTTCGACGGTGAAACCGACGCGGTCCAGCGCGAGGCCGATACGCCGCCACGCGCGGTCAAACTGGTCGTTCACCGACAGCATGCCGCCGCCCGCCTGCCCTTTGAGGAGAGTGGCGCGTGCTGGACCCTGCGTTTTCGCCTGCGCGATCGCGGTCTTCGCGCGCTCCTGCTGCACGCCAAAGCGGCCCATAATCCGGCGCAGCATTTCGGCTTCGAGCTCGGGGTCCGGCGGACGCGGCTGCCAGCGTGTCTCCTTGGTGTCCGAACTGATGGAAACCTCTTCCATGCCGCGGTGGCTCACGTAGATCTCTGTGGTGCCGGTCTCGGTGCCGCGCTCCAGGCGCGTACGGAATTTATCGCGCTCGGCGGTGGAAGAAATACTGTCGAGCAGCTTGCCGAGAAAATTGCGCACGGTGCCGGCGTCGACCTTGGCGCGGCTTTCCGCAAAGTCGGTTTCCATCACGCCGGCTTCGGGATTGTCGACGCTGATGATGAATCCCAGTTCCTGCCAGAACTCCTTGACCACGTTCCATACCGCATCCGGATCGCCCGTCACCACCAACCAGCGCTGGTTGCCGCTGCGTTCGACGCGCGCGTTGGGCTGCGCCGGCAGCACCGCGGTCCTGGAAGGATCGGGCGCAGCGCGTTTGTCCTTTTCATATTCGGACAGCAGCTTGCCTTCGGGGACTGCGTAGCGATCGTCGCTGCCCGGCCGCGTCAGGTCCGGCGGCACCCGCAAGTCCGGCAATTTGGCTTTCGACGCCGATTTATATTCGACGGTATCGGCTTCGAGCTTGGGCAGCACGCTGCACGAAGCAAGCAGCGCGGCGGCCGCGCAGGCAGCGATCGCTGTTTTCCAGCGCGGTAATATCGTCATGGCCACTCCTCTATACATTGATGCCCGCCTGCACCATCGCCGCACGCACCTGCTCATAGCAACTTGCCGTGAGCGGCGTCAGCGGCAGGCGTATGCCCGGCTTGATCAGATTCATACTGGCGACCGCCCATTTGACGGGGATCGGATTGGCTTCCACAAACAGGTGACGATGCAGCCCCATCAGCCGGTTGTTGAGTTCGCGCGCGCGCGCCGGATCCGGCTTCAGCGCCGCCACGCACATCTCGTGCATCAGCCGCGGCGCCACGTTGGCGCTCACCGAAATCACGCCGCGCCCGCCCAGCAACATCAACGCCAGGCTGGTCGCGTCGTCGCCGCTATAGACGGCAACACGCGGTGGCAACTGGCGCAGCAGTTCGGCGCCGCGTTCGAGGTTTGCCGTCGCATCCTTGAGACCGACGATATTCGGCACTTCGGCCAGCCGCAGCATCGTGTCGTTCTGCAAATCGGCGACCGTGCGGCCGGGCACGTTGTAAACGATCTGCGGAATCTCGACCGCTTCGGCGATCGCCCGAAAATGCCGGTAAAGGCCCTCTTGCGTGGGCTTGTTGTAATACGGAACGACCGACAGGCTCGCGCCCGCGCCGGCTTTTTTGGCGTAAGCGGCAAGCTCGATGGCTTCGCGCGTCGAATTCGCACCCGTGCCGGCGATGATGGGGATGCGCCCTTTCGCGTGCTCGACCGCTATCTGGATCAACTGATGATGTTCGTCGAAATCGACCGTCGGCGATTCGCCGGTGGTGCCGACGACGACGATGCCATCGGTGCCTTCCGCTATGTGCCAGTCGATCAATTTGCGAAAGGCGTCGAAATCGAGGCTGCCGTCGTCGTGCATCGGCGTAACGATTGCGACCATGCTGCCGGTAAGTTGTGCCATCTTTCTGATTTTCCTGAAGATACTGCTGTAGCCCGCGTAAATTAACCGGGGATTCTACCGCATTAGCGCCATGCCCTGAACAACCTTCAGACTAACGCCGTTCCAGGTGGTTCCAGGCGATGCGCGGGAGGTGCAGGCGACGGCCGGTGAAATCGACGGCTAAGCCTGTTGGCACAGGTAGAAACGGGCGAGAAATGCCTCAACTTCGCTGGCGTTGAGGGCTGTTTTTTGCACGCGTGCCAGCGGCTCCGCCAGCAATAAGACCAGCGGATGCCAGTTGGCGCATAGCACCTCATCGGCATAAGACGGTGGTGCCTGCCGGTTGTCCTGTTCAGCGTTCATAGTCATGGTCGTAGTCGGTTAAATCAGTCAGCTCCTGCCAACTAGTAACGCATAACCCGCCGAAAAGTTGCAGTGGAAGCGAAAAAATCCGGCTTCAGCGCCTGCCTGCGCCGTTGAGCGCGCACATGCGCTGCAGCAGCGCCGGCCGCGGCGCCTCGACCGCGAGGTTTTCGTATGCGATCACTTCCAGGCGCCCGTGCGCCACCTTCAGCAGTTCACCCGGTTGCAGCAGAAAATCCGGGTTGCGCGGCCGTCCGTAGCGCTCGTTGCCGAGCGCGAACGTTTCGTAAATCAGCACGCCGCCGGGCGCCAATGCCGCGAGCAGGCTGGCAAACAGCGGCCGGTGCAGGTAGTTGGTGACGACCACGGCATCGAATTCACCGTCTGCGTAAGGCCATGCCGCGCCTTCGAGATCGGCCACACGGGTATGGACGCCCGTGACACCGGCAAGCCCGCTGAGCGCCTGCGCATCGTGGTCGACCGCCTCGACCCGGTGACCGAGCCCGGCCAGATAGCGCGCATGCCGTCCGCCGCCGCACGCCACGTCGAGCACCCGGCCGCCGACAGGGATGCGTGCGGCCCAGCACTGCACCCACGCCGATGGCAGGTCGAAATCCTGCTGAACTCCGTCACGCATGACCATGGATGACCGTCGTTGGGACTGGTGCAAACCGCTATATTATAGGCACGGTTTTCCCTACCCATGCCTGAATGACGCTAACGTGACTATAGCCTCCGTCACCCTGTATCGCCTGCGCGTGCCGTTGACGACCCCGTACAAATTGTCGTTCGGGCCCGTTCACGCATTCGATACGGTGCTGGTCGAGGCGCGCGATGCCGCCAGCCGCAGTGGCATCGGTGAAGCGACCTACCTGACCGGTTACACCGATGAAACGATGGCAGGCGGCTGGGCGCTGGCACAGCGCCTCGCCCGCGAATTCGCGGGACTGGCCGCGGCCGATATACAAACGCGGCTCGCGTTGCATTACGATTCCGCGCCCTTCACCGCCACCGCATTCGGCACCGCACTTGAAATGCTGGCCGGCGATTCATTGCTGAACGTCGCACAGCGCACCGATGTGCCGGTGCTGGGTCTCTTGCATGCGACCGAAACCGCCGCCATCGAAAGCGAAAGCGCCGCCTTGTTCGACGCCGGTTTCACGACCCTCAAGGTCAAAGTCGGCTGGGATGCCATACGCGATGCCGCAATGGTCAAACGGGTGCAAAGCGCGCTCAACGGCCGCGGCAATATCCGGCTCGACGCCAACCAGGGCTACAGTCGCGACGACGCCTGCCGTTTCGCGGCGACGCTCGACCCGCAAGGCATAGAGCTGTTCGAGCAACCGTGCGCTGCCGGCGACTGGGAGTCCGCCTGCGCCGTTGCGCGCGTGGCAACCGTACCGATGATGCTCGACGAATCGATTTACGGACTTGACGACATACGCCGCGCCGCCGAACTCAAGGCCGCGCGCTATATCAAGGTGAAGCTGATGAAGCTCGGCGGACTCGCCCGGCTCGCCGCTGCCATAGATACCATACGCGACTGCGGGATGGAACCGGTACTCGGCAACGGCGTCGCCTGCGAAATCGGCTGCTGGATGGAGGCCTGCGTTGCGCGCGGCCGCATCCGCAACGCCGGCGAAATGAACGGCTACCTCAAACCGACTGCGCCCTTGCTCGCGAACCCGCTCAAATTCGAACGCGGCGCGATCGTGCTGGAACCCGGCTATCGCCCCAGACTCGACGTTGACGCACTGGCCCGCTGCACGCTGGAGCGGCAAACTTTCGGCGCGTAACGTGCCTGGCGAATTCTGCTAGCATTGCACCTCGTTTGAGGAGAGCCCCCATGCCGGACACCGCAGGCAACGCCACTACCCAGCGCAACGGCAAACAAGCAGTCGAAGTCCATCCGCTGACAGCTGCAGTCGGCGCGGAAATCCGCGGCGTCGATCTGGCGCAGGTGAGCGACGCGCAGTTTGCTGAAATCGAAAGCGCGTGGACGCGCCATTCGGCGCTGCTGTTCCGCGGCCAGCGGCTCGATCACGATGCATTGCTCGCGTTCAGCCGCCGCTTTGGCGAGCTCGATCCGCCGCCGGTCAACGAGAATGGCAAGAAATTCGTCGAAGGCTATCCCGATATCTACGTCGTCTCCAACATCCTGGGGACGGACGGCACGCCGATCGGCAGCCTCGGCGCGGGCGAAGCCGTGTGGCACACCGACATGTCGTACCTGCCGGAGCCGCCCGACGCGTCGCTGCTCTACTCGGTCGAGATTCCACCGGTGGGCGGCGATACCTGGCTGTGCGGCATGATCGCGGCCTGCGCGTCTCTGCCGCAGGCGCTGCGCAAGAAGGTAGCAGGGCGCAGCATCAAGCACGACGGCACTTACAACTCCGGCGGCTATTTGCGCGCGGGCCTCAAGGATTCAGACGATCCGGTGCATTCGGTCGGCACGCCGCATCCCATCATCTGCATCCATCCACCGAGCGGCAAGCACACGCTGTATCTCGGACGCCGCCGCAATGCCTGGGTGGTCGGCCTGCCGCGCGACGAATCCGAAGCTTTGCTCGATGAATTGTGGGCTCACGCGGCGCGGCCCGAACATGCGTTCGCGCACAGTTGGCGAGTCGGCGATGTGCTGATGTGGGACAACCGCACCACCATGCACCGGCGCGATCCGTTCGATTCGGCAGCGCGGCGCCTGATGTACCGCACCCAGATCAAGGGCAAGCTGAAGCCGCAGCGCGCGCCCTAGGTTATCCCGCGCGCCGAGTGCCGGCGACAGCGGTCAGACCACCCGGAAATTCTTGAACTGCCACGGGTCGCCCTGGTCCACGTCCTCCGGAAATAACTTGCCGCGGTCGTTGAGCGGCGACCAGTCGGTGTAGGTGCCGACAACGTTGCCGAGATAGGGATTGGCGATTTCGAGCACGCGCTGAAAATCCAGATCGTCCGGGTCGCACACGCCGCGCAGCGGATTTTCCATTGCCCAGATCACACCCGCCATCACGCCCGCGGCGACCTGCAGGCTGGTCGCGTTGTTGAAGGGTGCCAGTTTGCGCGCTTCGTGTATCGACAGCCGCGAGCCGTACCAATACGCCCCCTTGGCGTGCCCCATGAGCAATGCGCCCAATTCATCGTTACCGTCGAAAATCTCGTCCATCAATATGCGTTTGTTCTCGGGCAGCGCCCAGTTCTTGCCCGCGTACTCGTGCAACGACAATATCGTGTTGTCGCAGGGATGGTAAGCGTAGTGGCAGGTCGGGCGATAAATGACTTTCTTGCCCGTACGCACCGTGTAGTAATCCGAAATCGAAATTGCTTCGCCGTGGGTAATCAGAAAGCCATGGAAATTGCCTTCCGCCGGCGTCCACGTGCGCACCCGCACCGAAGCGCCGGGACGCGTGAGATAAATTGCCGCCTTGCCACCGAAGTTGTGTTGCTTGGCGTCGCGTGGAAAATGTTTTTCGTGCGAGCCCCAGCCGAGTTCGCACGGCTGCGAGCCTTCGCCGACAAAGCCATCGACCGACCAGGTATTGACGAACTCAAGGCGGCGCTTGCCCGGATTTGCAACTTGCGTGTCGCGCTCCGAGCAATGAATGACTTTGACACCGAGTTCCATCGCCAGCCGCGCCCAGTCCGCCTTCGATTCAGGCTTGGCGGCGCGCTTGCGGATGTCGCGCGAGAGGTTGATCAGCCCCTGCTTGACCCAGTGCGAAATCAGACCGGGATTGGCGCCATGCGTCGGAATCACGGTCGGCCCGCCGTTCGGGAACTTGGTGCGAAACTTCATGACTTCTTCGCGCAGCCCGTAATTGGAACGGCGCGACGCCGACACCTTGGTGTCGGTATAACCGCCAAGCCACGGCTCGATGCAGGTGTCGAGATACATCACGCCGCGTTTGTAGCAAAACTCTATAAGCGCGACGCTCGACACCTCGACCGACAGATTGAGCAGAAAATCGCCCTTACTGACCAGCGGCTCCAGCACGGCGCGGTAGTTTTCGCGCGTGAGCGGCCTGACCGTGAATTTGACGCCGAAATGTTTGGCTTCCTCGATGCCGCGCGTGTCCCCGGTCACGATACGGATGCGCTCCAGCGGCATGTCGATGTGGCGCAGCAGCAGCGGCAAAGTGCCCTGACCGACGGAACCGAAGCCAACAACGATCAACCGGCCCTGAAATTTGACGTGTTTTTTCTCGTTCATTTCGCGCTTCCCGACAACACCGTAAAACAGTTCCGGATTTTCGCTGCGGAGTTTAACATTTTACGTTCCACCGCGTTAACCAAACCTCCGCCCCCGACGACTAAATCTTCAGCAGCAGCTTGCCCTTGGTATTGCGGCCTTCGAGATAGCGGTGCGCATCCGCCGCCTGCGCCAGAGGAAACTCGCGATCGATCTCGACTTTGAGCCGGCCAGCCGCGTGATGCGCAAACAAGTCGGCAACGCGACCGCGCAACTCTTCGGCGCTGGCAATGTAGTCGGCAAGATGCGGACGCGTAAAAAATACCGAACCCGCCTCGGCCAGCTCGAGCGGCTCGACGGCGGTGACAAGCCCGGACGCGCCGCCATAGTTGATGCACAGCCCGCGCTTTTTCAGGCTGCGGATACTTTTGTGTATGGTGTCCTTGCCCACCGCGTCGTAGACGACATCGACGCCCTGCCCGCCGGTGATCTGCATCACCGCTTCGCGAAAATCGGTGTCGCGGTAAAGAATCACGTGGTCGGCGCCACGCGCCTTCGCAATGGCCGCTTTTTCCGGACTGCCCGCTGTGGCCAGCACCGTCGCGCCGCGCAACTTTGCCAATTGCGTAAGCAACTGGCCGACGCCGCCCGCGGCCGCATGCACGAGACAGCTTTTGCCCGCAGTTAGCGGAAAGGCGGAATGCGACAGATAGTGCGCCGTGCATCCCTGCAGCATCAGCGCGGTCGCGATATCCAGCGGCACTGCGTCCGGCACTTTCACCAACCGTTTGGCGGGCACCGCCGCATACTCCGCATAGCTGCCGCGCACTATGCAGTAAGCGACGCGCTCGCCGACCGCAAAATCGGTCACGCCCGCGCCCAGTTCTGCCACGGTGCCGCCGCCTTCCATGCCCAGCGTCATCGGCAGCGGCGTCTGATAGGTCTGCGACCGCGCGTACTGGCCGCTACGCATGTAGACGTCGATGAAATTGATGCCGGCATAAGCGAGCTTGACGAGCACCTCGCCCGCGGCCGGACCCGGTTGCGGCATGTCCATGGTCTTTAATTGCTCAGGCCCGCCGAAAGCGGGAATCGAAATTGTCTGCATGTTTTTTTCCTTCGTGCGTTCTGCGGCAAGTTTACGTCACGCGGGCGGGCACTGCGCAGTACGCTATCATTTGCACTGCGAAATAAGGTTCGCGCCGACTCGAAGATGCCGGCGCCCATAAGCGGAGAGTTGATGACTGCCCGATCCCAGGTTGCAATCGAAGCGGCGCCGGCGCGTGCCGCGGTTGCCGAATTAATACGCCGTGCGCGCGCGGCGCAGAGCGTTGCCGCACGTTATTCCCAGGCGCAACTCGACGAGGTGGCGACCGCCGCCGCATGGGCCATCATGGAACCCGCGCGCAACCGCCTGCTAGCCGAACTCGCAGTGCAGGACACCGGGCTCGGCAACGTGGCCGACAAAATCGTCAAGAACCACCGCAAGACTCTTGGACTCATGCGCGATCTCACGGACGCCAAGACGACCGGCGTCATCGCCGAACATGCGGACACCGGCATCACCGAGATCGCCCGCCCGGTCGGCGTCGTAGCCGCCGTCGTGCCGTCAACTAATCCCGGCGCCACGCCCGCCAACAACATCATCAATGCTTTGAAATGCGGCAATGCAGTCATCCTGTCGCCGTCGCCCAAGGGCTATACGACCAGCGCCAGGCTGCTTGAATACATCCATGCGGAATTAAAGCGCATCGGCGCCCCCGCGGACCTCGTGCAGATGCTGGCGGCGCCGGTGACCAAGGAGTCGTCAACCGAACTCATGCAGCAGGCCGACCTCGTGGTCGTCACCGGCTCGCGCGCCAACGTGCGCGCCGGCTATTCGAGCGGCAAGCCCGCGCTTGGCGTCGGCGCAGGCAATGTCGCGGTGATCGTCGACGACAGCGCCGATATCGATGACGCTGCCGCTAAAATCATGGCATCGAAAATTTTCGACAACGCGACGAGCTGCTCGTCGGAGAACAGCGTCATCGTCCACGCGAAAGTTTACGACGCCATGCTGGCGGCGCTCGCCAGGCAAGGTGGCGTGCTGCTGACCGCCGCCGAAAAAGCCACGCTACAGAAAACGATGTTCCCCGGCGGTCATTTGTCATCCACCGTCACCGCGCAGGCGGTCAGCCGCATCTGCGCGATTGCGGGCTTGACGCGCCCCGCCCTCGCCGCCGCCAAATGCCTGCTGGTCGAGGAAACCGGCGCCGGTCCCGACTGCCCGTACTCCGGCGAAAAACTCTCGCCGGTGCTTACCGTATACCGCGCACAGAACTTCGATCACGCATTCGACACGCTGCGCAGCATTTACGCATACATGGGCAATGGCCACTCGTGCGGCATCTACAGCGAGAACGACGCCAACATCCGGCGGCTCGGCCTCGAAATGACAGTGTGCCGCGTAATCGTCAAGCAGGCGCATACCTTCGCCACCGGCGGCAGCTTCGACAACGGCCTGCCGTTTTCGCTGTCGATGGGCTGCGGCACCTGGGGCGGCAACAGCTTTTCGGAAAACCTGCACTACAAGCATTTCCTGAACATCACACGCATCGTGCGCACCATTCCAGCACGCGAACCCAGCCCCGATGACATCTTCGGCGCGTATAAAAAGAGATACAAAATCTAAAAGCCTCACCGCAAAGGACGCGAAGGACGCGAAGATTAGTTCAAAGGCTACAGCTTTCAGCTTTTCCTTGGCGACCTTAGCGTCCTTTGCGGTTCAAGATCTTCTTCATGCGTACTATCCGACATTACGTTGACCTGCAGGCGCGCGAGCAACCCGCCGCGCCGTACCTGATCGCGCCAGAAACCGGACGCGTAATGAGCTACGCGCAACTCCAGTCGGATTGCGTGCAGCTCGGCCGCCATCTCGACGGCCAGGGGCTCGGCAAAGGCGATAAGGTCGCCCTTATGCTGCACAACGGCTACCAGACCGGCCGCCTGCTGATCGGCGTCATGTACGCGGGTTACATGGTGGCGCCGCTCAACCTGCTCTCGCAGCCGTCGCAGCTTGTCTATGTGCTGGAGCATTCGGACACGCGGCTGGTGTTTACCAGCAGCGAACTGGCGCCGCGCCTGCATACCGCACTCAAAGACATCAAGCGCGACATCAAGGTCGTAGTCATCGATCCGGATGCGGTCTCTATTTTTGACGATGTAGCGCTGCCGCCGGTGCAACCTCATCCGCTGAGCGAGGACGACGACGCGCTGCTGATGTACACCTCGGGCACCACCGGCAAACCGAAAGGCGTGGTGCTCTCGCATAGAAGTGTGGTCGCTGGCGGGGAATACACGAGCCGCGCCCATCAACTGACGGCGCAGGACCGCGTGATGTGCGCACTGCCGCTGTATCACATCAACGGCCAGATAGTGACCGCGGTGGCGCCCATCGTGCACGGCGGCTCGGTGGTGATGCCGCACCGCTTCAGCGTGACCAACTACTGGAAAACGGTGGTGCAGCAGCGCTGCACCTGGATCAACGTGGTGCCTACCATCATCGCCTACCTGCTGAATGCGCCAGAGCCGCGCGCGCTGGGGCTCGATATCTCCGGGATAAAGTTCTGCCGCTCGGCATCGGCACCGCTGCCACCCGAACTGCACCGCGCCTTCGAAGATAAATTCGGCATCAGCATCATCGAAACTTTCGGCATGACGGAAACCAATGCGCCCTGCTTTACCAATCCGTACGAGCGCGCGAAACGCAAAATCGGCAGCCCCGGCCAGCCGTACGGCAACGAAGGCAAGGTCATCGATCCAGCGACCGGCCGCGACCTGCCTGCAATGCAGGCCGGCGAACTGATGGTGCGCGGCGACAACGTGATGAAAGGCTATTACAAGGACCCGGCCAACACCGCGCAGACGCTGCAGGCCGACGGCTGGATGCACACCGGAGATCTCGGCTATATGGACGCCGACGGCTTCGTGTTCGTCACCGGCCGCATCAAGGAACTCATCATCAAGGGCGGCGAAAACATCGCGCCGCGCGAAATCGACGAAGCGCTGCTGCGGCACCCGGCGGTGCTCGAGGCCGCGGCTGTCGGCATGCCCGACGCACACTACGGCCAGGAGATCATGGCGTGCATCGTCCTGAAACCCGGGGAATATTGTTCGCTGGATGAACTCTATACATTCTCGCAGCAGGAACTCGGCAAGTACAAGACGCCCAAGCTCATCAGGCTGGTGGAGTCCCTGCCCAAAGGGCCGTCGGGCAAGGTCCAGCGGCTGAAACTGCTCGAAACATGATCCCCATCCTGCATTACCCTGAGCGCATGCCCAAGGCGCTCGCCGACGACTATCGCTGACCGCGAATTCTGCGCGCCACTGCCAAAGCCGGCGCGCTGTGGTAGGTTAGCGCAGATTTTACGTGCGCCGTCCATGACATGAACCTCCATCGCCTGCTGTTGCAACGTGCTGCCGACGGCAAGCCTCTGCGCGTCGCGCTGATCGGCGCCGGCAAATTCGGTTCGATGTTTTTGTCGCAGGTGAGGCGCACGCCCGGCCTGCATCTGGTCGCCATCTGCGACCTGGCACCCCAACGCGCGAAGGAAAGTCTGCAGCGCGTCGGCTGGCCCGCCGAACAATACGCCGCGCCATCGCTAGCCGCCGCGCGCAAGTCCGGCACCACTTTCGTCACCGACGACGCGCTGGCAGTCATCAAATCCAATGCAATCGAAATCGCCATCGACGCCACCGGCAGCCCCGCGGCCGGCATACGCCATGCTCTCGCCTGCTGCGAACACGGCAAGCACATCGTGATGGTCAATGTCGAAGCCGATGCGCTCGCCGGCCCCCTGCTCGCGCGGCGCGCGGCGCAGGCGGGCATCGTCTACTCGCTCGCCTATGGCGATCAGCCGGCCCTGATCTGCGAAATGGTCGACTGGGCGCGCGCCGCCGGCTTTGAAGTGGTCGCCGCCGGCAAAGGCACCAAATATCTTCCCGCGTATCACGCCTCGACGCCCGCCACGGTATGGGGCCATTACGGATTTACGCCGGAGATGGTCGCGGGCGGCGATTTCAACGCGCAGATGTTCAATTCGTTTCTCGACGGCACCAAGTCGGCGATCGAGATGGCGGCTGTCGCCAACGCAACCGGACTCACGCCCGCGCCACAGGGTCTCGCTTTTCCGCCTTGCGGCGTCGACGCTTTGCCGCGCATCATGCGGCCGCGCGCGGCCGGCGGCCAACTCCACCACGCCGGCCAGGTCGAGGTCATCTCCAGCCTCGAGCGCGACGGCAGTGCGGTGTTCCGCGATTTGCGCTGGGGCGTCTACGTGACGTTCGCTGCCGACAGCGAGTACGTGCGGCGCTGCTTTCACGAATACGGCCTCGTCACGGACAGCAGCGGTAATTACTCGTCTATGTACAAGCCTTTTCACCTGATCGGACTCGAACTCGGCATCAGCGTCGCGTCTGTCGGCCTGCGCGGCGAAGCAACCGGTGCTGCGACCGGTTTTCGCGGTGACGTCGCCGCCACTGCCAAACGCGATCTCAAGGCGGGCGAGACACTCGACGGCGAAGGCGGTTATACCGTCTACGGCAAGCTCATGCCGGCAGCGGATTCCCTGGCGTGCGGCGCTCTGCCGCTGGGACTCGCCCACGGCGTTGCCATGAAACGCGCGGTCGCTCAAGGCCAGACCGTGACGTGGGCGGATGTGGCCGCCATCGACAGCGACGCCGCGCGTTTCCGGCGCGAGATGGAGCAGGCGTTCGCTGCCGAACTGGGCGCTGACCGCGCGCAACGCGCGAGCTGAGGCTGAGAAAAACATGGACCGGCGCGGCTTCATCAGCATCTGCGCGACCGGCGCCGCCGTCGTCGCCGAATTGCAGAAGTATTGCCGTCAGCAGCTCCAATGTTGACAGGCTTTCCTTAACCGAGGACGATGGGCCGGCGTTATCCAGACCGTTACCGGCGCCACACCAATCAGGAGGAACACCCCTATGAAAAACGTGATCAAGGCCGCAACCTGCGCAATGCTGCTGTCGGCATGCGCCTCGATGGAACCCGAAGGCCCGACGGCGGTCGCCGTGGTGCGTCCGGCCAGCGGCTCGCAGGTGCGCGGCGAAGCGAAATTCACGCAAGTCGGCAGCCGCGTCCGCGTCACCGCGGAAATCACCGGACTGTCGCCGGGCGCGCACGGGTTTCACATCCATGAAAAAGGTGATTGCAGCGCGGCCGACGGCATGAGCACCGGCGGGCACTTCAATCCGCAAAGCAAAAAACACGGCGCGCCCGACACGCCGGATCGTCATGCCGGTGACCTCGGCAACCTGACCGCCGATCAATCCGGCAAAGCCACGCTGAATATGATGGTCGACGGCATATCCGTCGGCAAGGGCATGGACGGCGTCATCGGCCGCGGCCTGATAGTACACGCCAACGCCGACGACCTTAAAACCGATCCCACCGGCAACGCGGGTGGCCGCTTTGGTTGCGGCGTGATCCAATAACAGCGCGAACCAGCAGTTCTCATTCGTACGGCAACCCGTTGGCGGCAACGTCAACGGGTTTTGTTTTGCCGTTGTTTTTGTCCGCGCGCGATCCGCGCGTTCGCGGATGAGTACAATCGCACCATGATCCGCTGGCTGCAATCCAATGAATCGTTTCCGCCGCTGACCGCAGCACTCGCCGAGCCCAACGGCCTGCTTGCCGCGGGCGGCGAGCTGTCGACAGCGCGCCTCATCGACGCTTACCGTCACGGCATCTTTCCGTGGTTCAGCCCGGGCCAGCCCATCCTGTGGTGGAGCCCCGACCCGCGCATGGTGCTGATGCCGCCGGAACTCAAAGTCACGCGCTCGCTGGCGAAAGCACTGCGCAACCGGCAATACGAAGTGCGTGCCGACACGGCTTTTCGCACCGTCATCGAAAGCTGCGCTGCACCCCGCGCGGAACAGGAAGGCACCTGGATCAGCCCCGAAATGAGCGCGGCTTACTGCGCATTGCATGAACTCGGAACCGCTCACTCGATCGAAACCTGGATCGACGGCGAACTCGCCGGCGGACTCTACGGCGTGGCCATCGGCCGCATGTTTTACGGTGAGTCGATGTTCACGCGCGCGCCGGACGCCTCCAAAATCGCGCTCGTGCACCTGGTGCGCCAGCTCGCGCGCTGGCAGTTCGGCATGATCGACTGCCAGATGTACACGGAGCACCTCGCGTCACTGGGCGGGCGTGAAATCCCGCGCGCGGACTTCGTGCGAAAACTGCAGGAGTTGGTAAACTACCCGCATGTGCCCGGCCACTGGAAACTAGACCTTGACCTTGCTCAATGATTTTCCGCTGTCGGTGCTGCAGTTCTACGCGACTGCGCCCTACCCGTGCAGCTATCTGCCGGACCGCATAGCGCGCTCGCAAGTGGCGACCCCCAGCCATCTGATCGACGCGCCGGTATACGGCGAACTGGTCAAAGCGGGCTTCCGCCGCAGCGGCGCGTTTACCTACCGACCGTATTGCGACCATTGCCGCGCCTGTGTGCCGGTGCGCGTCGCCACCGAAGAATTCCGGCCCAACCGCACGCAGCGCCGCACCTGGGAAAAACACGCCTCTCTCAAGTCCGAAGTGCTCGACCTCAATTACAGCCACGAGCACTACGCGCTGTACCTGCGCTACCAGTCGATGCGGCATGCGGGCGGCGGCATGGACCAGGACAGCCGCGAGCAGTACCGCCATTTCCTGCTGCAGAGCAACGTCGAGTCGCGGCTGGTGGAATTCCGCGAGGATGGCGTATTGCGCATGGTGAGCATACTCGACGAACTGGCGGACGGCCTGTCGTCCGTCTACACGTTCTTCGATCCGGAAATCGGTGCGGCAAGCTACGGCACTTACAATATCCTGTGGCAGATCGATCAATGCGTGAAAAGCGATCAGCCTTTCCTCTACCTCGGCTACTGGATAGCGCAAAGCCGCAAGATGGCCTACAAGATCAAGTTCCAGCCAATGCAGGGATTGATCGAAGGCCGCTGGCAACCACTGCCGGCCGCGCTGGACGGCGGCACCGAGGTGACGGTCTAGCCTGCGGTTTTATCAGCCGCAGGCTGAGTCCACATGCGCACCAGCGAGTAGCCGACCGCCAGCAAGGTGGGGCCGAGGAAAATCCCGACGAAGCCGAACGCGAACACGCCGCCGAACACGCCCAGCATCACCAGCACGAACGGCAGGCTGCTGCCGCGGCTGATCAGCAAAGGCTTGATGACATTGTCAATGCCGCTGATCACGAAAAATCCCCAGATCACCATGAAGATCGCCCAGCCGGTCGAACTCTTGAACGCCAGCCAGATCACGGCGCCGCCCCAGATCAGCGGCGGCCCCACCGGCACCATCGACAGCAGGAAAGTCAGGAATCCCAGCAATGCCGCGCCGGGCACGCCCGCAATCAGAAACCCGATGAACGCCACGAGTCCCTGCGCGATCGCGGTGCCGACGATGCCATAGACCACGCCCTGGATGGTGCCGCCGACAGTCTTCAGCAGGCCCGGGGCAAGCACGCCGGCCACGCGGTGCGTCGCCGATTTCGCGGACGCCATCAGCGCGGCGCCGTCGCGGTAAAAGAAAAACGCGATAAAAGCAGTGAGGCTCAGCTGCAGCACGCCTTCGCCAAGTATCAGCCCGGCATTCAGCAGTCCCTGCTGCATGGGTTGCGCCACCCTTTTCAGCGCCTCACCCAGTTTTTCCTCGCTCGTCGCGAGCCCTCGCCACCAGCCGTCCACGCCCTCACCAACCAACGGCAGACTGGCGACCCAATCCGGCGGATTGGGCAATCCGTCGGCAAAAAGTTCACGCACTTGTCCGAACAATGCCGTGACGTTATCCGCGAGCGTCAACGCCAGCAGCGCCAGCGGTAGCACCACGACCAGGATCAGCAGCAGCGTCATCAGCAATGCCGCGAGCGTGCGGCGGCCACCCAGCCGCTGCTCCAGCCACTGGTAGACCGGCCAGGTCGAAAAACACACGATGGCGGCGCACAGCAGGGCCGTGACGAATGGCTGCAGCACCAGCAGACAGCCGACGACCAGAGTTACGATCGCCGCGACTTGCGCCATCTTTTCGACCCGGGTTTCCATTGTTGCAGTTCCGCTTCCGTGTGTTGAGAGTGGTAAGTTTCTATCACGCCATAGGGGGCGGGTCAAACTGCGCGCAGCGCCCGTGATCCGTCCGCGGAAGGCTAAAATGCCGCAATGTTGATTGGCGTTCCCGGAGCAATATGACAAGCACTGCGGCAGACCTCGCCGCGCGCATCGATGCGCTGCTGCCGCAGACGCAATGCAGGCTGTGCGGATATGCCGGCTGCCTGCCCTATGCCGAAGCGGTTGCCGCGGGGCGCGCCGGGATCAACCAATGTCCGCCCGGCGGCGATACCACCGCGCGCGAACTCGCCGCGATACTCGATGCACCGTATCAGCCGGTCGATCCACGTTTCGGCGCAACCAAACCGCCGGTAGTCGCATTGATCGATGAGAAGTTGTGCATCGGCTGCACCCTCTGCATCGAGGCCTGTCCGGTGGATGCCATCGTCGGCGCGTCCAAACTGATGCACACGGTGATCGCGGATGCCTGCACGGGCTGCGAACTGTGCCTGCCGCCCTGCCCGGTCGACTGCATCAGCATGGCGCCGACCGGCGCCCAGCCATCGCGCGAAGAACTGCGCGACACAGCCGCGGCGGCGCGCCTGCGCTTCGAACGACGCAACGCGCGCCGCGCGCGCGAACTTGCCGAGCGGCGCGCCGCCGGACGCGTCAACACTCCCACCGTAATCGAGCGGATAGTGCAACGCGCGATGGACCGCGCGCGGCTGCGGCTGGCGACCAAAGGACCGCAAAGTAAATAAATTACGGACGCCCGGACATGTTGCAGATCAGGCGTGAAAGACTTCCTGCTTGATCGCGCCCTTGCTGGTGTTCTTCACCGCGTACATGAGCTTGTCGGCCTGGCGGATCATGTCTTCGATCGAAGCCGGCATGCGCAGGAAGGTGGCGATGCCGATGCTGAAAGTCACCGGCCAGTTGTGCTCCTGCATTTCGTGCAGCAAGCGCTGCTGCAGCATTTCAATGACCATGCGGCAGGCCTCGGCGTTCGTTTCCGGCAGCATCACGGCAAATTCGTCGCCGCCCAGCCGCCCAGGCAGGTCTGACGAGCGCAGCTTGCGCTGCATGGTCTTGGAAATCACGCGCAGCAATTCATCGCCGACATGATGGCCGAATTTGTCGTTGACCATCTTGAAATTATCGCAGTCGATATAAGCGATCGACAGCGTGCGCTTGTAGCGCCGGCACACTTCGATCTCCGCGCTGACCACCGGATAGAAGCCGCCCTTGTTGACGAGCCCGGTCAGCGCGTCTTTGCGCGACTGAAAGTGCGCGTCCTCGAACGCCTTGCGCAGTTCGGTCAGCGCGACAACCATGACCACGAAGCCGAACAGCACCGTGCCCCAGTCCCAATACAGCAACGACGGGTTGTTGATGTAGGCGCCGCCAACCGCGTCGACGTACGTCCACGAGGTGCAGGCCACGATGGACAGCAGGACACCGAACAGGCGCCCTATCACCCAGGTCAGGACCAGCAGCGGAACGAGATAAATCACCGTCAGGCGCAGCTTGAAGGCGGTCGCGAAATCGACCGCCGCGACCAGCAACATCAATACCAATCCGAACGCGATCCACTGTCCGCGATGCTGGTTCACAAAAAACGAACCGACTCCGGATTTCCCACGTGCCGTGTTGGCCATGTTCATGCTTTCTCTGGCAAACCGCGTCTCGAGCAGTTGCTTCTGGCATTCAGTGAGCAAGTAACATGCCACGCGGTTGCCGCGTGACTTAGTTCTCGCTTGATCGCCTGACAGCGCCTGCAAATCGGCCAGCGCAACATCGTCTGTGACATTATTGGCACCCGCAACCGGCAGCAGAATGTGGAAATTCAGACGTCATAACGCGGTCTTTCATCACTTTCTGTGCCGCGCTGCATGCGGCAATGCGCGCTGCCGGCGGTTGTCAATTGAGCGGCAGCCGATTACCCTGAGCGCCTTCGCCAACCGTTCCCCCGCATGAATCCGTCAAAACGCACTGAAATTTTCAGCCGGCTGCGCGCCGCCAATCCGGAACCGCGCGGCGAACTCGAATACCGCAACCCGTTTGAGCTGCTGGTGGCAGTCATACTGTCGGCCCAGGCCACTGACAAGAGCGTCAACCTGGCCACGCGCGAACTCTACGCGGCGGCCAATACACCCGCGGCCATCCTGCAACTTGGTACCGCAGGGCTGGAAAAATACATCAAGCGCATTGGGCTCTACCGCACCAAGGCGAAAAATATCCTGGCGACCTGCCAGTTGCTGCTCGAACGCCACGCCGGCGCAGTACCGGCCAGCGGCGAAGAGCTCGTGCAGTTGCCGGGCGTGGGCCGCAAAACCGCCAGCGTCGTCCTCAATATCGCGTTCGGGCAACCGACCATCGCGGTCGATACGCACATTTTTCGCATTTCCAACCGCACCGGTATTGCACCCGGCAAAGACGTGCTCGCGGTGGAAAAAAGGCTGGAAAAGCTGGTGCCGGATGAATTCAAGCTGCATGCCCATCACTGGCTGATCCTGCACGGGCGTTATGTATGCAAAGCGCGCAAGCCCGACTGCCCGACCTGTTTAATTAATGACTTGTGCGAATTCAAACGCAAAACAAAGAGCAAATAATCAGACCGTAGCCCGGCAGCAAACGCCGTGCGCCTTCCTTCATCCCTACGTGCCCTCGGGCCATTCATCCTTCATCCTTAGCCATGTTCTCCCCCTCCCGCGACCAGGCGCGCCAATTCCTGTTTGATACCTGGCAGAAATATCGCAGCAGCACGGCGCTGAGCGAAATGGAGCGCATCGCGCTCGATGTCATGTCGCAGCACCCCGAATATCACGCGTTGCTCGACGACCCGGTGCGCAATCTGGAGCGCGACTTCACGCCGGAAGACGGCGCGATCAACCCATTCCTTCACCTGTCGCTGCATCTGGCGATTGAAGAGCAGCTCTCGATCGACCAGCCGCGCGGCATACGCACGCAATTCGCGCGCATAGCGCTGGCGTCGGGGTCGGAGCATGAGGCCAAACATGCATTGCTCGACTGCCTGGCCGAAACCCTGTGGCTCGCGCAGCGCGCAGGCTCCGCGCCGGACCAGGCTTTCTACCTGGCCTGTCTCGCCCCCAAATCCGCGAAATAACCGTATTCAATGAAAAAGGCCGCGCGGCGTTGCCGGGCGGCCTTTTTTGCGGAGTGAAGCGGGCTAGTACTTGCCCGAAAGCGCCTGCTGGCTCGAGAAATACGCGGCCAGATCGGCCATGTCTTCTTTTTTCAGGCTGGCGACCATGCCGGACATGACGGGATTCTTGCGCGCGCCCGATTTGTAGTCGCTGAGAGCGCGCAACAGATAATCGTAGTACTGGCCGGCCAGCTTGGGATTGTCGGCGATCGGGGTCGCGCCGGTCTCTCCATGGCACGCCGCGCACACTTTGGATTTATCCTTGCCGGCTGCGGGATCGGCAGCCTGCGCGGTTGCGCCGAACGCAAGGAGGGCGGCGATAAACAGAATTTTTTTCATGGTCGTCATCTCTTATTTTCCGGCCGTCTTGGTATTTTCGGTCGCGTAGTAAGCGCCCAGGTCGGCCATGTCCTTATCGCTCAGCCCGGCCGCAATCGCGCGCATGGTCGGATGGTTGCGCTCGCCGGATTTATAGGCCTGCAGCGCCTTCGCAATATAACCGGGATGCTGACCGCCGAGCTTGGGCACGCGATACACCGATGGAAATGCCGTCTTGTAGTCAGGTATACCGTGGCATCCCTGGCACATGACTGTTTTCTGCTTGCCCGCGGCGGCATCGCCGTCGGCGGCCACCGCCGTCGACGCAACGCACGCCAGCACCACTGCGCCCGACAATATCGCGTTAAACATCTTCATTATCCGGTTTCTCCAAGTCGCTAAAAACTGACAAGATTATACCGGAAAATCGCCGGCCTGCACCGCCGCGCGCGCGTCAATGCGCCGCAGTGAGGACGCCGGATGCGGCCAACAGCAGCACGCCGATTTCGAGGACCGCGATGGCGAAATAAACCCAGTCGCGGCGCGCCGCATACAGCGGCAGCAACGCAATAAAGCACAACAGCGAAACACCCGACAGTATCGCGATGCCGACGAGCGGCCACGCGTCGCCGCTGCCGAGAGTGGCGAGCCATCCCCAGCCCTGCGGCGCGCCGGTCGCGCGCAAATAATCCGGCGCCGCGAGCGTCCACAATTCCGGCATTTTCGCCAACGGCACGTGCGCCGGCACCAGCCCGAATACATAGGCGAGAAAGCCCCCTGCCAGCGCGCCCAGTCCAAGCTTCATGCCGGCATCCAGCACACGCGCGTACCGCAATTGCTCAGGCGACGCATGGACGCGTTGCGCGGGTTCGCCGCTTTTCTCTAGTTCCATAGTCCCAATCCTTTCGCCAGCGCGCGCACACCCGCGGCCAGCAACAGCGCAATGACCAGTTTGCGTATGGTAGATGCCTTGATGATCTTCAGCAGCCGCGCGCCGATAAACGCGCCCAGCATCATGCCGACTACCGACGGTGCGGCGATGATGGCGAGCACTGCTCCTTTATTGATATATACCCAGGCGGCGGAAGAATCGACGATCGACAAAATAAACCCGCTGCTGCCCGCCGACAACCTGAGCGGCACGCCCATCACGAGATTCAAGGCGGGAACATTGGCCCAGCCGGCGCCGAGCCCGAACAAGCCGGCCAGCATGCCGATGCCGACGAACAACACGAGACCTAACGGCGTGCGGTGCACCTGCCAGGCGATTTCCCGTCTGTGCACTGCATCGTAAAAAATGCCGTTGATACGCAACGCGGCCGCCAGCGCATCCGTTTGCCCGACCTGCGGAAACTCGGATTTTTTCGCCAGCCACATCAGCGCCACGATGCAAAGTATGGTCACGCCCAGCGCAGTCTGCACCAGCGAGGGCGGCAAAGCGAGCCCCACCAGCGCACCGACAATGGAGCTCGCCGATGCCAGCAGGGCCAGCGGCAACGCCAAGCGCAAATCGGCAAGCCCGGCGCGCAGCAGGCCGGGGCCCGCGGCAACCGCGCTCGCCAGCGCCACCAGCAAACCGGCGCCGCGCACAAAATCGAGGTGGAACGGAAAAAAGCCGCTGACTATCGGCACGAACAACACGCCGCCGCCAACACCCGCTGGCACCGCGATCATGCCGAGCACGAAGCACATCACGAACAGCGCGAGCGGCCACAGCCACCATACCATTTCAGCCGCGGGAGCGTCTGCCGCCCATGCAATGACCGGCCAGCAGGCAGTCATAAACAGGGAGATCATGCCGACAATGCGGCAGGTGATGAGATTATTGATCTTCATTTTTCATAAACTCGCCGCAATTGCATCTGATTCGGCGCGGCAGAGCCGTATTGTAACGGGTGCGGCAGATTGCGCATGCCGCCACTCGGTTGCATGCCCATCCCATTTCCCTTAACCTTGCCGCAGCATGGCTAACCGCCTCACCAAAATCTATACCCGCACCGGAGATGCCGGCACCACCGGGCTTGCCGACGGTTCGCGCGTGGCGAAAGACGCGCCGCGCATCGAAGCGATGGGCGCGGTGGATGAATTGAACAGCGTTATCGGTCTCATGTTGTGCGAGGACCTGCCGGACGCGGTGCGCACCTGCCTAGATGGCGCGCAGCACGATTTGTTCGATCTGGGCGGCGAACTAAGCGTGCCCGGCCACGCCATCATGAGCGCGGCACACAGCAAGCGGCTGGAAGAAGCGCTCGACGCCTTCAACGCCGGCTTGCCCGCGTTGAAGGATTTCATCCTGCCCGGCGGCACGCGCGCCGCGAGTCTTTCCCACGTCGCGCGCACCGTGTGCCGGCGCGCTGAACGCTCAGTGGTCGCGCTGGCCAAAACCGACGCTGTCGCCCCGCCGCTCCTGCAATATCTGAACCGCCTGTCCGATCTGCTGTTTGTGCTCGCGCGCGCGCTCAACCGCCACGGCGGCCGCGACGACGTCTACTGGCAGCAGGGCAAAAATCGCGCTTGACGATGGCTGGCCCCGGCCCCTCCCAGTAACCTGAAGTCCTCGCCGCGCTGCTGGCGCGCTGCGGGCTCGGCGACCAGCGCGGATTACGACCTGCTGGCCTGCCCACCGGCCCGGTCATACTTTCCGGGCCCTGGGTTAAAGTTATTTAATACCCACCGTGCGCGCCGCGCGCACCGCTTCAAGGTGCTCGCAAACGGCCTGCGCGCCCTGCAATATGCGCGGCGTCTGGCGCTGGATGTAATCGGGATCGACGTACATTGCCCGCACCTGGCGCAGCCCTGCATAAGCCTGATTGCGCACCCAAGGCGCCGCAAACTCCCCGGGCGTCGTCGCCGAACTGCCGCCGAGCACGACTTCCGGCTGCGCGGCCAACACGCTTTCGATGGAAATGACCGGCGTCAGCGTCGGCGCAGCCGCGAAAACATTGCTGCCGCCGCACAACCCGATGACGTCGCTGATCATATGCTTGCCGTTGACCGTCATCAGCGGCTGGTGCCAGATTTCGTAGAACACCTTGACGCGACTGCGCGCCGCATAGCGCGCATTCAATGCAGCAATGCCGCGCTCGAAGTCGCTGGCCGCCTGTTCCGCGCCGGCGGCACTGCCGGCGAGCATGCCCAGTGTGCGCAGCAGCCGCGGGATCGCCTCAAGCGTTCCCGGCTCCGCGACAAAAACCGCAAAGCCCAGTTGTTCGAGCCGCTCGAAATCAGCCGCATGATTGCCGGTCTTCCAACCAACGACGAGGTCCGGTTTGAGACTCAGCACCCGCTCGAGATCGATGCGCGAAGCGTCGCCGATTTGTGTGATCGTTTTCGCCGCGGCGGGAAAATCGCTGAAGCGCGGCACGCCCACCAGTTGCGCGCCGCCGCCTGCCGCAAAAACGAGTTCGGTGATGGAAGGCGCCAGCGCCACGATGCGCTGCGCGGGGGCCGGCAATTCGACGCGCACGCCGCGGTCGTCGACTGCGCCGATGCCGATGCCGATGCCGATGCCGGCAGCATGCAATCCGGTGCTAGCGGCCAGGCCCAGCAACAAGGTGATAAGAGTTTGCGGCATGCGGAAACGCCGATCGCCGCGGCGAAAACGCGGCTAGCGGCTGCCCATGTACTGCAGCAGCGTCGCGCTGGTGTGACGCAGGCGCTGCGACAGCATGGTGACCAGCTTGATCAGGATCTTGGCGCCCAAACTGGGGCTCTCGACGATGATCTTGACCATGTCGTCGCGCGTGAGCGTGCCGAACGTGGTTTCCTTCAGTGCAATGCACGTGGCAAAGCGCGGCTCGCCGTCTGTCATCGACATTTCGCCAAGCGTCATGCCGGGCGTCACCGACGTCATCAGCTGCTGCTCTCCCATCAGGTTGCGCTTGTAGATATCGACTTCGCCGCGTATGACGAGCAGCATGTAATCGCCGATATCGCCCTCGCGGATGATGGTCTGCTCGGGCCGTGCATGGTAAATGCGCATGTAGCCGGCGAGCCGGTCGACATCCTCGCGGTTGAATTCGGCAAAAAACTGCGAGTTTCCGACCAGGCTGAAAATCTGGTCTGCGAACGCGGTGCCCGCGCCCAGATTCTCCAGGCTCTCGAGCACTTTGCGATCAGCGCTGGTTTCCATTTTTCCCGCCATGCCTCATCCCTTTGCTCTCCGCCGCTGCGCCGGAGACTAGCGGTCGGCCTCCAGCAATTTGATGCGGCGCTGGCGCACGCCGTCCGCGAGGGTATCGAGCAGTTTGTGGCTGTCTTCCCAGCTGATGCAGCCGTCGGTGATGCTCTGCCCGTAAACCAGCGGCTTTCCCGGCACCAGGTCCTGGCGGCCGGCCTTGAGATGGCTTTCGACCATCACGCCGAAAATGCGGTCGTCGCCGGCGGCGAGCTGCTGCGCCACGTCGTTACCGACATCGACCTGCTTCTGCGGGTTCTTGCTCGAATTAGCGTGGCTGAAGTCTATCATCAGGCGCTGCGCGAGACCGGCTTCCGCCAGTCCTTTGGCCGCGGCCTCGACGCTCGCGGCGTCGTAGTTCGGCGCTTTGCCGCCGCGCAATATGATGTGGCAGTCTTCATTGCCGGCAGTCGACACGATCGCCGAGTGGCCGGCCTTGGTCACCGACAGGAAATGATGCGGCGCCTGCGCCGCGCGGATCGCATCTACCGCGATCTTGATATTGCCGTCGGTGCCGTTCTTGAAGCCGACCGGGCACGACAGTCCCGACGCGAGTTCGCGGTGGATCTGGCTTTCAGTGGTGCGCGCGCCAATGGCGCCCCACGACACGAGGTCGGCGTTGTATTGCGGCGTGATCATGTCGAGGAATTCACAGCCTACCGGCATGCCCATGCCGTTCAATTCGAGCTGCAACTCGCGCGCGATGCGTATGCCTTCATTGATGTTGAAACTGCCATCGAGTTTCGGATCGTTGATCAGGCCTTTCCAGCCGACCGTGGTACGCGGCTTCTCGAAATAAACGCGCATGACGATCAGCAGATCGTCGGCCAGCCGCGTCTTCGCCTCTTTCAGCTTGCCGGCATACTCCTTGGCCGCTTTCACGTCGTGTATCGAGCACGGCCCCATGATGACCAGCAGGCGGTCGTCCGCGCCGTGCAATATCCGGTGTATGCCCTGGCGCGCATCGTACGTGGTCTGCGCCGCGCTGTCGGTCAGCGGGAGCTCGCGCAGCACGTGCGACGGCGGCACCAGCTCTTTGATCTCTTTGATCCGTAAATCGTCGGTTCTTTGCATAATTTCTGCTCAAATCCAGCAAAATCAGAATATTATAACTCAAGAGCGGCCGCCTTATATCGCAGCAGCAGCCGTGCATCACAGTGCAATCCGCGCGATGGTTTAGTTGAACTTCGCCATGCGCAACGGTTTGGCTATACAGGAGAATGGAAGTTACTCATGGCAAACAAGATTTCCGCTTCAAACCGGTACAGCGGGCCGGACAGCTATTCATGGCTGAGCGCGTTGGCCTGCATTGTGTTCACCGGTTGCGCCACGGCACCCGCCAACCCGGACGCGCTCGTCATCTCCCCCGAACCTGACCGCGCCATAGTGATCGGGTGGGGAAATACCACCGCGGAAAAAGCGCGCGCCGCGCTGACCACGACACCCGGCGCCCGCGTCAGCAGCCTGTTCGTCGCCAGGGCGAACGAACAGAAATTCGGGTTTGGGACCAATATCGCGCGCCTGGCGCCGGGCGACTATGCCTTGACGGTATTCTGCGAGCTTTATATCGACTACCGCATCTTTCCGCAGGACACGGCACTGAAGGCTGCGCTGCGCGCCAATCGCGTATACCGGCTGCGCGCCGAACCCGAAGGCCGCAGATGCCAGCCGACCCTCGAGGACGTCACCGCCCAGGAAAAATGAAGTTATCTGCGACTGCCGCGCATCAACCCGCGCACTGACGTTCGCACCACGCGCCCCAGGCGCCTCGGCAATGCGCTTCGAGTTGCCGCGTAAACCCCGCATGATCGAGCAGCGGCGATGCCTGCAGCCGCGCGCGCAATCCCGCGCGCAGCGAATGGCGGCGGGCAACGTCGCCGGCGAGCGCCACCGCGATGTCTACATATTCCGCGCTACTGTATGCAACCAGATCTTCGAGTCGAGCGCTGCGCAGCAGCGTGGCGCCGACGCGAGACATATGCACTTCGCCAGCCAGGGTAACCACGGGCACGCCCATCCACAATGCCTCGCAGGTGGTCGTCGTGCCGTTATACGGCCAGGTATCGAGCGCGATGTCGATCTCGTTGTAGAGTTCGAGATGCTGCTGCCGGTCCGCGATCCAGCCGCGCAACTCGACACGTGCCGTATCGATGCCGGCGCGCTCGCAGCTGTCGAGCAAGCGATCTACCGTGTCCGGATAGTTCAGCGTTGAAGCCTTCAATGCGAGACGCGATGCCGGCACGGCGGCGAGAATTTGCGCCCACAGCCGCAGCGTTTCATCGTTGAGCTTGGCGATATTGTTGAACGATGAAAACACCACCGCACCTGCGGCCTCGCGCGGCGTCGCCGCTGGTGCATCGGGCGGCGGCTGATAGCACAGGAAGCAATCGGCCATGCGCAGCAGGCTTTCAGTGTGGCGCTCTTCCGCGGCGGGCGCGGGATCGGCAGTGCCATCGGTGATGCGGCAATCCATGCCGGCGAGTCCGCTCGTGTCCGGGTAGCCGAGCCAGGTCATTTGCACCGGCGCCGCCCGCCGCGCAAATACGCCGAGCCGGTTGCCTTTGGTATGTCCCGCGAGGTCGAACAGGATGTCGATTTTATCGTCGCGTATCGCGCGCTCGACCGCGTCGTCTGCGACGCCTGCGATGTCGCGCCAGCCATCCGCCAATCCGCGCATGCGCGCGGTGGCATCGTCTGCCTGCGGGTGCGAGTAATAGCAAAAAACTTCATAGCGTTCGCGGTCATGACAACGGAGCACGGGCTCAATGAAATACCCCACCGAGTGCCGCGAGAAGTTCGGCGATACGTAGCCGATGCGCAGCCGGCGCTCAGCGTCGGGCGATTGCGTGAAACGGTCGCCCGCGGGCGGCACCGCGCCGCGCATCATTTCACCAAAACGCCGGTGCGCCTTAAACATCTCCCGCGTATCGACCGGAGACCGGTAATGCCGGTGGAACAGCAGCGCCGAATAAATCACGCCCGACGCGGGGGCGAGTTGCCACGCGCGCTCGTACATGGCTGCCGCTTCATCCATCGCCCACAGGTCGGCGAGCGTGCCCGCCGCGCCGAGACAGGCATCTAGCGATTGCGGATACGCGAGCATGCACTCGCGATAGACTTCGAGCGCGGCGTTAAGCTGGCCCGCCTTGACCATGGCTTCGGCGCGCTGCAGAAATTCGGCGCAACTGCCGCCGGCGCCATCGCGCGGACGAAACAGGTTGCCGAACAGTTTCGCCAGCATGATCAGGCCGGCAAAGCGACATAACGCAGCGCGATGATTTCCAGTTCTTCGATGCCGGCCGGCGTTCTGAGCGTCACGACGTCGCCCTCGCGCGCCTTGGTGAGAGCGCGCGCCACCGGCGAAATCCAGCTGATGCGCCCGCGCGGCGGATCGACTTCGTCCTGGCCGACGATGCTGATGGTGCGCTCGACACCTTTGCTGTCGCAGTAGGTAACGGTCGCGCCGAAAAATACCTGCTCGACGCCGGGCCGCACCGGATCTATGACTTCGGCAATTTCGAGACGCTTGTTCAGAAAACGGATGCGGCGGTCGATTTCACGCAACCGGCGTTTGCCGTAGATGTAGTCGGCGTTTTCCGAGCGGTCGCCGTTCGAGGCCGCCCACGCGATGACCTTGACCAGTTGCGGGCGCTCCTTGTCGAGCAGACTTTGCACTTCGTTTTTCAGCCGCGCGTAGCCGGCGGGCGTTATGTAGTTCTTCGCGCCCGGCGGCAATGCCGGTTGCGCATCCTCGTCGTCCTGCGGTTGCGCGCGTTCGCGCTCGATGTCGGCCAGTTTGCGCATCAGCCTCTAATCGCCCGTCCCGCGACAGCTTGCGCGCGGAAATTCGCGAAACAAAAATTCTGCCGCAAAGACGCGATGGCGCAAAGGAACGCAAAAAGAACAATTATCGGCATATTTTCGAACCTTCGCGTCTTTGCGCCTTTGCGGCAATGGTTTGGCTCGTCCGTTGCCCGCCCTCGTACTACGCAGTTCCGCCGACGGTCAGGCCGTCGATTCTGAGCGTCGGCTGGCCGACGCCGACCGGCACGCTCTGCCCTTCCTTGCCGCAGGTGCCGACACCGCTGTCGAGCGCCATGTCGTTGCCTATCATGGCCACCCGCGTCAGCACGTCGGGGCCGTTGCCGATCAGCGTCGCACCCTTGACCGCATGACCGACCTTGCCGTCTTCTATCATGTATGCCTCGGACGCCGAGAACACGAACTTGCCGCTCGTGATGTCGACCTGACCACCGCCGAAATTGACTGCGTAGAGGCCGTGCTTCACCGACTTGATGATCTCCTGCGGGTCCTTGTCGCCGTTCAGCATATAAGTGTTGGTCATGCGCGGCATCGGAATATGCGCGAACGATTCGCGCCGCCCGTTGCCGGTGGCGGCGACCCCCATCAGGCGCGCGTTGAGACTGTCCTGCATATAGCCTTTAAGCACGCCATCTTCGATCAGCACGTTGCGCTGCGTCGCATTGCCTTCATCATCGATATTGAGCGAGCCGCGGCGCTGCTCAATCGTGCCGTCGTCGACCACGGTCACGCCGGGCGCAGCCACGCGCTCGCCGATGCGGCCGCTGAAAGCCGAACTGCCTTTGCGGTTGAAATCGCCCTCGAGACCGTGCCCGATCGCTTCGTGCAGCAGGATACCGGGCCAGCCGGGGCCGAGCACGACTGTCATCGTTCCCGCCGGTGCGGGACGCGCGTGAAGATTGGTAAGCGCCTGCGCCACTGCCTTGCGCGCGTAATCCTGCAATACCGCATCAGTGAAGTAGGCATAGTCGAAGCGCCCGCCGCCGCCGGCACTGCCCTGCTCGCGGTGGCCGTCCTGCTCGACGATGACCTGCACCGACACGCGCACCAGGGGCCGCACGTCGGCCGCGGTGACGCCGTCGCTGCGCGTGACCAGCACGACTTCGTATTCGCCGCCGAGATGCGCCATGACCTGCGTCACACGCGTGTCGAGGCTGCGCGCATAACGTTCGATTTTTTCCAGCAGCGCAACTTTGGCAGCGTCCTCGAGGCTCGCCAGCGGATCGCGCGGCACATAAAGATTGCGGCCATCGCCACGCTTCGCCACCTGCGTCCTGCCGTCCGCGCCCTGGCGCGCAATCGCACGCGTCGCCTGCGCCGCCGCCGTGAGCGCCGTCAGGCTGATGTCATCGGAATAGGCGAAGGCCGTTTTTTCGCCCGCCACCGCGCGCACGCCGACGCCCTGGTCAATGCTGAAGCTGCCGGATTTGACGATGCCTTCTTCCAGGCTCCAGCCCTCGCTGCGGCTGTACTGAAAATACAGGTCGGCGTAATCGACCTGGTGCGACATGATCTGCCCGAACACCTGCTGCAGCGCGTTGTCATCGAGCGAATACGGGGCAAGCAGCGTTGCCTGCGCGGTATTGAATGCGGCTTCGAGTTCGGCGCTACGGGTTGCGGTTTTGCTGGTCATCAGGATGTCCGGTGGAAACAATAGCTGTTAAATAGGGGCGATCGCACGATCTTCAAGCGCGGTCGCGGCAAGAAACTATACGCGGTGCAGGGTTCTGTGCGCGAGCGCCGGCAGGCTTTTGCGCAGACGCTGCACGTATTCGGGATTGATGCCCGCCATGACGACACCGGAACCGCGCGGCAGGCGGTCGAGCACCACACCCCAGGGATCGACGATCATGCTGTCGCCGTGCGTCTCGCGGCCGTTCAGGTGATATCCGCCCTGCGCCGGCGCCACCACGTAGGCGAGATTTTCAATGGCGCGCGCGCGTATCAGCGTTTCCCAATGCGCTTTGCCGGTCGTCTCGGTGAACGCCGACGGCACCAGGATGATGTCGACATCCTTCATCGCACGGTAAAGCTCCGGAAAGCGCAGGTCGTAGCAGATTGAAAGGCCGAGGCGGCCGAACGGCGAATCGACGACTTTGACTTCGCGCCCCGGCTCTATGGTGCGCTGTTCGGAGTAATGCTCTTTGCCCATATCGAAGCCGAACAGATGGATCTTGTCGTAGCGCGCGACCTGCTTGCCCTTGTCGTCATACACGAGACAGCTGTTGCGCACGCGGTTGGCTTCGTTCGATACCAGCGGCACCGAGCCGCCGACCAGCCAGATTTTGTGTTTTTTTGCGGTTTCCGCGAGGAACTGCTGGATCGGCCCCTTGCCTTCCTCTTCGCGCACCTTGACCTTGTCGGTGTCCTGCATGCCCATGATCGCGAAATATTCGGGCAGCGCGACGAGCTTCGCGCCCTGCTTGGCCGCCATGGCGATCAGCCGCCGCGCTTCGTTCAGGTTCGCCGCCACACTCGGCCCCGACGCGAGTTGCACGGCGGCGACGCGCACCACCGCCGGCGCATCGGCCTTGCTGTCGGATTTAGTATGCGGGCGCGCGCGCCCGAATGACGAAGCGGACTTGGAGCTCATTTCACCACTTCAATTTTCAGCGGTTCGTGCGGTCTCACGTCATTGATCAGCGCGACGCGCGCACCGTCAACGGCCAGCGCCATCAGCCACATGCGCAGTTCCTCGGCTTGCAGCAACGGGTCCAGCCCGTAACCGTGATGGATGATCAGGCGCGCGGCCGGCCGCGCGAGATATTGTTCGAGCGCCTGGCGCACTGCCGGCTGCTCGAGCACCGCGCGCGCGCTGCGCGGACGGTCCCACAATGCCGGCGCCACCGTAAAAATATCGTCGGCGCGCGCGCTTGCCGCGGCCAGGCATAACACCGCCAGCGTCAGCCAGCGGCTCAATCCGACCTCTCCGGGCCCGACTGCCTGGCGGCCGCCCTGGACGCCGTCGAGTCGACTTTCGCCACCTGCGGATCGACCCACGTGTCGGTGATGTCGTACTCGTACGCGGCCATTTTGTCGATCGGGTCTTTCAGCAGTTTCTGCGCAACGAAAGTGGCGATACCCGCAATCGGGCCGCCAATCAGCGCGCCGGCCACCGACAGGCCGTCGCTCATACTGGGGAACACCTTGACGCGCAATTTCTGCGTTTCCTTGGCGAGATCAACGTCGCCCAGCATCTGGATGCGCACCGCCGGGCCCTGGATGCGGAAGTTCTCGGTGTTGGCGATGCCGCGATTGACTTTCACCGTACCGACGATTTCATCGAAAGCGAGTCCTTCGCTGAAGATGTCGCGAAAATCCAGCGACAATCGGCGCGGCAGCGACTGCAGGCTCAGCACACCCAGCAATTTGCCGATGCCGGGATCGAGTTTGACGAATTGCCCCTTGTTCGCTTCGAGCACGAAATTACCCGACAGCGTCGCGTAATCGAGTTCGCTCGGGCTGCCGGCCCACGACAGCGGCCCCTCGAGCTTGGCGGTGCCGCGCTTGATGCCCTCCGGCTGGCCCAGCCGCACCAGCAGCTTACCGATATCGTTGACGTCGAGCCGCACGTTGACCATGGTGCGCGGTTGCGTGAGCCAGCCCTGCCACACGCCTTCGATGTTCAGCGTCGCGTCCGGGTTGGTGACGTTGAGTTTTTCGAGTTTCCAGTCGCGCCCGTCGGGGACCGCGCTGACCGCGAGCTTGCCGAGATTCAGCTGGCGGACCTGGAAACTGTCGGCGGTGATATCGAGCGCGGGCAGCTCGAGCGGCCCTATATCGGCGGGAGGCGCCACGCGATCAGGCGTAGCGGCCGGAATGATCATGCTTTTCATGCGCGCGGTGACTTTGCCTTTGCCCTGCGGCCGCCACGACATCTCGCCGACCAGTTCGCGGCCGGCCAGCGTGGTTTGCCACACGCCGCCCTGCGCGCTGCCGGCTATCGCGAGCTCGTTGAAGCGCCGGCCAAATACGTCGAGAGTGCCGAATTTGACGTCGAACCCGGCCAGAGGGGTGCGGCCGCTGTCGCCGCCTCCCGATTTCAGCAAAGCCAGCCATTGATCGAGGTCGAGGCTTTTCAGGCCGCCGTTGATCCAGAGCCCGTCGCGCTTGGGTTCCGCCGCGGCGCTGCCCAGACCGATGGTGCCGCGCTCGATCACCATCTGCGTGCCCTCCTTGCGGCGCTGCAGTTGCGCCGATACCAGGTTGCCGAGCGTCGCGACGATACGGTCCTGTTGCGGGCTGGAGACGGAACGCTCGAGCTTGAACGGCACGCTTTCGGCAGCGCTCTTGGCAAGCGGAGCCGGCAAGTCCGAGGACATGCCCTGCAGCGCCGATTCAAACACGATATCGGCGAGACGCTTGCGCAACGTCACGGTGGTTTTCCAGTCGGTCGACCCGCGCAACGCCTGGGCGAATGACGAAGTCGTCGTGCGCCGGAAATTGTCCATGTTGACGCGCCCCGCCAGACTGAGACGCACCCCGCCTTCGCGCTGGGTGCCGCCGGTCAGGGTCGCCGGCCCGCCCAGTATCGTCATGGTCGCCGACGGTATCCGCACGCTGTTTTCCGTGAACTCCAGGCGCGCGTTGACCTGCTCGAACGGAAATACCACGTCGTCGGTTTCGACCTTGTTGTTCACAAACTGGTAGGCACCAGCGACTTTGGTTTCTTTGACATTGGCGAGCGGGATGCGGAGCTTCAGCACCAGCTTGCCGCGGCCTTCCGCGCGCAGGCTTTCGGTAAAGTGGTCGATGGTTTCGAGCAGCGGACTTTTCTCGATATAGCCCAGGAATTCGCTGGTCGGGCCTTCCGCCTCCCCATTGACCGTCAACACGAGGTCCGGGGTGGCGAGATCGGGAATCTCGGCATGCACGCGCGCGAGCTTCGCGCCGAGGATGGTCGCCTCGCGCACCACCACGTCCATGCGGCGGCCGCGTAAATTCAGATCGCCTTCGATATTCTCGATTTTCGGCCAGTTGCTGTTGTAATCGAGCACGCCTTCGGTCATACGCGCCGTCACCTGAAACAGGCCGCCCCTGCCTTCGGGAAACGGGAAATCATTCAGGTTGCCTTTCAGCCGCACCTTCAGGTCTTTTGACGAACCGTTCAGAAAAGCGCTGGCCATCCACTGGCGGGCACTCTTGCCGATAAGCAGCGGCACGTAGCGCCCGACGCTGCGCGCGTCGGCGCGCGTCGCGTGCCCGGTGAGATCGATGATGCCACGGCTGTCGGCAGCGGTCTGGTAGACGCCTGACACGCTGCCCGCGAGATCCCGGTTGGCGAATGAAATATCGTTGAGCCTGATTTCGTATTGATCGCCGGTGCGCTGCCAGCCGGCCTGCGCGGTGAGCGTATCGAACGCGAGTTTTTCTTCAAAAACCAGCGGCAGTTCGAGCGCGGTGTTTTGCGTGCTCAGCAACAGCGTGCCGCCGCGCTCGGTGCCGTCGATGCTGCCGCTGACGCCGGCCAGACCCGGCAGTTTGCCCACTGCGTTCAGCCCGAGATTGACGAAGCGCGATTTCAGGCTGTATTGCTGCGGCTGCGGCCATTGCCCGGCCCACTTCAGCGCCACGTCGTAAAAACTGCCGCGCGGCGCGTAGATTTCAAATTCCTTGCGCAGTTCGGGCGCGAACGGCAGATGATCCGCAAGCGCGATCAGCGGCTCGACATCCAGCACATTCGCCTGCAATTCGCCGCGCGCCGGCCGCGCGCCGTTGGCGTGGTGATAGCGCAGCAGAAAATCCGTCGGCTGCAGCGTGTAGCCGTGCGCCGACATGCTCAGCTTGCTGGTCGTTACCTCGAAACCGCCGTCCAGCAGTTTCCAGCTCACGCGGCCGTTCAACGCGGCGAGATCAAGTTCCGGCAACTCCTTGCCCAGGCGCGTGGTGACCTGAGACAACTGGACGTCCGCCGTAATCCCGGCCAGTTCGCCGTTTTTCAGCTCCACCCACGTGCGCACGGCGCCCACGCCGTGCGGAAAATACACCGGAAACGGCACCCATCCCCGCCACGCGGCGATGTCCGTATATTCGAGCTGGGCGAAAAGCTGCCCGTTCCATTGCGCAAGGTCGGTCACCGTCCTGCCGGTAAAGTCGCCGCGCACATCGAGCGGCGCGGCAATCGATTCGGGCGGCGCCGCGCGCAGTCCGAAACGATGGTCGCGGCCGGAATTCTCGAGACGGAAATCGACATGCTGCAGCGGCAGTTCAGGCGCCCCGCGCAACTCGTCGTGCCAGGTGATCGCCGCGTCGCGTATGCTGATCTCGTCCTGCCGCAACAGCCAGTCGGACATGCCGCCGCCGTCGGTATGCTGGTTCAATTCAATGCCGGCGACCGAAATCACTCCGCGCGCGTCGCGTTTGACGTTCAGTTCCGGGTGCTTGATCTCGATCGAATCGAAACGCGGCTCCCACAGCACCAGAGACCACCATGACAATGTACTGTCGACGCGCTGCAGCGTGAGCGCCGGCTGATCGGTGCGGTCGTAGACGACGATGTCGCCCAACGTCAGTTGCAGGTTAAGCCCGCTCCAGCGACCGTCGAGTTTGCCGATCGTGATGCGCTGTTTGGTGGCTTCGCTCAACTGGCGCGCGATCGGTTCGCGGTAGCTCTCCATGTTCGGCAGCAGCCAGAAGCGCACGCCGACGACGACCAACGCAATGACGAACGCGCAGCCGAGCACCGCCCAGGTTATCGCGCGATAAACCCAGAGCGTGCTGACGTGCAGCCACTTAAAAATAGAAATGGCCGGCACGATAGGGGTCAAAAGCCATAAAATGCAACATAATGATTTCTAAACCAATTGTAACCCGAACGGCATGACTACACCTAACGCGCCGACAGGTGCTGACGATGACCCGCTGATCCGCCGCGCTACCGCGTTGTCGCGCTTTGCGCGGCGCCTGCTCGCCGCCGAACCCGGCCTGCTGCCGGCCGCGAGTCTCGCCCGTCCATTTACTGCCGACGAGATGCGTGCGCACCTCGCCGCCGCCACTGTCGCCGGCGACGCCACGCTGCAACGCGCCCTGCGCGACCTGCGCAAACGTGTGATCCTGCGCATCATTGCGCGCGATCTCGGCGGCGTGGCGACGCTCGACGAAGTCATGACGACGGTGACCGCACTCGCCGATATCGCGATCGCGACGGCGGTCGCCCATCTCGAACATGAATTCGCGGTGGAATACGGCGAACCGCTGGCGCCGGACGGCGGCCCCGCACAACACCTTCACGTCGTCGCCATGGGCAAGCTGGGTGGCTGCGAACTTAATGTCTCCTCCGACATCGATCTCGTATTCGTCTATCCGGAAGACGGCGAGACCGGCGGCCCGCGCAAGCTGAGCAACCACGAATATTTCACCCGCTTCGCGCGCCGGCTGATTGCGCTCCTCAGTGAAATGACCGCCGACGGCTACGTGTTCCGCGTCGACATGCGGCTGCGCCCGCTGGGCAGCGACGGGCCGCTCGCGGTGAGTTTCGGCATGCTCGAGAATTACTTCATCACGCAGGGACGCGAGTGGGAGCGCTATGCGTGGATCAAGGCACGCGTGGTGTGCGGCGACCGCGCGCAGGAACTCGCCGACCTCGCGCGTCCTTTCGTATTCCGCCGCCATCTGGATTACAGCGCGTTCGAATCCATGCGCGGCCTGCACCAGGAGATCCGGCGCGAAGTCGAGCGCCGCGACATTCTCGACAACATCAAGCTCGGGCCCGGCGGCATCCGCGAAATCGAGTTCATCGTGCAGCTATTTCAGCTCGTGCGCGGCGGGCACGATGCGATGCTGCGCCAGCCACCCACCCTCGCCGTGCTGCCGCTGCTGGCCGAACGCCAGCTGCTGCCCGCGGCCGCGGTGCAGGATTTGAGGGAAGCGTACGTGTTTTTACGCGACCTTGAGCACAGACTGCAGTATCTGGACGACAAACAGACGCAGACCCTGCCGACGATCGCAGAAGACCAGGCGCTGATCGCTGCCGCCATGAATTTCACCAATTTTAACGAACTGCGCACCGAACTCGACCGGCATCGCGGCAACGTCACGCGCCAGTTCGAGAGCATTTTCGCCACCTCGGAAGACACCGCGCATCCGCTCGCGGCGTTGTGGCACGGCGACACCCCGGACGAGTCGCTCGCGCTACTGCGCGGTCTCGGCTACGCGAATCCGCAACGCGCGCTCGAACGCATCGGCGCACTGCGCGACAGCAACCGCGTACGCCAGATGCCGCAGGCGAGCCAGACCCGCATGGAACAACTGGTGCCGCAGGTCATCGCCGCCGTGGCCAAACTGCCGCATGCCGATGCCACACTGGAGCGCATGCTGACTTTGCTCGAGAGCATCAGCCGGCGCGAAGCCTACCTCGCGCTCCTGCTCCAGTATCCGCAAACCATAGAACGCGGCGCCCGCCTTGCCAGCGCCAGCCCGTGGGCCGCAGAGTACCTCGCGCACTATCCTATCCTGCTCGATGAGCTGCTCGACGCGCGCACGCTGCATGCCCCGCCGGTTTGGGCGCAGCTGAAAACGCTGCTGCGCAACCGGCTCGATGAGGCAGCAGACGACAGCGAGCGCCAGATGGACGTGCTGCGCCACTTCAAGCATGCGCAGACTCTGCACCTGCTGGCGCAGGATCTCGCCGGCGAACTGCCGCTGGAAAAACTCTCCGATCACCTCTCCGACCTTGCCGACATGATACTGGCGGAAGCTCTGCGCATGGCCTGGCAGGGGTTGCGCACGCGGCACCGCGACGAACCGCAGTTCGCGATCATTGCCTACGGCAAGCTCGGCGGCAAGGAATTGGGCTACGCGTCGGACCTCGACATGATTTTCCTCTACGACGACGCGGCGCCAGAAGCGCCCGAAAACTACGCGCGGCTGGCGCAACGCGTCAACCACTGGCTGACCAGCATGACGGCGGCGGGGACCTTGTACGAAACGGATTTGCGCCTGCGCCCGGACGGCGCCAGCGGCCTGCTGGTCAGCCCGGTGGCCGGGTTTGCCGACTATCAGCGCGAACATGCCTGGGTATGGGAACACCAGGCGCTGACGCGCGCGCGCGGTGTCGCCGGCGACGCCGGCATTGCGCGGAATTTCGACGACATACGCGGCGAAGTACTGCGGCGGCCGCGCGCGCTGCCGGCGCTGCGCGACGAAGTGGTCACCATGCGCGACAAGATGCTGGCCGCGCATCCGAACGCCAGCGGGCTCTTCGACATCAAACACGACCACGGCGGCCTGATCGACGTCGAATTCATCGTGCAGTACCTGGTGCTGGGGCACGCGCACCAGCACGCGGAACTCATCGCCAACATCGGCAATCTCGCGCTGCTCAAACTCGCCGCGCGCCTGCGGCTGATCGCGGACGATGACGCACTCGCCGTGCACGACGCGTACCGGCACTATCGGCAACTGCAGCATACTTTGCGTCTGCAGGGCGACAAATACGCACGCGTCGAAGCCCGCACGCTGGCGCGCGAAATCTCTGCGGTAAAAAAATTATGGTCGGGCGTGCTGGGGGCGGCGCCCCCAGCGGGCAAGTAAGGCTGGCGCGCTGGTGTTACGCGACCTCGGCCTGCGCCTCGGCGACTTGCGGCAGTTTCGCGATCAGGCGGTAAGCCGTTATCTGGCGCTCGCCCTTGACGTTCAGCGGTTCCGGACCTTCGAACTGGTAGAGCCCGCGCAACCGGCGATACGTGGTGACATCGACCAGAATGCCGCCGGAGGTGGCCTCGGTCGACAGCCGGCTGGCGACGTTGACCGCGTTGCCCCACAAATCGTAAATGAATTTCTTCACGCCGATCACGCCGGCCACCACCGGGCCGCTGCCGATGCCGATGTGGATACCGAGCGATTCGCCGGCGCGCGTCTTGCGTTCGCTGATGCGGTCGCGCACGTCGAGCGCCATGTTAACAATCGCCTCGGTGTACTTGGCGTCGTGATCGAGCAGGCCGCCGGCGACCATGTAGGCGTCGCCTATCGTCTTGATTTTTTCGAGCTGGTATTGCTCGGCGAGCCCGTCGAACCAGGAGAACACTTCGTTCAGCAGCGCCACCATTTCACGCGGCGGCAGTTCCTCGGACAAGCGCGTGAAGTCGGTCAGGTCGGCGAACATGACGGTGCAGTCGGCAAGGCCATCGGCGATGACGCTGGGATCACGCTTCAGCCGCTCTGCAATATGCCCCGGCAGCACGTTGAGCAGCAACCGCTCTGAGCGCTCCTGCTCGACCTGCAGCAGGCTGTGCTGGCGGTCGAGCGCTTCCTTCAGCCGGTCTTTCTGGCGCACAAAATAAACCACCAGCAGATAGACGATGGTCGACATCGCGGCAAAGTTGAGCACGAAGAACACCGCGATGGTCTGCAGCGGCATGCCGGTCGTCTTTTCATTCCCGTACGCGAGATAGTAGTCGAAGAAACCCGACACGGCCGTCATGACGAGGTAGGCAAAGAACCACGGCACCGACTCCTTGGGGCCCTGGAAAACCATCACGCCGATGGGCGCCAACAGCGCCCACAGCATGACCCCCGAAGACGTGACGTAACTGCCGATCGACCACTGCATGATAAACGGCACGAACAGATACAAACTCGTTTGCGCAAAACGGAAGAAGTCGAAATTGAGGTTCCACAGGTAAATGCCGAGCGTGGTCGCCGATACCGCCAGGTAAATCAGCGGCACCGTGGCAGAGTACTTGATCCCCATCGCGTGATAGATGACGAGCCACAGCATCGCGGCAAAGCCCATCAGGCCACAGGCGAAGATGAGCAGTGTTTTCTGCAGCTTCTGCTCGTCGGTGTCGCTCGGCGTGATGACGCGGCCGCTGATACTGCTGAGCAGTCGGCTGACAGGGTTAGACATTCCTCAATCACTCCCTTTTTGTCTTTAAATTCCAGCGGGTTACGCCAGCACGATGCGAGTGTGACTTTTGTCACGCATCGCTTCGGACAATGTCCCTGATATTCACATCAATCAAATTCACGGTCAAGGATAGTCGCGCCTTTTTCGCCGGCGCGAACCGGCAATCACATCGCCCCGAACCCGCACGCGCACCGGACCGGTAACGGCAACGGCGGATGAAATACGCTAGAATTCGTCTTTTACGCGGAGCACAAAATATTATGTCGATGGCTGATCGTGACGGGCACATCTGGTATGACGGCAAACTCGTGCCCTGGCGCGACGCGAATACCCATGTACTCACCCACTCGCTGCATTACGGGCTCGCGGTGTTCGAGGGTTTGCGCGCCTACAATACGGTAAGCGGCACCGCGATTTTCCGCCTCAAGGAGCACACCGAGCGTTTGTTCAATTCCGCGCATATCTACATGATGAAAATCCCCTATGACCGGGACACCATCATGGCGGCGCACAAGGAAGTGGTGCGCGCGAACAAGCTCGAATCCTGCTACATCCGCCCGATCGCCTTCTACGGCTCGGAAAAAATGGGCGTGTCGCCGAAAGGCGCGACCGTGCACGTCGCCATCGCCGCGTGGCCGTGGGGCGCGTACCTCGGCCCCGAAGCGCTCGAAAAAGGCATCCGCGTCAAAACGTCGTCGTTCGCGCGCCATCACGTCAACGTTTCGATGTGCCGGGCGAAATACTCGGGCACCTACGCGAATTCGATACTGGCCAACCTCGAAGCCACCGAACACGGCTACGACGAGGGTCTGTTGCTGGACGTCGACGGGTTCGTCGCCGAAGGCTCGGGTGAAAACCTGTTCATGATCAAGGACGGCAAAATCTACGAGCCGGAACTCACCAGCGCATTGATGGGGATTACGCGCCAGTCGATCATCACGGTAGCCGAAGAAATGGGTTATACGGTCACCGCGCGCCGCATCACCCGCGACGATCTGTACATCGCCGACGAAGCTTTCTTCACCGGCACCGCGGCGGAAGTCACGCCGATACGCGAAGTCGACAGCCGCGTCATCGGCGCCGGCAAGACCGGCCCGATCACCGCGCGCCTGCAAACAGCGTTCTTCGACATCGTCAACGGCAAAAACGACAAATACCGCCAGTGGCTGGCGCCCGTCGCCGCCTGAACCGTCATGGCCCAGAGCGAAAATAAACAGCGCCATATCGAAGTCACGGCGGCCGACCTGCCGCTGCACTGCCCGACTCCGGCCATGCTGTTGTGGAATGCGCATCCGCGGGTATTTTTGCCGATCGAAAAATCCGGCGCGGCGCTGTGCCCGTATTGCGGCACGCAATATACGCTCAGTGGCCCGCGGAAAAGCGGCCACTGAGCGGAAGGATGTAGGCGGAAGAATGAAGGCGGAAGGAAAAAACATCGTGCGCGACGCATGGTTTTTTTCATCCTTCATCCTTCATCCCTCATCCTTATGGCAAAAATCCTCGTCATAGCCCCGTCCTGGGTCGGCGACGCGGTTCTTGCGCAGCCGCTGTTCAGGCGATTGCACGAACGCCACACCGGTCTCACGCTCGATGTCCTGGCGCCACCCTGGACACATGCGCTGTTCGCGCGCATGCCCGAAATCAACACCACGCTGACAAGCCCGTTTGCGCACGGTGAACTTGCACTTGCGCGCCGCTACCGGCTCGCGCGCGAGCTGGCAAAACAGCACTACGATCAAGCCATCGTATTGCCCAACTCCCTCAAGTCGACGCTGATTCCATTCCTCGCACGCGTTCCGTTGCGTACCGGCTTTATCGGCGAAGCGCGCTGGGGCCTGCTCAACGACGCGCGGCGCCTCGACAAAACGGCGCTGCCGCTGATGGTAGAACGCTTCGCCGCGCTCGCTGAAACTGCAGACGAAGACCTGCAACGCCCGTTACCCGGGGCACAATTGCAAGTCGATGCAGCGCAGCGCGCCGCCACGCTTGCCCGGCTTGGCCTCGCGCCGGCACGTCCCGTCGCCGTATTGTGTCCCGGCGCGGAATACGGCCCGGCCAAGCGCTGGCCGCCGCCATACTTCGCGGAACTCGCGCAGCGATTCGACCGCGCCGGTTATGACGTGTGGATTGCCGGATCGCCGCACGATGCCGCGATTGGCGAAGAAATCAATCGCCTCAGCGGCAATCTGTGCGTCAATCTCTGCGGCAAATCGACGCTCGCAGAAGCGATCGACCTCGTGGCGGGCGCCGCCGTGGTCGTCAGCAACGATTCGGGCCTGATGCATATTGCGGCCGCGCTCAACAGGCCGCTGATCGCCCTCTTCGGCTCCAGCAGCCCGGCCTTCACGCCGCCCGCCAGCCCGCATGCCAGGATCGTCAGGCTCGAGCTACCGTGCAGCCCATGCTTCGAGCGTGTGTGCCCGCTGGGCCATTTCGACTGCATGCTGCAATTGCATCCCGACCGGGTCTGGCGCGAAATCAACTTTGCCAAAATGCCATCGACATGAAACGCGCGCTGTTTACCACTCCGCAGGACGCCGAGGCCGCCTTTTACGATGCATTCGAAAAAAGCGACCTCGACGCCATGATGGGAGTATGGGCGGATGACGACGACATCGTCTGCGTGCACCCCGGCGGGCCGCGCTTGACCGGCACCGAGCAGGTGCGCGAAGCGTGGCGCCAGATTTTCGCCGGCGACCAGACGCTGCGCTTCCGGCTGCGGCATCAGCAATCGATCAACGGCATGACAATCGTCGTGCACACCGTCTACGAGCAAATCACTGCGGCCGGCGAGGCGCGTGCGCGCCAGCCAGTCATTGCCACCAATGTTTACATGCGTACCGAAAACGGCTGGCGCATGGTCGTACACCACGCGTCGCCCGCGCCGGCGACGCCGGAAACCGAAGGCAAGCGCGCACCCAAGACGCTGCACTAAACGCGGGCTGACGGTATAATCTGGGCATCCCGCAGAAAATCCGATCGAATCAAGACCCAAGCGCGGCGCAGTCGCCGGTAACGCGAGCGCACGGATGCCGTTACTGAATATTTCTTTGCAGAAAACCCTGTTGCAATCATTTCGAGGAAAAAGATGAGCACTGTCGATTTTGGCAATCCCGACGTTATCGTAATCGGCGCCGGCAATGCGGCGTCCTGCGCCGCGCTCGCCGCGCGTGAATCCGGCGCCAAGGTAATCATGCTGGAAGCCGCGCCGCTCGACGATTGCGGCGGCAACAGCCGCTACACGGCAGGCGCTGTACGCATCGTATTCCACGGCGCCGACGATCTCGCCCAGCTTTACGACATTACGGATGACGAGCGGAAGACCTGCGATTACGGCACTTACACCGAAGACCAGTACTTCGACGACATGGGCCGCATCACCAATTACCGCACCGATCCGGATCTGTGCGAAATCCTGGTCAAGCGCAGCTTCGAGACGATGGTGTGGATGCGCAAAAAGGGCGTGAAGTTTCAGGCGCCCTACGGCCGGCAAGCCTTCAAAGTCGACGGCAAATTCAAGTTCTGGGGCGGTCTCGCGTGCGAGACCTGGGGCGGCGGGCCGGGACTCATTGAACTCGAGCACAAGGCCTGCGAGCGCGAAGGCATCCCGATTTACTACGAGACGCCCGCAATCGGCCTCATCACCGATGACAGCGGCGTCAAAGGCGTGCGCGCGCGCAGCCAGGGCAAAACCGTCGAGATCCGTTCCAAGGCAGTGGTGCTCGCCTGCGGCGGCTTCGAATCGAACGCGGAAATGCGCGCGCGATACCTTGGACCCAACTGGGACCTGGCAAAAGTACGCGGCACTCGCTACAACACCGGCGTGGGCATCCGCTCGGCTCTCGAAGCTGGCGCCCTGCCCTACGGCCACTGGTCCGGCTGCCATGCGGTGGGCTGGGACCAGAACGCGCCGCCCTTCGGCGATCTGGCAGTCGGCGACAATTTCCAGAAGCACAGCTATCCGCTGGGCATCATGGTCAACGCGAACGGCGAGCGCTTCGTCGATGAAGGTGCTGACTTCCGCAATTACACCTATGCCAAGTACGGCAAGGTGATCATGGACCAGCCCAATATGTTCGCGTGGCAGATCTTCGACAAAAAGCTCGTGCACTTGCTGCGCGACGAATACCGCATCAAGCAGATGACCAAGGTCACCGCCAATACCCTCGAAGAACTGGTTGAGAAGCTCGAAGGCGTCGACGCCAAGCGTTGCCTCGAAACACTGAAGGCGTACAACAAGGCGGTGCAGACCGACGTCCCGTTCAACCCGGCGGTCAAGGATGGCCGCGGCACCAAAGGTCTGGCGGTTCCCAAGACCAACTGGGCCAATGTGCTCGATACGCCGCCATATGAAGCGTACGCGATCACCTGCGGCGTCACTTTCACTTTCGGCGGCGTCAAGATCGACCCCACCAATGGGCAGGTCGAGGACGTTGCAGGCAAACCTATGCCCGGCCTGTTTGCGGCAGGCGAGCTCGTCGGCGGGCTGTTCTATCACAACTACGCGGGCGGTAGCGGCCTCGTGTCCGGCTCGGTGTTCGGCAAAATGGCCGGCCATAGCGCGGGCGCCTGCGCCAAATAGTCTGGCCAACATCTGCCGCTGCTGTTAATCTTTTAATTCCAGTGAACTGAGGAGAAACGCCATGCCGGTCACCCAGATCAACCCGAAAAAGCAATCGGTGCGCGAACA
>CANJHY010000006.1:0-49709 GCA_947474275.1 Betaproteobacteria bacterium
ACATCGACCCGATGAGCCTGCTGCTGGCGCGCGAGGCCAATGTCATGATCGACGATGCCGGTTTTGCGCGAGAACTGCGGGCGAGTCTCACCGAAGCAATGGAACTGGGTGCGCAACGCGTGCAGGCCGCCAGCTGGCATCGCCAGTCGCTGCCGGCGCGCATCATGACCTGGATATGCTACGAGATGGTGCGCTTCCTGACCGGCTGGTCGTCCTATGGGCGCGCGCGGGAGTTCAGGTGAACGGTGAGGCGAGAGGCGAGAGGCGAGAGGCGAGAGGAAGGAGTACATCTATCCGCCGACGTACAAAAAAAGGCGGGCCGCAGCGGGCCCGCCTTTTATATAGATTGCTGCAATCAATACCGGTAGTTGTAGCCCGCGTTGTTCGTTGCCGCGGCGGGTTCCGCCGTCATCACGGGTTGCGCGCCGCGGTAAGCGCCGCGGTCAGGCGCGCGCACCGGGTCGCGGCTGGCATCGGCCGCGCGCCCGTCGAGGACCACGCCGACACCGACTTTGATCGTGCTACCCGGATCGTAGGGCAGCGCGACATTGACGTCGCGGCCGTTGTAACGGTAAACGACGTTGTAGCCGTTGACCACTTCACGCGAGGATTCGACGGTGCGGCATTGTTGCGCCGGCTGCGCGCCAACGCGGTTGCCCACCATATTGCCGGCAACGGCACCGCCGGCAGCGCCGACTATGGTTGCCGCGGTCTGACCGCTGCCGCGGCCGACCTGGTGGCCGAGCAGGCCGCCGAGGACGCCGCCGATGACAGGCGCAATGATGCTGGTGTTCTTCTGCGGGGGGGGCGCGGCCTCGCATTCCTGGCGTGGTTCGGACACGCGCACGATGATGGGCGTCGACGAAACGACCTGCGCGGTATCGAAGAAATCGCTGGCCGCATATGCGCTTGCGCCCGTGAGCGCGAGGATGGCGGCGGTTATGGTTTGAAGTTTCATGACAGGCTCCTTGATGTATGAACCCATTAAAACGCCGCACGCGCCATGCCGTGGAATGGTTTTACAAACTATTACAAACGCGCGGACTGTCAGTGCCGCGGTTTTTTGCACAGGTGCGCCGGATTGGTGCGGCGGCGAACACGGGTCTCCCAGGATGGTGCGCCAGCGGAGTGCGGGCAATCCGGGGAAAATTCTAAACGATTGATTTTATGCGCCTAAAAATATGGCATTCGAATTGCTATATAGATTATCGAAGGCGTGGGGCGGCAACAGGCTCCATGTTTTCATCCTCCTCCTTTGGTAATTTTGGGCGCTCTAACCAGCGCCCATTTTTTTTGCCCGGCGCCGTCCCGTGCTATGTTCTCGGCGCCATGTCTTTTTTCTCGCGCGCCGCCAACTGGTTTGCACGTCTCGGCCTGCCGCTGTTGGCTAAGGTCCTGCGCAACTGCGCCGGTGCGCGGCCGGCGGGCGATCCTGCTGCATTCCACCGTCTGATCGACCAGGCGCTGGCGGCAGGCGACGGCGCGCAGGCCGAGCGATTGTGTACCGAACGCCTGGCCACGCTGGGCGAAGACCGCGCCGCGCGGCTGCGTCTCGGCCACCTGCTGCTGGGCGACGGGCGGATAGCTCCGGCACTTACGCAGTTTCAGGCGCTGGACGCGATCGACGGGCGACGCGACGTGGTGACCGAAGCATTGACCAAACGGCATCTCGACCTCGCGCGCACCCAGCGCGGCGAGCCTTTCTACGTTTGGTTGTCCGGCGTGCGGGTGGAAACCGCGTATTGGACGATAGTGCGCGACGGCTGCGTCTATAACGACGACGTGCACGCCAAGAACCTCTACACCAGCCCGTTCGTGCAGGGCCGCGTGAGCGCCGACGGGGCGACGGTTATCGCTTCGCTGCCGCGGCCGTACCGCGAAATCGACGAGGAATGCATATTGGTGGGGGGCGACGACAATTACAGTCACTGGCTGTTCCGCAACATGCTCAAGCTGTCGACGCTCGATCGTGCGGGCCTTTTGCACGCTTACCCGTGGCTGGTGAACAGCGATCTCAAGAATTACCAGAGCGAGTACATACGCCTGCTCGGACAGGCGCCAGAGCGGCTCATCAAGGTCGAGCGCCAGGCCGTGATCGCATGCCGGCGTGTGCTGGTGCCGGCACTGCATATCAGCAGCCAGGCGGTGACGCAGGGCGTGCAATGGATACGCGAGCGATTCGCGCACCTGCTCACCGCGCCCGCGCAGGCGGCGCGGCGGCTTTTTATTTCGCGGCGCGACGGCACGCGGCGCAGCGTGCTCAACGAGAACGAGCTTTTCGCGGCGCTGGCGCCGCTCGGTTTCGAAAGCATAGTGCCGGGCGAGATGAGCGTGGCGGAGCAGATTGCGACTTTCTCCTCCGCGCGCAGCATCGTCGGTGCGCACGGCGCGGCGCTGACCAATATGATTTTTGCGCCGCCTGGCGCGACCATCGTCGAATTGACGAGCGGCGCGACCGAGCACATGAACCTGTTTCGCAAGCTGGCGCGCAGCACGCAGCAACGCGTCGTTACCATCGTCTCGGCAGACTACCCGGTGCCGGCCGCCGAGGTGAACTATCACACCGACTATTGGGTCGACATTGACGCGGCGCGGACGGCGGTCGCCGGGATACTATAAAATCCCTGCGCGCGCCGCGTGCCCGTCACGTTTCAGGCGCGCAATCCCGATAGATCCGTTCGTACTCAGGTCACGCCATGGCAACGTATCACCAATCCACCACTGTTGCGCCCCCCGACGCGGCGCCCGTGCCCCGCGCCGGCTGGCGCACGGTCAGGCTGCTGCTGCCGTATTTGTGGGAGTTCAAGGGCCGCGTGGCAGTCGCGCTGGTGTTCCTGGTGGCGGCCAAGCTCGCCAACGTCAGCGTGCCGCTGATTTTGAAGCGGGTGGTCGATGCGCTCGATCCGACGCAGGCCGTGCTGGTGCTGCCGTTCATGCTGCTGCTTGCGTACGGGCTCCTGCGGTTGTCGACGACCCTGTTCGCGGAGTTGCGCGACATTGTGTTCATCCGCGTGACGCAGCGCGCGGTGCGCCGCATCGCGTTGACCGTGTTCCGCCATTTGCACGCCCTCTCGCTGCGCTTTCACCTCGACCGCCAGACCGGCGGCGTGTCGCGCGACATCGAGCGCGGCACCCGCGGCATCGGCACGCTCATGAGTTATATGCTGTTCTCCATCGTCCCGGTGATCCTCGAGTTCGTGCTGGTCGCTGCGGTATTGCTGACGCATTTCGACTGGCGTTTTACCGCGGTGACGTTTTCCGCGGTCATCATTTATATAGGTTTTACTTTCGCCATCACCGAATGGCGGACATCGATCCGGCGCGAGGCGAACGAACTCGATTCGAAAGCCAACAGCCGCGCCATCGACAGCCTGCTCAACTACGAGACCGTCAAGTATTTCAACAACGAGGAATTCGAGGCGCGGCGTTACGACCAGAGCCTGACGCGCTACGAAGCGGCGGCGGTGAGGACCGAAGCATCGCTCGGCATCCTGAATATCGGGCAGAGCTGCATTATCGCGATCGCGGTGACCATACTCATGATTTTCGCCGCGCAGGGCGTGGTCGCCAAGCAACTGACGCTGGGCGACCTCGTGCTCATCAACGGGCTGCTGATCCAGCTCTACATCCCGCTTAATTTCCTCGGCATGGTGTACCGCGAGATCAAGCAGGCGCAGATCGACCTCGACCGCATGTTTCGGCTCCTCGCCGAGAACCGCGAAATCCAGGACCGGCCGGACGCGCGCGACCTCGCGGGCGCGCAGGCCGCGGTGCGTTTTGACGGAGTCGATTTCGGCTACAACCCCAACCGCCAGATCCTGTTCGGTGTGAGCTTCGAAATCCCCGCCGGGCACAAGGTGGCGGTGGTCGGGCACAGCGGGTCGGGGAAATCCACACTCGCACGCCTGCTGTATCGCTTCTACGACGTCGGCCACGGGCGCATCCTGGCTAACGAAACGGATATTCGCGAAATCAAACAGGCGGCCCTGCGCGGAGCGATCGGCATCGTGCCGCAGGACACAGTGCTGTTCAACGACACGATTTACTACAACATTTCGTATGGCCGCCCGCAGGCCTCGCGCGATGAAGTGATCGCTGCGGCGCAGGCTGCGCACATCCACGAATTCATCGAATCCCTGCCGGAGCGTTACGAGACCGGCGTCGGCGAGCGCGGCCTGAAGCTCTCGGGCGGCGAGAAGCAGCGCGTGGCGATCGCGCGCGCGATCCTCAAGAATCCGCGCATCCTGATTTTCGATGAGGCGACTTCGGCGCTCGATTCGGCCACCGAGCAGGCGATCCAGACGGAACTCGAGCAGATATCGAAAGGGCGTACCACGCTCGTCATCGCTCACCGGCTGTCGACCGTGATGGACGCGAACCAGATCCTTGTCATGGATGCCGGCCGCATCGTCGAGCGTGGCACGCACCACGAGTTGCTGGCGAGCGGCGGTGCTTACGCGGAGATGTGGGCATTGCAGCAGGAGGATGCCGCGCACGGCGGTGCGGATCACGCCGCCGCGCGGGGGATTGCGGCAGCAGCCTGCTGACTGCGCCGCCGCTTGGTATCAGCTTGGTATCATTCCGCGGTCTGTAACCGCACGCCGGCCACTTCAATCTGCTCGGCCGGTGTAACGACGATGCGGCGCGCAGCACCGCGGTGGCGACGCAGCATGTCGATCTTGCACAGAGCAATTTCGGTGAATTCAAAGAAAGTGCCGTCTCTGCGCAACGCGGCGTTGACCGGGCCGTACATGCACAACGGGCAGATCGGCACGCTGCGCGAAGTGGTGCGGTATTACTCGGAGCCGAATGTCGACCGGCTGCATGCTGACGGCGAGCAGATATTGAAACCGCTCAAGCTGACCGCGCAGCAGACCGACGACCTCATCGTGTTCGTCGAGAGCCTGACGGATTTCCGCACCAACTGGAAGCGCAGCAAGGGCGGCGAGCCGACCGGTACATGACCGGCCGCAATTATTTCTTGCGGCGCGCCTGTTCGTAGAGCGGCGTCACGGTCGGCAGCAGCGCCTGGATCTGCTCGATGCGGCTGGCTTCGGCCGGGTGGGTGCTGAGGAATTCCGGCGGCCGGCTGCCCTGATTGGCCTTCATCATTTTCTGCCATAACGCCACGCCGGCGCGCGGATCGTAGCCCGCGCGCGCCGTGAGTTCGAGCCCGATGCGGTCGGCTTCGGCCTCGTCGACGCGGCTGAACTTGGTCGCAATCAAAGCCTGGTACGCGGTGCCGGCCATATCCGCCGTGGCGTCGCCAAGACCCAGCAGTGCGGAGCCGACGCCGAGCAGGCCCTGTGCCGCCATCGCCTGCGATACCTGCTCGCGCGAGTGTTCGCGCAGGGCGTGCGAGATTTCGTGTCCCATGACGATGGCGATTTCATCGTCGGTCAGATTGAGTTGTTTGATCAGCCCCGAATAAAACACGATCTTGCCGCCCGGCATGCAGAACGCATTCAATTCGTTGCTGCTGATGACATTGACTTCCCACTTCCAGCCCGGCGCGTCGGCGCGGAACACTCTCGTTTGCGGTTCGATGCGGCTGGCGATGGCGCGCACGCGCTGGGTCAGCGCCGCGTCGGTATTGAGCACGCCTTTTTGCTGCGCTTCGGCGCGCAACTTGGTATAGCTTTGCGCTGACATCTGCTCGAGCTGCTCCGACGACACCAGCAGCAGTTGCCTGCGTTCGGCGCCGACCGCGCCGCCTTCGGTGGTGCTCGCGCAGCCGCCGATGGCAAGCAACGCAGCGGCAGCCAGTAACAATGCAATGAGGATTGTGGATTTCACGGCGTCTACTCCTTGTTGGCTTCGATTTGAATCGGGATATTGACGTCTGCCGCCGCTTACGCCGCGCGCGGAAAAACGATGCTGACCAGCGTGCCGCATCCGTTGGCGCCGGCGGTGAGGCGGGCGTCGGCATTGTGGCTTTGCGCGATTTCCCGCACGATCGCCAGCCCCAGCCCGCAGCCCTCGGCGCCGCTGCCGAGCACGCGGTGAAAACGCTCGAATACGCGTTCGCGCTCCTCGGCGGGGATGCCCGGCCCGTTGTCTTCGACGCAGAGCTGCACGCGATCCTTGGCGGCGGCTACGCGTACCGTGACGCGCCCGCCGGGTTGGGTGTAGCGCACTGCGTTATCGAGCAGGTTGATCAGAATTTCCCTTACCAGCAGCCCATCGCCCTCGATCATCGCGTGTGCCGCGCCGTTACTCGTGCCGGCCGCAGTGTCGTCAAACCCGAGGTCGATGTTGCGCGCCAGCGCGTGCGGCACCCACTCGGCAGTGGTGTCGCGCGCGAGTTCGGCCACGTCCAGTTTCTGCATCGCCTGCGTGCGGCTGGCGCCGGGTTCGGCGCGCGCCAGCGACAGCAGTTGATTGACGAGATGGGTGGTTTGGCCGGTCGCCGTGTTCAGCTGCAGCAGGGTATGGTGCACCTCGTCCATTTTTTGCTGCCGCAGCGCCAGCTCGGCCTGGGTCTTGATGCCGGCGAGCGGCGTGCGCAGCTGGTGCGCGGCGTCGGCGATAAACCGCTGCTGCGCCGACAATGCGAACGAAAGCCGCGCGAGCAGCTCGTTCATGGCACGGATGAGGGCGCGCACTTCGCCCGGCGCGTTTTGCTCGGGCAGCGCGCTCAGATCGCGATGCGAGCGGTTGCCGATTTCCTGCTGCAGCGTGGCGAGTGGACGCAAACCGCGCTCAATGCCTAACCAGACCAGCGCGCCGACCAAAGCGATCAGCAGCAGCTCGGGCAGCAGCATGCCCAGCAGGACTTCGTTGGCGAGCGCGCGCCGCTTGTTGAGCGTCTCGCCCACCAGCACGAGGACCTGTTCGGCGGCGGGTGCGCCGTTGGCTACTGCATGGAGCGCGGCAATCCGGATCGGGCTGCCGCGATAATTGCCATCGTAATAGAGCGGCTTGCCGGCCGGCGCCTCCCCGGTCGGCAGCGGCAGCCCGCGGTGGCCGGCGACGAACGCGCCTTTGGCATCGTTGACCATGTAGTAAACGCTGTCATGCGTGTCGGATTCCAGCATGTCGAGCGCAGCGCTCGGCAGATCGACCCGCATGCTGCCCTGGCTGACGCGGGTTTGCCGGCTGATATCGCGCGCGGAGTCGAACAGTGCGTAGTCGTAAGCGAGCGTCGCAAAGTTGAATGCATAGTAATAGGTGACGACCGAGCTGATGAGCGTGACGATGACGATCGGCGCCAGCAGTGAAATCAGCAGCTGGTGGCGCAGCGTCGCCCGTTCCGGTGCCGCTGCCGGCGTCCGTGCGCCGGGGATCGCGCTCATGCGTCTTTCTCGAGCAGGTAACCGAGGCCGCGGATGGTGCGTATCGCCACGCCGGCCGACTCGACCTTTTTGCGCAGGCGGTGCACGTAAACTTCGATCGCGTTGGCGCCGACTTCCTCGTCCCAGCCGTAGAGCTGTTCGGCCAGCTGGTCCTTGTTTACCACGCGCCCGCTGCGCAGCATCAGCACTTCGAGCACGCCGAATTCGCGCGCCGAGAGTTCGAGCGGCACGCCGCGCAGGGTCGCGCGCCGGCCGCTGGTGTCGAGCGTCAGCGGCCCGTGCGTCAAGAGCGAACTGCCGCCCGACTGGCCGCGGCGTATCAGCGCGCGCGCGCGTGCTTCAAGCTCTGGCAGGTCGAACGGCTTGGTCAGATAGTCGTCGGCACCGAGATCCAGTCCTTTGACGCGGTCGGCCAGGGCGTCGCGCGCGGTCAGCACCAGCACCGGCACCGTGGCGCCGCGCCGCCGCAGCCGCTTCAGGACGTCGAACCCGTCCAGCTTGGGCAGCCCGAGGTCGAGTATGACGAGATCATAGGTTTGCGCCGTCAGCACGTGGTCGGCTTCTTCGCCGTCGTGCGCGCAATCGACGGCAAAATCGGCCTGCCCCAGGGAGCGCGTGAGGCCGTCCGCCAGCACCGGGTCGTCTTCGACGATCAGGATACGCATGTCAGGCCCCCGTTTTTCAGCCGGTTGGTCACTCTAATGCGTGAATCATAAATATTTGCTAACAGCTAGTGTAACGCACTGGCAAATCCATTGCGGTGTGGTACATTGCGCGTCCGCGGGGGCAAGGGTGACCCCTATGTAAGCTTGGAGTAAGGTAGCGTTGCTAGTGTTCATATATCAGGTTGCGGCTGCGCGGGAGGATGTCGCAGCAAGCACTTTCCGGGAAGTCACAACGTGATGTCGTCAGGTTTGCGTAGGTTTGCTCTGGCTTTCCTCCTCGGGGGTCTGGGCGCCGTCGTTGCCGGAGCTGAACCGGCACCTGGCCTGGCCTCTTTGAACTCCGACCTGGGGCAGCTCACGCTGCGCCAGGCGGAGGTTTTTTTTGGCGAATGCAATTCCGGACTGCAACCGGCGCGACGCAAGCGGATGAGCCTGAGAACCGATCCCCATCCATCCCCAAATTTGCAGCACGCCACCTCCGCATAAAAAGAAAAACGCCTAACCTTGATCATGCCCAGCCTGAAAATACTCATCGCTCTGATTGTGACGTCCATATTGGCGGCCGCCTGCGGCAAAAACGGCGCGCAGGACGCGCCCGCGAAAGCGGCCGCGCCGGATGCGGCGGGCAAAGCGGTGCAGGTGCCGGCAGTGCAGAAACAGTTCCTCACGGTCGAGGCAGTAGGTGCATCAGAGGCCACGAACGCCATGATGCTGCCGGGCCGCGTGACGTTCCGTCCGCAGGCGCAGTCGGCGGTCGGCGCCACCGCGGCAGGGCGCGTGCTCGCGGTGCTGGTGCAGGCCGGGCAGGTCGTGAAGGCCGGCACGCCGCTGCTCACGATTGAAAGCGCGGACGCCGGTGCGGCGCGCGCGGCATTCGAACAGGCGGCCACCCGGCTCGCCACCGCCGAGACCGTCCACAAGCGCCAGGTCGAGATGGTCGCCAAAGGCGTCGGCCTGGAAGCCGAGCGCCATGAAGCCGAAGCGCGTCTGAAGGAAGCGCACACCGAGCATGAACGGGCGCGGCAGGCAGTCGCGTTGATCGGCACCGGGCAGGGTGTGCACGTGACGGTGCGGGCGCCGTCCAATGGCGTCGTCATGTCGATACGCGTGGCGGCGGGCGCCACCGTGGCGCCGGGCGGCGAAGCACTGCTGGAACTTGGCGATCCCTCCCATTTGCAGGTGGTCGCGCAGGTGGCGGAGAGTGATCTGGCACGCATTGCCATCGGCCAGCAGGCCGAGGTTACATTGCCGGCGCTCGCGGCGAGCGTCGGGGCGCGGGTCGAGAATTTCAACCCGCGCATCGATCCCGAGTCGCGCCGCATCCAGGTTTATTTTGGGCTGGCGAAGCGCCTCGACGGATTGCGTGCGGGCATGCTGGCGCATGTTGCCTTGAAGGTGGGCGCCGAGCAGGGTATTTCTCTGCCGGTTTCGGCAGTGCTGATCAAGGACGGTAAACGTCGGGTGGTGTACGTGGAGCGGCCGGACGGAACATTCGAAGCCCGCGACGTGCAGGCCGGGCACAACCGCGATGGCCGGGTGGTGATTCTGCAGGGCATCAAGGCGGGTGAGAAAGTGGTGGTGCGCGGGGCCTTGCTGCTCGATACCCAGGCCGAACAGCTGCTCTAACCATGCTGCGCCTGTTAATCGAAACCTGCGTGCACCGCCGCGTGGCCGCGCTGTTTGCCACCCTGGTGGTGGCGGTCTTCGGCCTGCGTGCCTACCTCGACACGCCGATCGAGGCCTACCCCGACGTCACCAACACCCAGGTCACGGTCATCACCCAGTTCCCGGGCAACGCGCCGGAAGAGATCGAGCGCCGCATCACGGTGCCGCTTGAACGCGAGCTTAACGGGTTGCCGGGGATGACCCTGATGCGCAGCGAAAGCCTGTTCGGGCTGTCGCTGATCACTCTGACATTTTCCGACGACACCGCGAGCTTTCCCGCGCGTACCGTCGCATTGCAGCGCGTCTCAGCCGCGGCGCTGCCGCCGGGAGTGACCCCCGAACTCGCACCCGAGGCGACTCCGCTCGGCGAGGTGTACCAGTTTCGGCTGACCAGCGACCGTCACGATTTATTCCAACTGCGCTCCGAAATGCAGTGGAACGTGGTGCGCGTGCTGCGCCAGGTGCCGGGCGTGGCCGATATCGTGCCGTTTGGCGGGTATCTCAAGGAACTGCACGTGAGGGTCGACGCCGCGCGCCTGTTTTCGCTCGGCTTGACGCTAAACGACGTCGAGCAGGCGCTGGCAAAATCCAACCTCAACAGCGGCGGCGGTTTCCTGGCGAACGGCGATCAGGAGTTCACCGTGCGCGGCATCGGCTACCTCGAGTCGCCCGAGGACATCAAGCGCATCGTGCTGAAGAGCAAGGATGGCACCGCGGTAACGGTGGGTGATGTTGCGACGGTGGTGCAGTCGTATACGCCGCGGCGCGGCGCGGTGGGCGTCGGCCTCGAAAAAGAGGGCATCGAAAGTTTCATCTGGATGCGGCGCGGCCAGAATCCTTCGGTGGTGCTCGAGGGCATCCATGAGAAGGTGCGCGAACTTAACGAGACCATACTGCCCAAGGGCATGAAAGTGGAAACCTACTACGATCGCAGCGACCTGGTGGGACTGACCCTGTCCGCGGTGCACAAAAATCTCTTCAGCGGTTTCTTGCTGGTGGTCGGCGTGGTGTGGCTGTTCCTGCGCAGCGTGGCGGGCTCGATCGCAGTGGCCGTGGTCATTCCGCTGTCGCTGCTGGTGGCTTTTCTCGGCCTGTATTCACTGGGGCTGCCGGCCAACCTGATTTCGATGGGCGCGATCGATTTCGGCATCCTGGTCGATGGCGCGGTGGTGCTGGTGGAAAACGTCATTCATGCTTTGCGCCACGATCCTCCCTCCGATCGCCGCGGCGTGTTGCGGCTGGTGGTGGCTTCGGCGGTGGACGTGGGCCGCCCGACGCTGTACGCGATGCTGATCATTATCGCCGCGCTGATTCCCGTATTCACGCTGCAGTCGGTCGAAGGACGGATTTTCCGGCCGCTGGCGCTGACTTACTCCTTTGCCTTGGTCGGCGCACTGGTGTTCGCGCTGACATTGGTGCCCGCGGTGTGCGCGGCTTTGTTCCGGCCGCGCGACGCCCAGTTGAAGGAGCCGGCGTGGATCGAGCGGCTGCGCGCGGGCTATCGGCGACATCTGGCATGGGTGCTCGACCGCCGCGCGCTGGTGTTCGGCGCGGCAGTGGTCATGCTCGCGCTGGCCGCTCTGACGATCACGCGCCTCGGCACCGAATTCCTGCCGGAACTGGACGAAGGCGATATTCAGCTGTTCGTCGAAATGCCGCCCAGCATTTCGCTGGAAAAAGGCCAGGATATCCTGCTCGAAGTGCGTCGCCGGCTACTGACGTTTCCCGAGGTCAGAAAAACCATGAGCGAGCAGGGCCGCCCCGAGGACGGCACCGACAATGAAGGGGTCAACATGAGCGAGACCTTCATTCGCCTGAAGCCGGTGCGCGAATGGCGTGCGGGCTACGACAAAAAGCGCCTGATCCACGAGATGCGCGCACTGCTTTCCGAAATCCCCGGCGTGCGCTACAACTTTTCGCAGCCGATGAAAGACAACGTCGAGGAGGCGGTCAGCGGCGTGCGCGGCAAAGTGGTGCTCAAGGTGTTCGGCCTCGATCTTGAAAAAATGCGCGCGACGCTGGAAAAAGCCAAGGACACTCTCAAGTCTGTGCCGGGGATCGTGGATCTCGACCTTTACCGCGACGCCTCGACGCCGCAATTGCAGGTGCAATTCAACCGCCCGGCGCTGGCCCGTGCCGGCATCACGATGGAAGATGCGCAACGTACGGTGGAAACCGCTTTGGCCGGGCGCGTGGTGACCACCATGTGGGAGGGCGAGCGCCCGGTGCCGCTGCGCCTGATATTGCCGCTGGAGGTGCGCGACGATCCCGAGAAAATCGGCGCCATCGTGATCGCGGGCGAATCTGGCGCGCGCATTCCGCTGCGCGATCTCGCCACCCTGCAGGTCACCAGCGGATTGGCGTCGATCAATCGCGAAGGCAACAGCCGCTACCTCGCATTGAAGTTCAACATCGACGGCCGCGACATGGGCTCGGTGGTCAATGAAGCGATCGCGACCGTGAGCCGCAGCGTAAAGCCGCCCGAGGGCCATTACTTCGTGTGGGGCGGCGAATTCGAGAACCAGCGGCGCGCGGTCGCCCGCCTGAAGCTGGTGGTGCCGATGGCCGTGCTGCTGGTGCTTGTCCTGCTGTATGCGGCGATGAATTCGGGACGCAGTTCACTGGCTATTCTGCTGACCGTCCCGTTTGCGCTCACCGGCGGCGCGTTTGCGCTGCTGATTGCCGGTGTCGCATTGTCGGTCAGCGCGGCGGTGGGATTTATCGCGCTGCTGGGTCAGGTTTCCCTGATGGGCGTGCTGGTGCTGAGCGCGGCGGAAGCGCGGCGGCGCAACGGCGAGGAACTACGGCCGGCCCTGATCCAGGGCGCGAGCGACCGGCTGCGGCCGGTGCTGATGGCTTCATTGCTGGCGCTCGTCGGCTTGTTGCCGATGGCGCTGTCGACCGGCGTGGGCAGCGAGACGCAGCGCCCGTTCGCTCTCGTCGTCGTGGGGGGCATGTTGAGCACGCTCATCGTGGCGCTGTACGTTCTCCCCGTGTTCTACAGCCTGATCACGCCGCGGCGGCTGATTACGCCGGAAGAGGAGGACGCATGAAGACTACCGGGCGCCGGATTTCAGCAGCTCTGCTGACGATTTCATGCATGGGGTTTGCGCCGGCGCGCGCGCAGGACAGCGCACCTGCAGTGCCTGACGTGGTGGATTTGCCGGCGGTGTTGCGGCTGGCGCGCGACGTCAGCCCGCGCCTTGCCATCGAACGCCAGGGGGTCGCCGGCGCCGAAGCGAACCGTATTACCGCGGGAGCCTATCCGAATCCGACCGTGAATTACGGGCGTTACCGGCCGGGCGGCGGCCGCGCCACATTGTTTGACGGCACCCGCCAGGAGGAAACGACCGTCGAGCTGCCGCTTCTCATCGCCGGCCAGCGCTCGGCGCGCGTGGAAAAGGCGGAGCGCGATATCGATGCCGCGCGGGCGCGCGTCGCCTCCGGAGGCAGTTCGCTCGCGGCCGAAGCGGGTAGCGCTTTCGTCGCCTTGCTGGCGGCGCAGGAAAAAGCAGCGGTGCTCGCGATGGCGAACGAAGAACTGGTGCGGCTGCGTGACATCGTTGCCGGGCGGGAAACGAGCGGGATGGCGAGCCGCTACGACGTGATCCGGCTGCAGATTGAGCTCGGCGGTTTTCGCGCGAAACTCGAGGATGCGAAAGCCGATATTGCGGACCGCGCCGGCAATCTGGCGGCATTGCTGGGCCTGCCAAAATGGCGGCCGCGGGCGACGGGCGATTTGCAGCCCCTCGCGCTTGGCGCAGACGCCTTCGGCAATCCGCGCGATCGTGCCGGCAGCAGCCCCGCATCCATCACTGCGATGCGCGAGGAAACCGCGGCGCAAAGCGGCATCGAAGTGGCGCGGCGGGAGCGCTGGCCGGTGCCGTCGATCAGCGCCGGCCGCGCGTGGACCAGCGAGCCGTATGGCGCGGCGAATTTTCTCGGCCTCTCCGTCGAGATACCGCTACTGGATAGCCGCCGCGGGCAACTGGCGAAGGCAGAGTCCGAGGCGATAACTGCGACATTGCGCCGCGAGCTCGCGGTGGCGGAAGTCGCCGCCAATCTGGAGCGCCTCGCCAGTATGATCACAGCCCGCCAGGCCGCGTTGCAGAATTTCCAGGAGGAAGCGTCGGCGCGCCTGCCGGTGCTCAAACAAATGGCGGAGGACGCGTACCGGTTCGGGCGCAGTTCCATATTTGAATTGCTGGACTCGACGCGCTCGCGCTTCGAACTGCACCAGACGCGCATCGATCTCGTGGCATCGCTGGTCGATGCGCAACTGCGTTTCCTGGCGACCAGCGGGGAGCTCGAGCGCAGCGTCGGGCTCACCTCCAATACCGCGCCGCCGCGGCGCTGAGCACGCGGCACCCAATTTCAAGTCGCAACAAGTAAGCGTGGCGTAAGCTGCACCCCGTATTCTGGCAGCGTGGTCAGGTTGGATACGGTTGGCCTGTGCGGTCAGGATAAATTTCTCCAAGCCGTCAACAATATCCGGCTTTGCCATATTCCTCCTCGGAGTCGCAGGGAGGTTGCTGCTGCTGAGACAGCGACCAACCCGGACTCGATTGCCGGCCGGCAGGGCAACCTACCGGCCGGAATTTTTCGGACGGGTCGATAGGCTGAGTGGCGGGCACCACGTACGAGTGTCACTGCCGCGGTCGTCGCAGGGGCGGTTTCACGCCTGCGACCCATCGTCATGACCGCGCTGATGGCAGGTCTGGCATTGCTGCTGGCCGCGTTGTCGCACGATATTGGGCCGGAGACGCAGCGCCCGTTTGCGGTGGTGATCGTCGGCGGTATCGTATTGGCCACGTTATTCACCTTGCTGCTGCCCAAGTTGTTTCCATGGTTCGCCGAGGAGCACCACACCTACGCCGGCGGAGAAGGCTAGACTGGGGTAATTCTGGACGCCGGCGGATAGAGTTCGTGTCACCGGTATTTCGCAAGGAGTAACGCCATCTGCCGGCCGAGGGGCATCACCAGGTTAACGCCATCAAGCAGTTTGCCGAGAACCTGCAGGAGGTCATCGACATGCTGCTGCAGCCGCGCTCGCGCCACCTCGTGCAGATCAAGCTGGGGGAGAGCGTCATGCGGTCGGTCTAGGCGGTCTCCGACGCGCTCTGAAGCATCCCGTCCGCTTGGGCCCGCAGCAGCTATCGTCGCGGCGTCGCGTGTTCAATCGCCGGATTGTGATCCGCAGCAATTTTGTTTTCCATCCGGCAAATGTTGACCGTTGAGCATCATGCGACGCCGCCGGCGGATTTTCTGGCCAACGAGGCGGAGGGTTACGGCTATTACAAGGCGTTCCAGGACGCGGGGATCGAAAACTTCGAATTCGGATATTTCATCGTCAAGCGCGATGGCCGGCGGGTTGCCGTGGCGCCTTATTTTGTGACCCGGTATTGCATCAATACAACGCTTTCGGAAGGCTGGGTGAAGCGCTTGTTGAGTTGGTTGTCGTTCAGGATCGCCTGCGTTGGGCATCCGAGTGCGGACTTCGGCAGGATCGACGGCGAAACTTCGGCCGAAGTCTTGCAGGCGATCAATGCCGAACTGTTCAAGCTGGCGCGCGTCGTCGCCTACAAGGATTTTGATGCCGGCCTGCCGCTACCCGGGTTTTCCGTGGAACCCAATCTGCCGGTAGCGCGGCTGGAAATAGCTGGCGACTATTACTCCGCACTGAGCGGGCCGGTCAGACGCGCATTCCGCAAACGCCAGCGCAAGGCACGCGGGTTGCGGATAGAGGAATGGGACGGCTATCCCGCCGCGCATGCCGCGCGCATCTACGATTTGTATTTGCAGACGCTGGCGCGAGCGGACATGGCGCTGGAAAAGCTGACCCCGCGTTTTTTCGCCAACGTCGCGCCGATCGGCCGTTACGTCCTGTACTGGGAAAACGACAACCTGATCGGCTTCTCGCTGCTCATCTGCAAAGGGCGAACGATGTTGGCAAAATACCTCGGCATGGATTACGCGCTCGGACAGCGCCATGGGTTGTATTTCGCGATGATGCTCAATCATGTCGATATCTGCGTGCGCGACGGCCACACCGTTTACCAGACAGGCCAGAGTTCCTATGCATTTAAAACGCGCCTCGGTAGCGTGTTGATTCCTACCTGTATTTATTTCAGGCACCGCAACAAGCTGGTGAATCGGGCCCTGGCCATGCTGATGCGCGTGGTCGCGTATGCCTAGCTCGCGCCGGGTTCCGCGGCCGCGCCAACCCATTTGATGATAGGGCCGTGCTTGTCTTCGCTGCACGACAGGCGGCCGGCGAAATGCCGGTAAGAACCGTCCGCCATGCGCAGGCGAAAGCCCGACGAGTCTTCCGTGTCGCTGCGGGCGATGCGTGCCCAAGCGCTGCGCACGCCGTCGATATCGTCGGGATGTATCGCTTTCAGCCAGTCATTGCCTTCCAGGGAGCCGGGGGCAAAGCCGGTTAGAGCGTAGAACTCATCGTTGACGTATTCAAAATTACCGTCGAGGCGGCGCATGTAGCAGACTTGAGACATGCCGGAAGCAAGCGCCTGGTACTGATTTTTGCTCACGCGCGCCGCTTCCTCCGCGTACACGCGCCCGGCATGGCTGCGTTCGAGCATTTCCAGCCGTGATTGCGCGACGTCGCGCAATAGCCGCGCTTCGTATTTGGATCTTTGCAACAACTCTATCAGGGCAATTCCCAGCAAAACGATGCCAAGATAGCCGACCGTATAGACCAGATCCCAAACCTCGGGCGGCAGGAACATGCCGTAAGGCGGCACAAAATAATAGGTACCGATCAAGTAGCCGCCGGCGACGACCACCAGTGCGGGCCCCAGTCCGCAATAGAATTCGATCAGCAAGGCGCTGATGATGAACAGCATGAACGGCAGCTTGTCGTCCAGGACCGGGTGCAACGCGAAGCGGATGGAGGATGCAGCGGCCAGCGCCATGGCGGCTGCGGCATAAGGGCCGAATCCGCCGGGTGCCCAACGCTTGGCGTTTCTGATTTTCACGCGGGATACGGCCGACATATTGTTGTGGCGGTCCTTGAGGTCAGACAGAAAAATTGATAAATCTAAACAAATCAGCCGCTATCCGGTGCGGTATCGATGTTACATTTACGCCAGTCTCGCACGCGCCACGCGGATTCGCGCGAACGTGCGGGAATTTTTACGATTCGACGCATCGTGCGGCGCGCCAAATAGAGTAATGAGAACTCATGTCGATGCAAGACATCAACCTGGTCGCGGGTGAGGACGCAGTATTGCTGTTGCACGGCCTTGCCGCAAGCCCGCTTGAAATGCGCTTTCTCGCGCGCGCATTGCACCGCGCCGGCTTTTCCGTACACGCGCCGCATATAGCCGGTTATGGGTACGGCGCAGCCGCGTCCGATTTCAGCGCATGGCAGGCCGGCGTGCGCGCGAAGTTCGAGAATTTGCAGCGCGAATACCGCAGCGTATCGGTCGGCGGCTTGTGCATCGGTGCGGTGCTGGCGTTGAGCCTGGCCGCCGAAAAAGGCCGCGAAGTCGCTGCTTTGTCGCTGTTGTCGACGACGCTGCAATACGACGGCTGGGCGATGCCGTGGTACCGGTTCTTGCTGCCGCTAGGGTATTACACGCCGCTGCGGCACCTCTACGAGTTTCGCGAGCGCGAGCCGTATGGACTCAAGAACGAGGCGCTCAGGAAACGCATTGCGCGCGCGGCCCGGCAGTCGGCATTCACCGAAGTCGGCGCAACCAGCGTGCCCATGAACCATATTTATCAGGCGATGCGCCTGATTAGACACGTAAAAAGAAAGCTGGCTGATGTACGCGCGCCCGCGCTCGTCTTGCACGCGATCGACGACGATACGGCGAGTGCCAAAAGCGCGGATTTCGTGGTCCGCCATATCGGGTCGCCGGTGGTGCGCAAGATATATCTCGACGACAGCTACCACATGGTAACGATGGACAATGAGCGAGAACTGGTCGCGCGCGAGACGCGCGATTTCCTGCATGCGCAGGTCGGTGGCGAATCCGGCGTCCTTGCCCAGCCGTTGCGGTCGGGCGGCCGAATACGCTGCTGACGCGGTGGGGTTCTCGACGGGTGGCCGTATGCGGAATGACACAACATCAGACGGCCCGCGAATAACGCCATAAATAGCCCCCTAATCCCGTAAACGTTCGGGTTTAGAGCCCTTATTGTCGGATTTGTGGCACATGACGCCTGCGTTTCAACCTCATGTTTCATTTAATATCTTCCCTTAACCCTTGATTTTTGTTATGTTATTGCCTTCACGGGCTTGGCTGCTTTAAGTGGCTGGCGACCCGGGAGGACCCAAAAAATGAAACATGCGATATGGCGGATAGCTGGATGTGTGCTCGGCGTGGTTGCGTTCGCCGCTGCGCCCGCGCTGCATGCTGCTGATGGCAAGTCCCGCGTTACGGCCAAGCATCCCGCGAAATCTGCCGCCAAGGCGTCGGCGCGTAAAAAACATGCCGCGGCCAGGCATCACGCCGCGGCCAAGCATCACGCCGAACCGGTCACGGTGGGCGCCACTCCCAATCTGAAATCGTCCGCCGCGCTCGTCATCGATCTCGAGGACGGCCGCACGATCTACGGCAAGAACGCGCAAAACAAGACGCCCATCGCGTCGATCACGAAATTGATGACATCGATGGTGGTGCTGGACGCCAATTTGCCGCACGAAGAAACGATTTATATCGACGCCGCGGACTACGACGCCATCAAGCACACCACGTCGCGCCTGCACATGGGCACCGGCCTGCCGCGGCGGGACATGCTGCGTCTCGCGCTGATGTCGTCCGAGAACCGTGCGGCGGCGTCATTGAGTCGCGCGTACCCGGGGGGCAGCGCCGCGTTCGTGACGGCAATGAACCGCAAGGCCGTCGATCTTGGCATGTTCAACACGCATTTTGTCGATGCCACCGGGTTGTCGAGCGAAAACGTGTCGACGGCGGAAGACCTGGTAAAGTTGGTCAAGGGCGCCTACGAATACCCGCTGATCCGCGAATTCACCACGACCGGCGCGCACGAAGTCGAAACCGCCGCCGGGCGCAGCCTGCAGTTCCGCAATTCCAATGGCCTGGTCAGAAATTCGACCTGGGAAATCGGTCTGTCGAAGACCGGCTATATCAGCGAAGCAGGGCGCTGTCTCGTCATGCAGGCGAAGATCGCCGCGCGGCCAGTCATCATCGTGTTGCTCGATTCGTGGGGCAAGCAAACGCGCATCGGCGACGCCAACCGCATCAAGAAGTGGCTCGAAAGCCACGCGGGCCGCAAGCCGGTAGGCTGACCAGCGTCAATTAATCAGGGCAGGGGCGCTGCAACAGCGTCGCTAGTTTGCCCGGCATCCGCCGCACCTTCCACAACGCTGTCCCTGCGGATTTTTTGCGAACGCTCTCATGGTGCAAACCTCTGCGCGGATTTCCTTTCACGATCTGCTGCCGCCGCAGCAAAGCATGCTCGAGGAAGTGTGGGCGGGGCTCGGCAAACCGCAAAAAGAGATTGCGCCGAAGTTTTTTTATGACGCGCGCGGCTGTGAGCTGTTCGAGGCGATCTGCGGTCTTCCCGAGTATTACCCGACGCGCACCGAACTGGCGATCATGAGGCGGCACGCGCGTGCCATGGCCGGCGCGCTGGGTGGCGATTGCGCGTTGATCGAAATCGGCTGTGGTAACGGCGAGAAAACGCGCGCGCTGCTCGACGAACTGCGGCCGCCCGTGTTTGCGGCGATCGACATTGCGCGCGAACAGCTCGAAGCTTCCTGCAACGCGCTGGCGCGGTCGTTTCCCGACATGCGTATCGTCGCATTGCGCGCCGATTTTGCGCGCGCGGTCGTGTTGCCCGACGCCGAGCTGGCGGCGGCGCGGCGCGTGCTTTATTTCCCGGGTTCGACCATAGGCAATTTCACGCCCGACGAGGCGCGCGAATTTCTCGCGCGCTGGGCGCCGCTGCTGGGCAGCGGCGGCGGCGCGCTGATCGGCGTCGATCTCAAAAAAAATCCGGCCGTCCTTGACGCCGCCTACAACGACGCACAGGGCGTGACCGCCGAATTCAACCTGAACGTGCTGCGGCATATCAACAGCGAACTTGACGCCGACTTCGATCTCGCCGCATTCCGTCATCGCGCGCGCTACGACGCAGGGCAAGGGCGCATCGAAATGCACCTCGAGAGCCTCAAGCCACAGCGCGTGACCATCGCGGGCCGCACGCTCGACTTCCGTGCCGGCGAAACCATCCATACCGAGAACTCGTGCAAGTATTCTCTCGCCGAGGTGCGGGAACTGGGCCGCGCCGCCGGTTATGTAGCGGAGGAGTGCTGGACCGACGACCAGCAGTTGTTCTCGGTACATTACTTCACGCTGCCGTGATGCAGGGTGGCGCTATAATCATGTGCAGAGAAACAGCTGCGCCACGCGCGTCAAACACATGAATCCTGTATTGAAAGTTATCGTTGCCGGATGTTTGGGCGGGGCGTTTGCCGCCGCCATGGCGCAGGGTTATCCAAACAAGCCGGTGCGCTGGGTGGTGCCTTTCCCGCCCGGCGGCAGCGCCGACATCATGGGCCGCATGATAGGCCAGGACCTGGCGAAAACGCTCGGCCAGCAGGTGGTGATCGAAAACCGCGCCGGCGCTTCCGCGATAGTCGGCTCGGAGTATGTCGCGAAGTCGCCAGCGGACGGCTATACGCTGCTACAGGCCAACGTCAGCCAGATGACGATCCATCCCAGCCTGTACCCGAAACTGCCCTACGATCCGCTGAAGGATTTTGCGCCAGTGACCGTGCTCGGTGTCGTGACCAGCGTGGTGGTGACCACTCCCGCGCTGCCGGTGAAATCCATTCAGGATCTCGTTGCGCTCGCCAGGAAGCGTCCCGGCCTGCTCAATTTCACTTCGAGCGGCGCCGGCGCATCGACTCATCTCACCGGCGAGCTGCTCAAGCAGCGTGCCGGCATAGCAATGACGCACATCAGCTACAAGGGCAGCGGCCCGGCGTTGACGGATGTCATGGCCGGGTTTGTCGAGGTCATGTTCGAAAACCTGCCGTCGGCGCTGCCGTTCATCAATGCCGGGAAGCTCAAGGTGCTGGCGGTCACCGGCAAGGACCGTTCGCCGGTCTTGAAAACCGTGCCGACGCTGGCGGAATCCGGGTTTCCCGGATTCGACATGGTGTCGTGGCAGGCGCTGGTCGCACCCGCCAATACGCCCAAGCCGGTCATCGATAAACTCAATGCCGAGGTGGCGCGGGTGTTGAGAACGCCAGAGATGAAGGAAAAAATGATCGGACTGGGCACCGAGGTGGTGGCCAACACGCCCGAGCAGTTCGCGCAGTACTTGCGCGAGGAAACGGCCAAGTGGTCGAAAATAGTGAAGGACGCGGGCATCAAGCTCGAGATTTGATTTTTCAGCAACGGACCAACAACTCAAATGAGCATGAAAAAATTTGCGGTGGCCCCGGCGGATTACGTCGAGATACTCAATCTTTACTCCGCGTATAACCTGGCGAGCGACGCGGGCGACGCCGAGTGGTATGCGAGCTGCTTTACCGAGAAAGGCGAGCAGCACGGCACCTACGACGTGATAGGCCACGCCGCGCTGGTCGAGTACAAGAAAAAGGACTACGCCACGCGCTCCCACCTTTACCGCCGCCACTGGAACGGCAGCGTGCATCTCGAGAAAATCGACGACGACACCATACGCGGGCGCTGCTACCTGTTCGGTTATAACGGCGAACCCGGCACGCTGCCGCATACGACCCATGCCGGCGTTTATACCGACACCATCAAGCGCGAAAACGGCGCGTGGAAATTTGCCTACCGCAAACTGGTGTTCGACGGGGTCAAGAAGTGAACGTGCCGGCGCCGCAACGCAAGCCTGCGGCCGTCGCGCAGCGCGCCCCCGAGTATGCAACCGTAGCGCAGTTGCTGGATTTGTACCGCAAGCGCGCCGCATCGCCGGTCGAGGTCGTGCAGGATTTGTTCGCGCGTGTGGAAAAGCACGAATCCAGCCTGCATTGTTTCGTCACGCAGACGCCGGAAGTGGCGCTCGCGCGCGCGCGCGAAGCGGAAAAACAACTGATGCAGGGCGCGGCCGCCGGCGCGTTGACCGGCATTCCCTACGGTTTGAAGGATGTCATCAGCACCGCGGCAATACTGACGACCGGCCAGTCGAAAATCCTGCAGCACAACGTTCCTGAGCATGACGCCGCGGTCGAAGCGAAGATGAAGCAGGCGGGCGGCTTGCTGCTCGGCAAATTGACGACTTACGAATTCGCCCACGGCGGACCGTCTTGGGACCTGCCGTGGCCGCCGGCGATGAACCCCTGGAAAACGGGCTATCTGCCGGGCAGCACCAGCAGCGGTCCCGGCGCCGCGGTCGCGGCTGGCTTGCTGCCTGTTGCGATCGGCAGCGACACTGGCGGCTCCATCCGCATGCCGGCGGCCAACTGCGGCATCGTCGGTCTCAAACCGACTTACGGACTGGTGAGCCGGCGCGGCGTGCTGCCCAATACATTTACATTCGATACCTGCGGGCCAATGACGCGCACGGTGGAAGACGCGGCCATCGTGCTCGGCGCCATCGCCGGTTACGACGACGCCGATATCAGCAGTGTCGAGCGCGCGCCGGCCGATTACCTGCGTGACTTGGCGCTTGGCGTGCGCGGCGTGCGCATCGGCTGGGTGAGACATTGGTACGACGGTGATGAGAGATGTCATCCCGACGTCCCGCCGGTAGTCGAGCAGGCATTGAAAGTCCTCGCGGATGCCGGCGCGATAGTCGAAGAAATCAAACTTTCGGACCTGCTCGTCTACCAGGACTGCAAAACCACTATTTCAATTACCGAGATGTTCAGCGCCTACGAGCACGAGTTCCGCACCCGTCCGCAGGATTTCGGCCTGATGTTCCGCAACAAGGTGCTGTCCGGTTCGCTGATACGCGCCGAAGATTATTTTCAGGCGCTGCGCCAGCGGCTATGGCTGGCGCGCGAGCTCGCGCGTGCATTCAGGGAATACGACGTGCTGGCTACCGCGGGCTGGATGACGCCGGCGGACCCGGCGCGCCCGACCGAGCTCGACAAATTTCTGCGTCCGCCCAACATCACCACGCCGTTCAATATCGGCGGCGGGCCGGCGATGAATGTACCGTGCGGCTTCAGCGGCGAAGGTTTGCCGCTGAGCCTGCAGCTCGCTGCCGCGCATTTCGCCGAGCCCCTGCTGTTCCGCGTGGGGCACGCCTACCAGCAGATGACTGACTGGCACACCCGCCATCCAACCGCAGGGATGATCCAATGACGCGCTCTTTCGTGCAGCCCGAGCCCGGCGTGCAGACGCTCAAAGACCTGCCGCCTTCCACGCCGGCGGAAATCCGGCGCATGGCCGAACGGGCAGGGTTGCATCTGCCGGATTCCATCATGGCTGAACTTTGCGCGTCCTATCCTGCTTTCGAGGCCATGGTGCGCCGCCTGCCGCGCGAGCGTGCAAGGTTCGACGAACCCGCACATCATTGCGCTGAAATCGGACGTATTGCCGCATTGGATAAAGCGCCTTAAACATCACGGCGGCACCGTGACGGTGCCGCCGTGCACGTTAGCGGGCGGTTTACATGCGCGGTAACGCGTGCTAAAAAACAGAAGAAGAACAAGCGGAAAACGAAACGGGAGAAGCGCGCAATGGATTACTACGATTGGGTGGCCAGCCAGCTGGGCAAGGCGCCGACGGTGACCGACTGGAAAGAGATACCGAACGAGGAGGTCTCCGACCCCAATCTCACCACGCACGCGGGCACCATGCGGCAGACCTGGGTCGGCGACAAAGTGGTGCTGACGCGGGTGGTGGTGCGCCCCAATTCGCGGGGCAAACCGCATTTCCACCCTGCCGAGCAGGTGTCGATGATATTGCGCGGCGGTGTCCGCGTATTTATGGGGGGCACCGAGCGGGTCGCCATGGCCGGCGCCATCGTGCACATTCCGGGCAACGCGGTGCACATGTTCGAAATCCTCGGCGAAGAGACCGAAATACTCGACGTCTACACGGTCAATGCCGATGTGGATGAGCTGCGCAAACGCTATCCGCCGGCGGCCTGAAGAATTCGTTGCAGAATTTTATGCGGCTGGTACGCCGTTTGCCTTAAACGTTGCATAGTCCCTGGGAGTCATCCGTGATGAAACGATTGTTGACCGTAGTGCTGGTTCTTTTCCCGCTGTGGCCTGCCCTGCAAGCCCGGGCTGCCGACACTTTCCCGCAGCGGCCGCTGCGCCTTGTCATCTCGGTGCCGCCGGGCGGCGCTGCCGACTTCACCGGGCGCGTGGTCGCCGCGAAGCTGGCCGAAGTACTCGGCCAGAACGTCGTCGTCGAAGGCCGGCCGGGTGCCGGCGGCATCATCGCCTCGGTCTATGTGACGGGCACCACTCCCGACGGCTATACCCTGATGCTGACCTCCAGCACCACGCATGGCGCAGCACCCGTGCTCTACAAGAAGCTGCCATACGATGCGATGAAAGGGTTCACGCATATCGGAGGCGTATCGCTGATTCCGGCCATGATGGCCATCAATGCTGAAGTGCCGGCAAAGACCGTCAAGGACTTCATTGCGCTGACGAGGGCGAACCCCGGCAAGTATATGTTCAGTTCGTCCGGCAACGGCAGCGCGCCGCAGCTCTTCGGCGAGGGGTTCAAAATCAAGACCGGCGCCATGATGACGCATGTGCCGTATAAAGGCAGCGGCCCGGCCGTGATCGATCTCGCCGCGGGACAGGTCCACATGATGATGGACGGCCTGCCGTCGTTGATCGGCCAGATCAAGGCGGGACGCCTGCGCGCCCTTGCGGCAATGAGCGAGAAGCGCTTTGCGATTTTCCCGGATGTGCCGACGATGGCCGAAGCCGGCTATCCCGGTCTGGAGGACGGCGTCTGGTACGGGCTGTCGGGACCGGCGGGGATTCCGCGGCCCATCGTCGAGCAGTTGTACAAGGTGATGCAGCGCGTGCTGGCGAGCCCCGACGTGGTCGAGCGCTTTGCTACCGTCGGCTCGTATCCGATGGCGATCGGCCCCAAGGAGTACGAAGCCTTCATTCTCAAAGAGAACAAGAAGTGGGGCGAGATCGTGCGCATCTCCGGCGCTTCGGCGGACTGACCCGCCGCGCGCCGGCTGACCGAGGGGAGTTCCGCAAACACCGTTGCGGCGAAAAGATTTAAAATGACACGCTGGCCGTGATGTCGCAGCGTACGGCATTCAACCGGCGCGCTGTCCATGGCGATTTACCTGATTGTTCTGCTCTGCGTGCTCAACCACGCCGCGTTCACCGGCAGCCGCGTGGTGATCTCTCTGTATGCCATCGATCTCGGCGCGAACCCGTTCGCCATCGGCGCGCTGGTTTCATGCTATGCGCTGTGTCCGCTGTTGTTTGCGATTTACGCCGGCAGGTTCATCGACCGCATCGGTCCGCGCCTGCCGATGCTGGCGGGCACGGCGGGCCTCATGCTGGGCCTGCTGTTGCCGGTGGTGTCGCCCGGCTTGCCGCTGCTGTATGTCACCGCCTTGCTGCTCGGTTCGTCGTTCATGTTTTTTTTCGTCGCCGTGCAGGGCGTCACCGGTGCGGTGGGCGCGCCGGAAGACCGCGCGCGCAATTACAGTTTTCTCAGCATCGGGTTTTCGATGGCGAGTTTGCTGGGCCCGCTGGTCGCGGGATTTTCGATCGACCACCTCGGTTTTCGCAATGCGCTGCTCGTGCTGTCGGGCGCGCTCGTGTTGTCGCTGCTGGCGCAATGGTGGTGCGCGCGCTGGCTTCCGCGCCCGCCGCGCAACCCGGGCAAGCAAAGCGGGCAGAGCTTCATGGATCTCCTGCGCATCCCGCCGCTGCGGCGCATGTTCATCGCCAGCGGGTTTTTGTCCGGCGCGTGGGACCTTTATACTTTTTACCTGCCGGTCTACGGCCACGGCGTCGGGCTGTCGGCCTCGGCGATCGGCATGATACTGGCGACGTTTTCCGCGGCGACCCTGGTGATTCGCCTCGCCCTGCCCATGATGGCAAGGCAGAACGACGAAATCCGCATTTTGACGTGGGCGCTGTTCGTGGCGAGCATCGCCTACCTGTTGTTTCCTTTTTTCACCAATGCGTGGGCGCTGGCGGCGATTTCCTTCCTGCTCGGATTGGGGCTCGGCATCGGCCAGCCGCTGTCGATGAACCTCATCTACAACCTGGCACCGGCCGGGCGCACCAGCGAGGCAGCCGGCATCCGCGTCACCGTGAACAACATGGCGCACGTCACCATCCCGCTGCTGTTCGGCGGCATCGGCTCGGCGCTCGGGTTTGCCGCTGTTTTCATCTCGAATGCGGTGGTGCTGTTCGCCGGGGCAGTCGTCAACAACCGCTCGGCGCCACGCAAACCGGGGGACAAACATTGACCTCAGCGCGCAATGTGTCTATTGTGGCGCGCTGGATTTCCCGACATTTCACCCTTTAGGAAGCGCACATCATGGGCAGAGGCGACAAACGGACACTCAAAGGCAAGACATTCAAGGGTTCATACGGCAAGACGCGCAAGCACCGCGCCGCCAAGAAAACAGTCGCCAAGCCGGCCGGCAAGAAAAGCTGATTCAGCCAGTGCGCATTCGGCTGCCTTGAGTCGCGGCTGCCGCAAAAAAACCGCCCCACAGGGGCGGTTTTTTATTTGGACGCGCGGTCGAAAAACCCCATCATCACGTCGGTAAAGGCCTGCGGCTGCTCGATGTTCGACAGATGCGCGGCCGACGGAATGATGACCAGTTCGGAGCCCGGCATCGCATCCTGTATTTCGCGCGCCATTGCCACCGGCGTGCCGGGGTCCTGTTCGCCGACGATGACCAGCGTGGGGCAGGTGATTTCCTTCAGGCGCGCGGTGACGTTGATCTTTTGTATCGCATGGCAGCAACCGACAAAGCCGGCGACCGGTGTCGCGCGGATCGCGGCATCAACGCGCGCGATGCCCGGCGGATTGGTTTTGCGAAATGGCTCGGTGAACCAGCGTGCGAGCGTGCCGTCGACCACCGCGGCCATGCCTTTGGATTGCGCGGTCTGAATGCGGTCGGCCCATGCCGCCGCCGCGGCCGCCGGATAATTGCTGGTGGTGTCGGCGAGCACCATGCTCTTGAAAATGCCCGGGTACTTGAGCGCAAAGGTCTGCCCTATCATGCCGCCCATCGACAGGCCGGCCCAATGTGTTGCCTTGATGCCGAGTGCCGCTAGCAGGCCGTGCGCGTCGTCGGCCAGCTGGTCGAGCGTATACGCGCCGGCGGGCGCTTCGCTTTTGCCGTGGCCGCGCGTGTCATAGCGCAGCACCTGGTATTTTTTGGTGAGCGCGTCCATCTGCTCGTCCCACATGTGCAGATCGCATGCGAGCGAGTGCGACAGCGTCACCCACGGGCCGTTGCCGGCGATTTCATAATTGATTTTGAGGCCGTTGACTTTGATTTCCATGTGCTGCTTCTCCCCTCGGGTAATGGTTGCCGCGCTGCTAGCGCAGCGTGAATGTCAGGACGCAATCGTCGCGCACCACCGTCATTGTAAAGCCGCGCTCGGTGCCGCGCAGCGCGGCGACGAATTCATTGATGTTGCGCACGCGCTGGCGGTTGATGGCGGCGATGACGTCGCCGCCGCGCAGGCCGCAGCTCGCCGCAGCACTCCCGTTTTCCACCGCCACCACCAGCACGCCTTCGATGCGTCCGAAACTGCGGGCTGCCGCGTTCGAGGTTGGCGATCTTGAGGCCGGCAAGTTGCGCGATGGCCTGGCCTTCGATGATGGTGTTCAGCGCCGGCGCGGCGATCCGTCCGAGCATGCTGTGCTGCCGCCCGACGGATCGATGATGGCGGTGTTGATGCTGATCAGATCGCCGCGCAGGTTGATCAGCGCGCCGCCCGAGTTGCCGGGATTGATCGAGGCGTCGGTCTGGATGAAGTCTTCGTAGCCCTCGACGTTGAGCCCGGTGCGCCGAGTGCACTGACGATGCCTGAAGTCACCGTCTGGCCGATGCCACAAGGGTTGCCGATGGCGACCACGAAATCGCCGAGCTTCAGGGCGGTGAGGTTTGGCGCGTCGATTTTCAGCACCGCGATATCGGTTGCGGGATCGGCGCCGACCAGCGTGGCCGGGAACTGGCGCCGGTCTTTCAGCGTGACGCGCACCTGCAGCGCTTCGATGATGACGCCGGAGCCGGCCGCCACCTCGCGGTTGGGGCGTTCTGGAATGTTGAAAAAGCGGCGGAAGAACGGATCGCGCAGCAGCGGGTTGTTGTCCTGCGCCGCGCGGCGCTTACTTCAGGATCTGGATCAGATTGTTGAAGTCGTCGGTCCATAGCCGCAAGCCGGGGATAACGTCGATTTCCGACGCCTTCTGCGCGATGGCCGCCTTCTCGAGCAGCGACTTGTCACGCGTGACGATCACCCAGTCAGTCTTGGAATACTGCGTCTCATTGGCCTCGTCGACGATCAGCGCGGTATACAGGCCGAGTTCGTCGGCCAGCTGCTTGACGACCGGCGCCAGCTTGAGAAAACGGTTGGTGACGTGGAACGCGATGGCGCCGCCGGGTTTGACATGCTTCAGATACACCGCCATCGCTTCCTTGGTGATGAGGTGCACCGGAATCGAGTCGCTTGAAAACGCATCGACTACCAGCACGTCGAACTCGTGCGGCGTTTCACGTTCGAGGCTCAGGCGCGCATCGCCGAGGCTGATGTCGATTTTCGCCTTGCTGTTCTTCAGGTAAGTGAACTGCGACTGCGCGATGTCGATGACCTGCGGATTGATGTCGTAGAAATGATAGTTGTCGTCCGGCTTGCCCCAGACCGCGAGCGTGCCGGTGCCCAGTCCGATGACGCCAACGCGCTGGTTTTTCTGCTGTGTGTTCTTGATTGCAAGCACGGCGCCGGAATCCGGCCCGTAATAGGTGGTGGCCTCGCCGCTGCGCGAAGGTTTCAGGTACTGCTCGCCGTGCAGGATCACGCCGTGGATCAGGCGCCGCGTGCCGTCGTCGCTCTCCGCGGTGCCGATGTCTTTCACGCGCAGGGTGCCGTAGAAATTGCGCACCATGACGAGCGTATCTTCGCGCAGGTTATCGACCTGCTTGTTCCAGAAGTAGCCGCACACGCCGGCCAGCGCGATCGGGATGATCCACACGAAGAACGGCTGTTTGCGCAGCGTGACGGTGGCGAGGATGCCGGTCACCACGAAGCCCAGCCCCAGTTCGAAATAGGTCGGAAAGATGCGCGGCGCAACGAGGCCGACGAACATGCCACCCAGCGCCCCGCCGAGCGAAATCATCAGGTAGAACTGCGTCAGGTGGCGCGGCGCCGGGCGTATTTTCGCGAGCTCGCCGTGAAAGAACATGCAGAACATGAAGAGTCCGCCCAGGTACAGCGGGACGGCGGTCTTGATGTCGAGCGCGATATCGCTGGTTTGCAGCCCCCACGCGCACATGCCGAGCAGCACCGCGGTCGGGCCGAGCATCCACGAGCGCTGGTACCAGCCGTCGCTTTCGAAACACAGGATGAACGTGAGCAGGTACAGCGTAAGCGGAGCCAGCCACAGAAAAGGAATCGACGCGATGTTCTGCGTGATATGGTTGGTGATCGCCAGCAGCATCCACGAACCCATCGCGGACAGCGACAGCCACAGCACGAGGTCGAAGCGCGTGGGCGCGGGAGCCGTATCCTGCGCGGCAGGTTGCGCCGCCGCCGCCGGCACGTTCGCATTGCGCAAACCGTACAGCGCGCTGCCTGCGCACAGCACGGCAAACAGCGCGTAGCCGATAGACCAGGCGCCCGCCTGCAGTGCGGTAGTTACCCATGGCTCGAAAGCGAACGGGTACGAAATCAGCGCCAGCATGGAGGCCAGGTTCGACAGCGCGAACAGGCGGTAGACGGTGCCGCGCGGAAACGCGCGCGCGAACCACGCCTGCACCAGCGGCCCGGTGGTGGCGAGCAGGAAGTAGGGCAGTCCGATGGTGACGAGCAGGAGGCCCAGTATGCGCAGCCCCGGGTCTTCGGTGCCGGCGGGCTTCCAGCTCACGTCCGGGACGATGGGCAGCACGGCGAGGCTTAACGCCAGCAACGCGATGTGCAGGATGGCCTGCGTGCGCGGCTTCAACTTGCGCGTCGTGAAATCGGAGTAGGCGTAGCCTGCGAGCAGCGCAACCTGGAAGAACACTAGGCACGTCGTCCATACCGCGGCCGAACCGCCGAACCACGGCAGAATTTGCTTGGCAACGATGGGTTGGACGAGGAACAGCAGGAACGCGCTTGTGAAAATGGTACAAGCGAAAAGCAGCATGACGAGATTTTATCGTTATCGGAAGAGCCGCCATTATAGCGGCCTCGGGACAGTAGCGCGCGCGGCCTGACCGCTGGTTCCGTGATTATTTCCGCGCGTCGGGTGTGTCTTGACACTGACGGGGCGTTTGCACAGACTCTGGCAGGAGGCGTACCACCGGCCGCTTGCTTCGTGAACCTACGATCGGATGACGGAATGCTGATAAATCGACTGCGTCTGCTGGCCGGTTGCCTGCTGCTGGGCGCCGCGGGCGGCGTGCTGGCGGAGACCTACCAGGTCGGGCAGCTGTGGAGTTACAAGACGCGGCCGCAGGAGCCGAAATCGGAGTTGATGATTTTGCGCATCGACAACACGAGCAAACTCGGCCAGGTCGTGTTCATCGGGCTCACCAACCTGCGCATCCAGCATGCATCCGGCAAGCTGCTCCCGCCTTCGATGAGCCCGCTGCCTTTTACCAAGGATGCGCTTGATAAAAGTGTCATCAAGCAGATCGGCACCACTGATCAATTTTTGAAATCCGATTTTGGTTATGCGAAATGGAAAGAGGCGCAACAAGCAGGCAAGACGCCGCCGACCTATGACCGGCCGGTCGCGGAGATCGTGAACCGCCTCGAGAACGGTTTCATCGGCATCCCGGCCAAACCCTAGCTCGTCAAAGGGCCCGACTTCACCCGGCCCGGGCGGCGGCATTTGCGCGGCATCCGGGTCAGGCACGCTTTGCGCGCCAACGCCGAATGGCGACAACACGAGGCCGACGAGCGTTGCGCCGAACAGTGCGCGGAGTTTATTTGCGGTATCCATTGCCGGCCATGGAGGAATCGGACACCATAGCGCCCATGTCTGCATTATACCGAGCGGCCGCCGCATCTTGAACACCGGTGCCGTTCGCAACTGGGGCCTGCTCCTCGCGCTGGTTGCGATGTGGGGTTCGTCATTCATGTTCATCAAGATCGGCATCGCGACGGTGCCGCCGGTTACATTGGTGGCGGCCCGGCTGGTGCTTGGCGCGGTAATTTTGTACACGATCATGCGCGCCCGCGGTCTTGTGTTGCCGCCGCCGGACCGGCGCTGGCTGCCTTACATCGCGCTGGCGATACTCGGCAACTGTCTGCCGTTTTTTCTGATTGCATGGGGCCAGCAATTTATCGACAGCGCGCTTGCCGGCATCCTGATTTCCATCATGCCTCTGGCGACACTGGTGCTCGCGCATTTTTTCATCGCCGGCGACCGCATGACGGTCCACAAGGCCATGGGCTTCGCCATCGGCTTCGCGGGCATCGTCGTATTGATGGGGCCCGCGGCGCTTGCGGGGCTCGGCGGCGCGGCAGGCAAGGCGCTGGCGCAGGCCGCGGTACTCGCTGGTGCGTTGTGTTACGCCGGCAACAGCGTGCTTGCGCGGCGCACGATAGCGGGGGATTTTCTGGTGGCTTCGACCGCCGTGCTGATCGCCGCGGCGGTGTTGATGCTGCCGGTCGCGTTGGTGGTCGACTATCCGTACGCCGGCGCACCGACCGCGGGTTCGATTGCGGCCATCATATGGTTGGGCATAGGGCCGACTGCGCTGGCGACCATACTTTATTTTCAACTGATCGCCGCCGCGGGGCCCACTTTCATGGCGAACGTCAATTATCTGTCGCCAGTTGTCGCCCTATTGGCGGGCGTGCTGCTCCTGGGCGAGCAGCCGGGAACCACGGCATTGGCTGGTTTAACCCTGATTTTGCTCGGAATTTCGCTTTCACGCCGGGCGTCCGGCCAAGTGGCTTGAAACTTGCCGCACTAAGCCTCATCTAACAGCTACGGGCAGACGTGCAACTCAGGCACGTGATATCGGTCACAAGGCCGACTCAACCGAAATGGATATCAGCCGTTAATGCTCTTATGAACATCGTTTACAACAGCGACAATTACTACGTGGTCGAGTATCCGGTCGAGCACGGGTACGAAGTGGTCGACAAGCAGTCGAGCCGCGGTACGTACTTCCAGGGCAATGTCGCAGACAAATTCCGCGAGTCCATGCTGGGCGCGCTCGGCGAAGATCCGTCGCCCGAACACGTCGACGAGTTTCTGTCCGATTTCGGCGGGCTGATCAGCTTCCCGATGACGGTGCATTGATGGCGGCGCAGTGCTGCGGTCGAGTGATCAGAACCCTTCGTAAAAACCGAACACCGACAAGCAACCGCCGATAGACGCCGATTTAACTTCAGACGTGGCTCCAACCAACGGCAAGTTTTTTGAGGCTTATCTGCGTTCATCCGCGTACCCCTCAAGGGGGTATTAAAAAGAATTCATCGGCGGTTCCAAACTGTTTTGGAGGCCGCTTCTGAGTCGTTCAGTGATTGTGCAGTAATTACTTCAGCCGGCTCCAGCCCGGTTCTTCCCGATCCAGTATCCGCTTCAACGCCGCCAGGTAGTAATCGGCCTGTCCGCGCTCGGCATCCATTTGCGTGCGCGTAGCCGCGGCGATTTTTGCGGGCACCAGTCTGAGCGGCTTGCCGGTGCCGTGGGCGAGCACCTGCAGCATGCACGCGCGTTCCAGGTAATAGAGGTCGTCGAATGCGTAGGCGACGCTGGGGCCGCAGACGATGACGCCGTGGTTGGCGAGAAACAGCACGTCGGCATCGCGCAATTTTCCCGCCATGCGGTCGCCTTCCGCTTCGTCGAGGGCAAGGCCGTTATATTCGTTGTCGTATGCGACCCGGCCGTGAAAGCGCAAGGCATTCTGGCTGGCCCACGCGAGTTCGCCGCCTTCGACGATGGTGAGCGCCGTCGCGTACGGCATATGCGTGTGCAATACGCACTGCGCGCGCGGGTTCGCGCGGTGGATGCGGCCGTGGATAAAAAAGGCCGTCGGCTCGACACGGTGTTTGCCGGAGACGTGTCGTCCTTCGCCGTCTACTACGATGAGATCGGCCGGTGTCACTTCAGACCAGTGCAGCCCCTGCGGGTTGATCAGGAACTGTCCGGCCTTGCCGGGCAGCGCGAGGCTGAAATGATTGCACACGCCTTCAGACAAATCGAGCCGCGCGGCCGAGCGCAGGGCGCATACCAGGTCGCGCCGCGCGTCGCGTTCGCTGCAGGCAGGTTGGCTTTTTTTCATGCGGGATCTTCCGTGGCAAGGTGCGCCTGCTGACCGCTGGTGCCAACGGCGGGCGGGCCCAGATGCTCGACGATGAGTTGCCTGATTTCTTCAACCATGCCGGAACCCTTCAGGCTGTCGGCGATCAAGACAGGCTGCGCCGAATTACGCGCGCGGGCGACCAGCTGAAAATAGCGCACCGACCCGAACGCACCGATGTATTTTGCGGCAAGCCGGCTGTCGATCGCCGCGATCTCGTCGCGCGCAATCGCCCGCTGCGCTATCGTGTAGCCGAAACATTTTCTGACGGTGCGCAGGCCCGCGCTGCTCACCTCGACGTGCAACGAATTGGCGGCAGTCCAAATTGCGATGACGATGAACAACTGGCCGAGTGCAAGCAACGGCAGCGCGAATACGCCGGCGAACGCGAGCGCGAGCATGCTGGCCGTTGCCGTTTCACCGGAACGCACCAGGCCCGAGACCGCCGCGAGTCCGATCACGCTGCAGGCGCCGCCGAAAAGCGCCAGCATCAAAGCGGAACCGGCCGCGCGCAGCGGCAGAAAGTGCAGCCCGATGCCTGCCGTGTACGGCACGATGTGTATTGCCCCGACGGTGCGCGGTTCGTTTATTCGATCCTCACTTTCGCGGCTTTCGCTACCCTGCCCCATTTTTCGGTTTCGCTTTTGATGAAGGCCGCGAATTCTTCCGGCGAGTTGCCGCTGGCGATGCCGCCCTGCTGCAGGATTTTTTCCTTCATCTCGGGCGACTTGAGCATTTTCGCGAGTTCGGCGTTGGCCTTGAGGACGAATTCGCGCGGCGTGTTGGCCGGCATCACAACACCCTGCCACGAACTGCCGTCGAAACCCTTGACGCCGCCCTGTTCGACGGTCGGCAGGTCCGGCATGGGCGGGAAGCGTTCCTGCGTCGAGATCGCCAATGCACGCACCTTGCCCTGCTGCACGAACGGCAACGCCGCGATCGCGGTGCTGAACGCGACGTCGATCTGCCCGGAAATCTGGTCGATTATCGCCGGCGCTGCGCCCTTGTACGGCACATGCACGAGATTGACGCCCGCCATCCATTTGAACATTTCCATCAGCATGTGCGGGCTGGTGCCGTTGCCGGTCGATGCGTAGGTGAGCATTCCCGGTTTCGCTTTCGCCAGCGCCACCAGTTCCTTGACGTTTTTCACGGGGAGCGACGGGTGCGCCATCAGCAGGCTGGGCAAAGTTGCCATCAGCGTCACCGGCGCAAAATCTTTCAGCGGGTCGAACGGCAGCCGCGGGTAGATGCCGGGCGACATGCTTTGCGCAACCGTCAACATGCAGATCGTGTAGCCGTCGGGCGGCGACTTCGCGCACAATTCGGAGCCGATGTTGCCGCCGGCGCCGCCGCGATTGTCGGCGACTACCTGCACGCCCCACGCTTCGGTGAGACGCTGGGCCGCCATGCGGCCCATGATGTCGGTCGGCCCGCCGGGCGGAAAGGGGACGATGAATCGTACCGGTTTCGCCGGGTAGGTCTGGGCATGCGCAGGGCATATTCCGGCGCACACCACGGCGGATAAAACGAGTCTTGTTATGATTTTCATGTTTCCTCCTGTGGGTGTTTCCACTGTTCCCTATGCGGCAAACGGCACGATCTCGACGCCGCGGTGCCGGTCTTTCAGAAAGCGTTTCAGAATTTTATAGGTGTCGAGGTCGAACGCCGGCCGTGTCGCCAGCGTGTCGAGGTCCTGTTCCGAGCGCACGGTGCCGAGATAGCACCAGTGGTCGAGTACGTGCAGCTCGGTATGTTCGGCGCCGGCCTCGCGCACGCCTATACGTCCCTTGAACGGCCACGTTTGCAGTTTCAGCTCGCATAGCGCTTCCATCAGCCGTAAATCGTGCTGCACGCGCGACTCTTTGCCGGCGCAGACGCCGTGGCAGCGCTTGATCTGGTGCGCGAAGCACGGGCCGGCGCCTTTTTCCAGCCCGAGCTCGATGTGGCAAAGCTCGAACGCCTGCGCCAGCTTGCGCAGCGTATCGAGGGCCGTGCGCTTGGTGCGGAATACGCCGTAGACGGCAGTGGTGTCGCTGAAGTCGACGTCGGCCGCGCTGACGAGTTCCGGCGCCTTGCTTTTGCCGGGCTCCCAGGTGAAGGCGCACAAATCGCTGTTGCGCCGCAACTGGCGGTTCATGGTCGGCAGCAGTTCTTTGACCAGCCGCGCTTCTTCGAGCAGCGCGCCGAGTTCGCCGGCGGTCTCTTTCCAGTCGATGCGTTTTACCTGCTGCACGATGCGCATGTCCTTGGAAATCCTGAGGTCGCTTGAAAAATGCGACAGCACGCGCGAGCGCAGGTTGACGCTCTTGCCGATATAGATAGGCAGGTCGTTCTCGCCGTAGAACAAATACACGCCGGGCGTCTCGGGCAGTTCGTCGAGCACCAGCGGCGAGAGCCCCGGCGGCAGCGTCGGCGATTTCAGCTGCGCGGCGGCAGCGGTATTGAGCGCATCGGTGCCCAACTCGGCGCGCCATTTCTGCATCAAGTCCCACAGCACGCGCGCATCTCCCAGCGCGCGGTGGCGTGCGTCGCACGCAATGTCGTGGCGCTCCATCAGGCTGTCGAGATTGTGCCGCGCGTGTCCGGGATAGAGTTTGCGCGAAAGCTTCACCGTGCATACGAGTTCGGACGAGTACTTCATTTCGAGGCGGCCGAACTCGGCCTTGAGAAAACCGTAGTCGAAGCGCGCGTTGTGCGCGATCAGCAGCTTGCCGTGGATGCGCGCTTTCAATTCCTGCGCGACTTCGGCGAAAGTGGGCGCCAGCGCGACCATGTCGTTGCTGATGCCGGTCAGCGACTCGATGAAAGGCGGGATGCGCATTTCCGGGTTGACCAGCGTGCTCCACTCGCGCACGAACTCGCCGCGCTCGACTTCGATCAGGCCGATTTCAGTGATACGGTCGAAACTCGCGGTGGCGCCAGTGGTTTCGAGATCGAGAAAGACGAGAGGGCGGTCGAGCATGTGCGGGCGTCAGCTTTTGGCCGCAGTTTCGTTGCCGGCACGCTCGCGCACCAGCGCGCCGAACTCTGAGAGGCGCATGCCGAGGCAATATGTGCCGGGTTCGACGCGGTCGACCATGCGGTTGCGCACCATTACGTTCAATATGCGGTGCGCGGTGGACGGGTGCAACCGCGTTTGCTCTGCGAGCAGCTTGAGATTCACCGGCGCAGGGTGCGCCGCCAGCGCCTCGAGCAGGCTCATCATGCGGTCTATGACCTGGATCGATGAGCGGGTTTCTTTTTCTTCCAAGTGGGGAACCGGTGGTCGCGGGAGGAGGGCGCCGAAGATTTTACAATATGAAATCCGTGCCAACAAGCGAAGGGCATTTTGGTTCAGTCAAAGATGGAACCGCCGATACACGCAGATGAAAACGGCATGCCAGGAAAAACGACAACCAATTCAGATTTCTGTTGTTGATCGATCTGCGTTCATCGGCGTACCCCTCAAGGGGGTATTGAAAAGAATTTATCGGCGGTTACGATTTTGCTTTAGGCACGTAATCATCCGGCGCGCCCGGCGGAATTGGCGGATTGGCCTTGAGGTTGTCCTGGAACGCCTGGATCATGCGCCGTATCGGTCCGCGCACCCAGCTGAATTCATTGCCGACGTCGGTTTCTTCTTTCGGGTCGCGCGTGACGTTGAACAGATACGGCGTCTCGAGATGCACTGGCCCGTCGTTGGGCTCGCGCTCGAGCACGATGTGCAGCTTCCAGTCGCGCCATTTGGCGGCGCGCAGTTCCTGCTTGATGTAGTAGACGAAACCCTCGCGCAAGGATTTCGCGTTGCGGCCAAGCAGAAATTCGAGCTGGTCCACGCCGTCGATCACGCGGTCGGCGGGCACCGTCGCGCCGGTCACACGCGCGAGCGTCGGATAGAGGTCGGTGATGTGCAGCATCTCGTTCGTCACGGCTCCCGCCGCGATTTTTCCGGGCCAGCGCATGATGAACGGGACGCGCAGCGCGCCTTCCATCGCTGTGTGATAGGTGCCCGACCAGGGGCCGGCAGTGCCGCGCCATGGCCGTCTGAATTCCGGGCCGTTGTCGCTGCCGAAGATGAAGAGCGTGTCGTCGCGGATGTCGAGCGCATCGACCGCGTCGAGAATCTGCCCGACGCGGAAATCCATCTCGTGCATCGAGTCCGCAAAATCGCCGTTGCCGGTCTTGCCGGCGAAATCCTGGTGCGGCAGCGTCGGGTAGTGCAGGTGCGTCAGCGGCACGTATGCGAAGAAAGGCTTGTTCGCTTTCGCCTGTTGCGTCATGAACGCGATGGTCTTTGCCGCCAGTTCCGAATCGATGCGACGGCGCGCTTCGAGATCGTAGATATGCGAATTCTTTGCCGGCTGGCCTTTGACGCCTTCCATCACATAAGGCATGGGCACGACCGCAGGATCGTAACCGGGCGACGCGGTAAACATGCTTTCATTGGTGGTGCGCGGTATGCCGTACCACTCGTCGAAGCCGCGGTCCTTGGGATAGCGGCCTTCGCGGTCGCCCAGATGCCATTTGCCGAAGCAAGCAGTCGCATAGCCCTGGCCGGAGATCAATTGCGCCAGCGTGATTTCCCACGGGATCAGGCCCTGCGGCATGCCGGCAGGTACCGACTGCAGCGCGCCGGTGCGTATCGGGTGGCGGCCGGTCATCAGCGCCGAGCGCGTCGGCACGCAATCGGATTCGACGTTGAAGTTGAGAAAACGCAGCCCCTCGGTCGCAAGGTGATCGAGCCGCGGCGTCGGCGCGCCGCGCAGTTCGCCGCCGCCGTAGCAGCCGAGTTCGCCCCAGCCGAGATTGTCGGCGAGGATGAACACGATGTTCGGCGGGCGCATGGCAGTCGGAGTGGGCATGTTTATTTTCGGGAAGCAGTGAAAAGCAGTTGAAACCGGCAAAGGTACACAGATAGTATAAGTGGGTTTTCCGGTTCCGTCGCAGGCGTTCCCGCGTGCGTCGCCGATTTAAAAAATAATTGCAAGGAGGAGGCCATGATTTTGTACATGCGTGTCGCAATGGTTGCGGCGCTGGCGCTGGCGTCGTTTCACGCCGCGGCGCAAGGCTGGAAGCCGTCGCGCCCTGTTGCATTCATATCGCCGTCGTCACCTGCAGGCAGCCTCGATCTGACGGCGCGCCTGATGCAGAAGATCTGGGACGATACGCGCGCCATCGGCGTGCCCATCGTGGTCATCAACAAGCCGGGTGCCGGCAACGGCATCGCGTGGAATTATCTGAACGATCGCAGCGACGGGCACGCCATTTCGATCGGCAATACCAACCTGGTGTCGAACCAGGTCACCGGCGCGCACAATATCGGCCACCGCGACGTCACGCCGCTGGCGCTTTTGTTCGACGATTACTTCGTGCTGGTGGTGCGTGCCGACTCGCCGCTGAAATCGATGGCCGACGTGCGCGACAGGCTGCAGGCCGACGCGGGCGCGGTGGCGATAGGTTTTGGTCCCGGCCTGGGGGCGGGGGGCACACGGGGGCGGCCGTCGCATAGAAGTCCATGGGTATCGACGTGCGCAAGTCACGGTTCATACCTTACAAGTCGGCGGGCGACGGCATCATCGCCATGCTGGCCGGCGAAATCGAAATCGTGTGCGGCACTGCCGCCAATATGCCGCCGTATATGGCGGCCGGGCGCGTGCGTGCGCTGGCGGTGATCAGCCCGCAACGGTTGACGGGTCCGCTGGCGGTCGTGCCGACGATGAAAGAACAGGGTTTCGACGCCGTGTTCACCAACTGGCGCGGCATCATAGGCGCGAAAGACATGCGCCGCGAACACGTGGCGTTCTGGGAAAATGCACTGGCTGCAGTTAATGAATCCGATGCATGGAAAAAAGAGCTGGAGCGCAATTTCTGGCGGCGCAATTTCGTCACCGGACCGAAGCTGCGCGAATTTCTCGATGCCGAAGCGATACGCTTTCGCGTGCTGCTGACCGAACTGGGCTTGAATAAACAATAAGAGAAAAAAATTAGAGCTATAGCTTATTTTAAAAATACAACACCGACAAGCAACCGCCGATTAACGCCGATTAACGCCGATACAATTTCAGAAATTTCCCTAACGAAGGATAAGTCCCTTGAGGTTATCTGCATTCATCTGCGTACCCCTCAAAGGGGTATTAAAAAGAATTCATCGGCGGTTCCAAATTGTTTTTGAGTCCGCTTCTAAAAACTAGAGACCACAATGACCCAACGCCCTAACATTCTGCTTATCACTTCCGACCAGCAACGCGGCGACTGCTACGGGTTCGAGCGCCCCGAAATCAAAACGCCGCATCTCGACCGCCTCGCGCGCGACGGCACGCGCTTTAATGCCTGCATCACGCCCAACCTCGTATGCCAGCCGTCGCGCGCGTCCATACTCACTGGATTGCTGCCACTGACGCACGGCGTGTGGGACAACGGCGTCGACCTCGATCCCAAAGTCGGCGCGCAGGGTTTCGCCGGCACGCTCGCCAAAAGCGGTTATGAAACCGCATTCATCGGCAAGGCGCACTTTGCAACCAAGGCGACCTTCAAGGCGACCGGCACGCCGGAATGCAACAAGAGCCAGGCCAATTTCGGCCCAAGCTGGTTCGGGCCGTACATGGGGTTCGATCACGTTGAACTGACGGTGCTGGGCCATCTGCATCGCACGCGTCCGCTCGAGCGCCCGCCGATGGGACATTACGAGCGCTGGCTGTTGTCGCGCGGGCACGATGAAGAGGCAGTCAAATTGTGGGCGACCAGCCTGCCGCCCGATGTCGGCGCCGCGCAGACGTGGAATTCCGCGCTGCCGGTGGCGTGGCACAACAGCACGTGGATCGCCGACCGCACTATCCATCGCCTGGAGCAGCGCGATGCGTCGAAACCATTCTGCATGTGGGCATCGTTTCCTGACCCGCATCACGCATTCGATTGCCCCGAGCCGTGGTCGAGGCTGTACGACCCCGCGAGCGTCACGCTGCCGAAGAACCGCAAACGCGATCTCGAGCGCCGGCCATGGTGGCACAAGGCGACGCTCGAAGGCGTGCCGCAACTCTCCGATCCGGCGATGCTCAAATACCGCGCCGAAGGCTCGCGCGTGGCCGACCAGACCGACGAGCAGCTCGCGCACATGACCGCGAATTACTACGGCATGATTTCTCTGATCGACCACAGCGTCGGCCGCATACTCGAAGCGCTGGCTGCGCAGGGGCTCGCGGACAACACGCTCGTTATTTACACCACCGATCACGGCGACCTGCTCGGCAACCACGGCCTGTATCTGAAAGGCCCGACGCCGTACGAGGATTTACTGCGCATCGGCATGATAGCGCGCGGGCCCGGCGTCGCCGCCAACCAGGTCGTGACGGAGCCGGTGTCCACACTCGATCTCGCGGCGACGTTTTACGATTATGCCGGCGCGACCGCGCCGATGGCGGTGCAGAGCCGCACGCTGAAACCGCTGCTGACGGGAACCGGCGCGACGCGCGATGCGGCATGGATGGAGTGGCACGTGCATCCGTCACGCTGCGGCGTCGGCCTGCAGTTGCGCACCGTGCGCACCAAGACGCATAAATGCACTTTCGAGCTCGGCTCCGGCGCGGGCGAACTCTACGATCTCGTCAACGACCCGGGCGAAATGCAAAACCTGTTCGACGATCCGGGTTACAGCAAAGTGCGCGCCGAGCTGGAGGCGCTGATGCGCGCGCGGCCGGGCAAAGTGCTTGAGCAACTGGCCGAACCGATAGGCATGGCATGAAGGCGGGTGAGGCGAGAGGAGAGAGGAGAGAGGAGTGAGAAGCAATCCGTGCTCGTGGACTGTGGGCGCTCTCAGTGTGCTGGCTGTGGCCGGAGCGGCAGCACAGGCATATCCGTCGAAACCGGTGCGCTTTGTCGTGCCGTTCGCGGCGGGTGGCTCGGCCGACATCGTCGCGCGCGTGCTGGCGCCGAAACTCGGCGAGCAGTTCGGCCAGCAGATCGTCATCGACAACCGGCCGGGTGCGTCCGCCATCATCGGTGTCGAGGCGGGCGCCAAGGCGCCGCCCGATGGTTACACCGTCACGCTGGGCGGATTTTCCTCGCATGTCATCAATGCGTTCCTGTTTCCCAAGCTGCCGTACGACCCGCTACGGGATTTCGTCGCCATCACCGTGCTTACGCGCATTCCGAATGTGTTGTCGGCGCATCCGTCGGTGCCGGTAAAAAGTATCAAGGAATTGATTGCGTTTGCGAAGGCGCATCCGGGTGACATCACGTACGCATCTTCAGGCAGCGGCAGTTCGCAGCATCTGTCGGGCGTGCTGCTGCAAAAGCTTGCCGGCATCAGCATCACGCACGTGCCGTACCGCAGCGGGGCGCCGGCCGTCACCGACCTCCTCGGTGGACATGTTGCGACGATGTTCGCGACCATGCCGGCGGCGGTGCAGCATATCCGTTCCGGCCGCTTGCGCGCGCTCGGCGTGACATCCGCAACGCGTTCGCCCGCATTGCCTGCCGTGCCGGCTATCGGCGAGACCGTGAAGGGCTACGATATCGCCACTTATTACAGCGCGCACGTGCCGGCCGGCACGTCGAAAGAAATCGTGGCGAGGCTTTACGCGGCGTTCGCTAAAGTGCTGTTGACGCCGGAAATCAAAGAGAAACTCGCGGCCGATGGCGCCGAGGCGGTAGCCAACACTCCCGAAGAGTTTGCGGTGCAACTCAGGGCCGAGCACACGCGCTGGGGGCCTCTGATCAGGGAATCCGGCGTGCGCGCGGAGTGACCGCGGTTATCTGCCATAATTCACCTGGGATTTTTAACGGGAGGCATCATGCGCATCACCCTGACGTTGCTGGTAACGCTGGCGCTGGCTGCGCTCTGTGCCGTTGCTTCGGCGCAAAACTATCCGAACAAATCAATCCGCTTCCTGGTCGGCTTCGCGCCCGGCGGCTCGACCGACATCGTCGCGCGGCTGATCGGGCAGGATCTGGGCAAGAACATCGGCCAGCAGGTGGTGGTCGACAACCGCACGGGCGCCGGCGGCATCGTCGCCACGGAAGCGCTCGTCAGGTCGCCGCCCGACGGCTACACCATCTTCGCCTGCACCACCGGCACGTTCGCGATCCAGCCGTTCATGTTCTCCAAGCTGCCGTACAACGTCGAGAAAGACCTCGTCCCGGTCACGCAGACCGGCTCGCTGCCCTACATCATCGTCGTGCATCCGTCGCTGCCGGTGAAGAACGTGAAAGAGTTCATCGCGTTCGCGAAGCCGCGTCCGGGCCAGCTCAATTACGCCTCGTCCGGTGTCGGCACCGGGTCGCATCTTTCGGCCGCCTACTTCAATACCGCCGCGGGCATTGACGTGACCCACGTGCCGTACAAGGGCACCGGCCAGGCGATGGGCGATCTCCTCGGCGGTCAGGTGGTGATGATGTTCGACCAGCCGGTCAGCTCGCTGCCGCATGTCAAGGCCGGCAAGCTGAAGATGCTGGGCATCAGCAGCAGCAAGCGTTTTCCGACGCTGCCCGACGTGCCGACGATCGCCGAGTCCGGCGTGCCCGGCTTTGACGCCGTGTCGTGGTCGGGTGTGTGCGTGCCCGCCGGCACGCCCCGGGACATCGTCAACAAGCTGCAGCAGGAGATCGCAAAAGTACTGCAGGCGCCCGACCTCAAGACGCGGCTGCTGAACGACGGCATCGAACCGGTCGGCAGCACGCCCGAACAATACGCCGAGCACATCAGGAAAGAAGCGGCGAAATGGGGCAAGGTGGTGAAGGACACGGGGGCGAAGTCCGATTGATTGATTGAAGAGATGATTGGGTGATTAAGCGATTGAGCCAATCACCAAATCACACAATCACTTAATCGCTGAAGTTTAGAGAGGCGTACATGAAAAAAATATTATCGATAGCCGCAGTGGCGGCGTTGGCGGGTTGCGCGCAGGCGCCGATCGCGTTGAAGGACATGGGCTCGTTTCATGTCGGCGGGCGCGAAATCACCATCTCGGGCCAGCCGGTCAAGGAAGTGACGTTTACGGCGGGCGGCGTGCCGGCAAAAGTCGATCCCAACGGCGTTTATCAGGTCGAGCAGATGTACGTGCAGTATTTCATTCCGCAGAACGAGCGCGGCGCGCTGCCGCTTCTGATGTGGCATGGCGGCGGCCTCACCGGCGTGACCTACGAGACGACGCCCGACGGGCGCGAGGGCTGGCTCAACTATTTCGTCAAGAAAGGCTGGGCGGTCTACAACTCTGACGCGGTGGAGCGCGGGCGCGCCGGCTGGACCAATACGTTCAAGGGCGACCCGGTGTTCCTGACCAAGGAAAATCCTTTCGAGCGTTTCCGCATCGGCGCTGGCGCTGGCTCCTACAACAAGGACCCGGCGAAAATGAAGCTGATGCCGGGCAGCCAGTTTCCGGCCGAAGGCTACGATAATTTCACCAAGCAGGGCGTGCCGCGCTGGACGACCACCGACGATGCGATTATCGCGGCCTATACGGAACTCGTCGACAAGGTCTGCCCGTGCGTGGTGCTCGTGCATTCGCAGGCCGGACAGTTCGGCCAGAAGGTCGCGCAGGCGCGCCCCGACAAGGTCAGGGCGCTGGTGCTGGTGGAGCCGGCGGGTCTTGGCGACGCCAAACTCGTCGACCGTTTGAAGAACACGCCTATCCTCGCCGTCTACGGCGACTACATCGAGCAGGATTCGCGCTGGCCGACGATACGCGCCAACCAGCTGAAGCAGCTTGAAGCAGTGCGCGCCGCCGGCGGCCGCTACGACGTGGTCAATCTCCCGCAGGTCGGCATCAAGGGCAACTCGCACATGATGATGATGGATAAGAACAACGCGCAGATCGCCGAGCTGATCCAGGGCTGGCTGGAGAAACAGGGGCTGTTTAAGTGACGCGAGAGGCGAGAGGCGAGAGGCGGGAGGCGAGAAGAGCACGGGAGCAGACAGGCGGGGCTGGCATTTTCTTGCGCCTCTCGTCTATCGCCTCTCGCCTCTCCTGACTTTGATGCGCGTCGGCCTGTTCGTCACCTGCCTTGTCGATCTGATGCGTCCCAGCATCGGCATGGCGGCGTTGAAGCTGCTGGAGGGCGCCGGTTGCGAAGTGGTGGTGCCGGCGACGCAGACCTGCTGCGGCCAGCCGGGCTATAACTCGGGCGATCGCAAGTCTGCGCTGGCACTCGCGCGCAAAGTGCTTGCCGAATTCGAGGCCTGCGATTACGTCGTGGCGCCATCCGGCTCTTGCGCCGGCATGATACGCGCGCACTATCCGGATTTGTTTGCCGACCAGCCGGAAGAACTCGCGCGCGCCGAGCGCCTGTGCGCAAAAACGTACGAACTGACCGATTTCCTGTTGAACGTGGTGAAGCTCGACCGCATAGCCGCAAAATTCGACGGCACCATCACCTATCACGACTCCTGCTCGGGCCTGCGCGAATTGGGTGTGAAAGCGCAGCCGCGCGCGCTGCTGGCAAAAGTCGCCGGGCTCAAGCTCGCGGAAATGAACGAAGCGGAAACCTGCTGCGGCTTCGGCGGGGCGTTCGCGGTCAAGTTCGGCGATGTCTCGACGCGCATCGCCGACAACAAATGCGAAAACGCGCTGGCGACGGGCGCGGACGCCATCGTGCTCGGCGACCTCGGCTGTATGCTCAACATCGAAGGCCGCCTGCGGCGCAGGGGCGACACCAAAACGCGCGTGCTGCACGTCGCGGAAGTGCTGGCGGGGACGAATCAAGGATGAAGGATGAATAAAAACATGTCTCTTGCCATGGTCAGGTATGGAAATCGATTTTCCTTCATCCTTCCGCCTTCATCCTTCATCCTTTGCATTCATGCGCGCCGGCGGCAAGCATGAAGATAGCGCTCATGGGCTCCGGCGGGGTCGGCGGCTTTTACGGCGGGCGGCTCGCGAACACCGGTTGCGAAGTGCATTTCGTGGCGCGTGGCGCGCATCTGGCGGCGATGCGCGATCACGGGTTGACGATAGAGAACAAAGAGCAAGGCGACATCCATGTTGCCAAGGTCAACGTCACTGACGATCCGGCGACCATAGGTGTTGCCGATGTGGTCATCATCGCCGTCAAGCTGAAGGACACCGAGGCAGCCGCGCTGGCAGTGAAATCGATTGTCGGCCCGCACACGGCGCTACTGTCTTTGCAGAACGGCGTCGTCAAGGACGACATCCTGCGCAAGCACTATCCGGCAGCGCAGATCATGGGTGGAGTGGCCTATGTGGCGACGCACGTCGCGCGGCCGGGCGTCATTCTGCAAGTGGGCGCCATGCAGAGGATTGTTTTTGGCGAGTACGGCGGCAAGCGCTCCGCGCGCGCGGAAGCGCTGCTCGCAGCGCTGCTGCACGCCGGCATCAAGGCCGAGCTGTCGGATGACATCCGCCGCACGCTATGGGAGAAATACACCTTTCTCGTCGGCCTCTCCGGCACCACAACGACAATGCGATCCACCATAGGCCCGATCCGCAGCAATCCGCGCGCACGCGCGTTCCTGTATGAGTTGTTCAAAGAAGTCGTCGCGGTGGGCCGCGCGCATGGCGTGGCGCTGCCGGCGGATTTCGCCGACGACCGCCTGAAGTTTGGCGACAGTGTGCCGGCCACCATGACGTCATCGATGCATCACGATCTCGAGCGCGGCAATCCGCTCGAAGTCGAATGGCTGGCCGGCGGCGTGGTCACGCTGGGCGCTGCGGTCGGCGTGCCGACACCCGCGAACCGTGCGGTGTGGGACATGCTGGCTTTGTATGCAGAGGGCCATCCACCCGCGGCATGAAGGACGTATTGACCGTACGCGCGGTCCGCGCCGTCGCAGTCGAAGTGCCGATGCGCTACGTGCTGGGCACCAGCGCCGCCGCAGTCCGCGCGGCACCTCTGCTGCTGGTAGACGTCGAGACCGAAGAAGGCGTCACCGGCCGCACTTATCTTTTTTGTTATCTGGCGGCGGCAGCGCCGGCAATCGTCAGCCTGCTGGCCGAAGTCGAGCGCGCGGTGCGCGGCGAGCGCATCGCGCCGGACGCATTGTGGGCGCTGCTGTCAAAACGCTTCAGGCTGATCGGCGTGCAGGGCATAGTGCGCATGGCGATGGCGGCGTTCGATACCGCGTGCTGGGACGCGCTCGCCATTGCGGCGAACATGCCGTTGGCCACGTATCTCGGCGGGTCGCCGCGACCGGTCCCTGCCTACAACAGTTGCGGTCTCGGCCTGATGCCGCCCGCGGCATTGGCTGACGAAGCGGAGAAGTTGCTCGCCGGCGGTTTTCGCGCCGTGAAGCTGCGTCTCGGCTATGCGACGCTGGAAGAAGACGTGGCTGCGCTGCACGCGGTGAAACAACGCGTGCCCGGCGCCATCAAGATCATGGTCGATTTCAACCAGGCGTTGTCGGTCGATGAGGCACTCAAGCGCGGCCTTGCTCTCGATAGTGAGGGCGTGTCCTGGATCGAAGAGCCGATACGCCACGATGACTATCGCGGCTGCGCCATGCTGGCGCGTGAACTGCAGACGCCGATCCAGATCGGCGAGAACTTTTCCGAGCCGCGCGCGATGGCCGAAGCGCTCGACTTGCAGGCGTGCGATTACGTGATGCCGGATCTCGAACGCATCGGCGGCGTGACCGGATGGAGGAGTGCTGCGGCACTCGCGGCTGAGCGCTCGATCCCGATGTCATCGCATCTGTTTCCGGAAGTGAGCGCGCATTTGCTGGCGGTAACGCCGACCGCGCACTGGCTCGAATATGTGGACTGGGCGGATGCTATCGTCGAAGAACCGCTGCGTATCGTCGATGGGAACGCGATTGCGCCCGCGCGGGCGGGCAATGGACTGACGTGGAACAAGGAAGCGGTCGAACGCTACCGCATGAAGTAACGTCATTCCCGCGCTAACGTCGCTCCCGCGTAGGCGGGAGCCCAGGAGTCAAGCAAGCATCAAACCGGATTGGTCCGGATTCCCGCCTGCGCGGGAATGACGGTCTACTGCATTAAGCGTGGGAGCGACGGTCCCTGGTGAATCAATCTTCCTTGTTGTTCTTGTGCCGCCAGTACATGTAGCCGAAGAACCCGACGCACAGGGCGATGAAAACGCCGAAGAAAATCACGATGCCGACGACGTCGGTTTGTTCCGGCGGCGGCGCGTCTTTGATGTCTTCCGCGAATGCCGAAAGGAAGAAAAATAACGAGTAAAGTCCTGTAATAAGTCTGGTCATGTGGATCTCCTGGTCGGCCGATTAGCGGTCTGGCTATGGTCATCCGGTTGCCGGTTGAGCGTCTCATCATGTTCGCGCAGCAGTCTTACTGCAGGCTTACAAGAGATTCAGGCGTGCTGTACTGGGGAAGGGTGTTCTGGCAATGTCCGTTCGTGCTGATGTATAGAAGCACGGACAAGATGCTGAGCGGAAGATGCCGTTCGCCCTTCGATACCTCAGAGCGAACGGTAAGGGTTTCCTCAGAGCTGCAAAGAAGGCAGGTCGGCCACGCTCGCGATCAGGTGGGTGTGGGGTTCTTTTTCGAGCTGGTCTTTTTTGTGCGCGCCGGACAGTACGCCGACGACATGGCGCGCACCGGCATTGTGGCCCGCCTGCATGTCGAGCACGGTGTCGCCGACGCACATGACCTGGTGCACGCTGGTGACACCGGTCGCTTCCATCGAGCGGAAGATCAGGTAAGGGGCGGGCCGGCCCAGAGCTACGTCGTCGCCGCAGATGATGGCGTCGGCGACGCCGCTCTTCCAGCCGACGGCGTCGATAATGAGGTCGGTCGTCAGGCGGTCGAACCCGGTGTTGAGCGCGATGCGCACTCCGAGCCCGCGCAGCCAGCGGAAAGTCTCTGCCGCTCCGACAACCGGTTTGACACCGCCCGCTTTGAACAGCATTGCCAGGTAATCCCGAAAATCGTTGAAGATCCTGTCGGTCAGCGCGTCAATGCCGGTTTTATGATGCCGGACGACGAAATGCCGGATCGCGTCGCGCTTCGAGGCGCCGCGCACCGCGCGCAATGCGTCGTCGGTGATTTCTATGCCGTGCTGGCGCAATACCGTGGTGAAGGCCTCCGGCACCTGGCCCGAATCCTCGATCGTGGTTCCCGCCATGTCGAATACGACGAGTGCGATGTCTTTCATGCGTGCCTTGCGCGAATAAAGTGACGTAACAGGGTGCCGCGAGTTGCGCAAATTTTACACGCGCTTGCGGACGCCAGGTTTCGGTGCGACAACGCACATACTGGGCCAGGTCGGCCCCGTATATTCGTCAACCATGAAATCCATGTTCATTCGGGCTTAGACGGGCTATGTTGCCGCAGGCGCAACATCGGCTTGCCGCCTTGCTGTTCGCATGCATCGCGTGCGTCGGGCCGGCAGCGGGAGCGGCGATTGACTCGAATTCCGCCGCGTCATTGCGCGCGCGCTGAAGGGTGAGATCTTCGCGCTGGCCGACTATCCTTTTGCCAGCGTCAGCTCGGCGCTCAATGGCCCCGAGCAATGGTGCGACGTGATGATATTGCACATCAACACCAAGTATCGCCGTGCGCCCACCGACAATGCCCGCACCACGCTGTTTGTCTGCATCGGCAAAAAATTCGATCAGCCGCTGGAAGACGCCCATTACGTCGAATTCATTTGTCGCGGGGTGGCAGCGACGCCGGATTATTTTGCGGTCGAACTCACGGCCGAGAGCGGGCCGCTGGCGACCGGTAACTATCGTATTCTGCTGGAGTCTGCTCCTGCCGAAGGCGGTAGGACCATAGTTCACCTCACTTATTCCCATGCTTTCGGCGTGGCGTCTCGCCATGCAGGGCTATCTCGCGACCGGCGTACGCGGCATGGTCGAGCGCAACACCATGCGTTATTTTCTCGCCATCGACGCCCACCTCGGCGCGCTGACCGCGCCGCTACCGGAGCAGTTCGAAAAACGCTTGCGCACCTGCTACAACTCCACCGAGCAATACGCGCGCCAGTTGCACGAAGTCGAGCGTGCCGCCTATATGGAAATGAAGCGCAACGAGTATCGCCGCCAGCAGGCGGCGCGGTAAGCAAATTTAAACGCGCTGCAGCGCCGACGGCAGCTCGAAACTGCCATCGTCTCGCGGCGGGAAATCGTGCACGGCGATTACCGCCGCAATCTCCAGCGCGCCGTATATGTGCGGAAAGAGGTCTTTACCGCCTTCCAGGTTCTCGTAGCGGATTTCTACTTTGACTTTAGTGGTATCGACGCAGAGCAGCACCAGATCGCTCCGGCCTTTGAATATGCGGTTGGCGGTGGCGATGACTTGCTCCGCGGTGGAGCAGTGGATGAAGCCTTCGGTAGCGAGGCTGTCGGCCGTGTACGAACCGGACGCGAGGGCAGCGTCCCAATCGGATTTGCGGGTGATGTGGTAGATGATGGGCATTTATATCGACTTCTTCGCTCGTACAGCGGGTTTGCCGTGCCGGGTTTTCGCAAGTGCCGTCATTCCCTCGCGCAATTCCGCAAATACGTCGCGCGAAAACTCACCGGCATCCCCTAGCAGAAATATTTTTGGCTCGCGCGCCACCCTGGTCACGAAGCGGTCACGGCTCACCAGCTTAGCCTCGAATGCGACGCTCGTCATCACCACCGGATTCACATCGCGGTTCAGCCGTTCGCCTGCGCGGTTCAAGGCCTCGACGACAGCGGAAAACGTAGCAGAACCGACGACCAGTACGTCCACATCGCTGGTAGCACGCTCCTTGCCCTGAGCTACCGAACCAAAAATGAACGCCA
>CANJHY010000007.1:0-49707 GCA_947474275.1 Betaproteobacteria bacterium
AACGGATAGAGCAAGCGGATCAGGTCATCTTTTTGCGCATGACTTAGACTCGAAAGATCCGGCAACTCATCCATGGCCCTCACTGTACGCTAAACGTACTCGTTGTACAATCCCCTTCATTTGTGCTGAATAGTCACGAAATGTCTCCACTAGCGAACCGCGCGCTGCACCGTGTGGCATGATGCGGCATGGCTCTCAAGGCAACCATCTGCAAGGCCGTCGTCCAGATTGCGGATATGGACCGCAATTATTACCACGATCACGCGTTGACGATCGCACGTCATCCCTCCGAGACCGATGAACGCATGATGGTGCGGATACTGGCGTTTGCGCTGCATGCCAGCGATACGCTGTCATTCGGCAAAGGCCTGAGCACCGACGACGAACCCGACCTGTGGCAAAAAGACCTGACGGGCTCGATTCAGATCTGGATAGATTTAGGACTTCCCGACGACAAACGCATACGCCGGGCGTGTGGCCGCGCGGACGAGGTGTTCGTTTACGCCTACGGCGGCCATGGCGCGAGCCTGTGGTGGGAGCAGGTCAGCGACAAGCTCGAGCGCACGCAGAACCTGACGGTCAAAATACTGGCGCAGGCCAGTACGCGTGCCTTGGCGCAACTGGCCAGCCGCAATATGCAGCTGAACTGCACGGTACAGGAAGACCAGGTCTGGCTGGCGAACGAGAAGGAAACCGTGCAGGTGGAATTCACGACCGTCAGAGTGCCGGCCGCTTCCTCGCACTGATATTCCGGCTAGTGATCGATGCCGACGATGTCGTCCGGCTCAAATTCGTCCGGTATCGTGCCGTCGCCGATGCCGGTAACCATCGCGGCCATGGTGGCGCTCTGCTTGACGAAGTATTCCTCGCTGATAGGGTCGTAAAAACGCTGCCCCATGGGGACGTCGCGGAATTTGATGCGGTGGCGGGCAGGTTGATAAGTCGACATATATGGTCCGTTGGTCTCACTATGAAGCGGGGTTAAACCCCTACTCCGGCTTCGCCTTCGACGCTTTCACTACTTTACCCCAGCGCTCGATTTCTTCCTGCAAGTACTTGCGAAAATATTCCGGCGTTTCGGTAATTGTATCCGCTCCGGTTTGTGCCAGGCGAGCGCGAAAATCTTCCTTCTGCACGGCTTTGACGATCACCGCATTGAGCGTATTGACGATGTCCGCCGGCGTGCCTGCGGGCACCAATACGCCATACCAGGTTTGCGTCACAAATCCTTTCACCCCGCCTTCTATCATGGTCGGCAACTCCGGCAGCAGCGCGGAGCGCTTCTCGCTCGTAATCGCAAGCGCGCGCACCCGGCCCGGCGTCATCAGCGGTTGCGCCGACGGAATGTTGTTGAACGAAAAATCCACCTCCCCGCTCGCCAGCGCGGTCATCGATGGCGCGCTGCCTTTATACGGAATGTGCGTCATGTCAACGCCGATCTGGATTTTCAGCATTTCGCCGGACAAGTGCTGCGAGCTGCCGCTGCCGGATGACGAGAAATTGAGTTTACCCGGGTTCTTTTTGGCGACGGCGATGAATTCCCTGCCGTTTTTCGCGGGAAACGAAGGGTGCACCAGCAACAGGTTAGGGCTGGTGGCGAACAACGCAGCCGGAATGAAATCCTTGACCGGGTCGTAATTGAGCTTCGGATACAGGCTGACATTGATGCCGAGCGCCGCGGAGCTCAGAAATACGGTGTAACCGTCGGCGGGCGATTTGGCCACGAATTCGGCCGCGATATTTTGCGCTGCACCGGCGCGGTTTTCGACCACGACCTGCTGGCCCATCGCTTCCGCCATTTGCTGGGCGATCAGTCGGCCCATGATATCGCTGCCGCCGCCCGGGGCGTAACCGACAACCATCCTGATCGGTTTGGCCGGATATTTCGCGGGCTGCGCCGATGCGAGCACCGGCAGGCATAGCAGCACTGCTGGCACTGCCACACGTTTGAGAAAATCCATATGCACTCCTCGGGTTTTATTTTGTTATGAAATGCCGTGATTAACTGTAATTAGCTATCTCAAAATAAAATCTATCTCAAGAACAGCGACAAGCAACCGCCGATATACGCCGATTGACGCTGACACGATTCCAGGCTTGGCCCCGAACCAGCGCGCAGTCGCGTGAGCTTATCTGCGTTCATTCGCGTACCCTCAAGGGGGTATTAAAAAGAATTCATTGGCGGTTCCAAATTCCTTTTGAGACCACTTCTACTACTCGCGCTTGAGTTTCGCGTCTTTGATCATTTTCGCGTTCTTCGCCAGCTCGCTTTTCAGATAAGCAGAGAATTCCTCAGGTGTGCCAGGGGTAGCGGCAGCAGCTTCGCCGGCGATGCGCTTTTTGACATCGGGCTCATCCATGGATTTGAGCAGGGTTGCATTCAAAACGTTCACGATTTCCCGCGGCGTCCTGGCAGGCGCCAGCAGCCCGTACCACTGCGTGAACTCATAGGCCGGAAACCCTGCCTCGGCCATCGTGGGGACGTCCGCGAACATCTCGGAACGGCGAGTTCCCGAAGTAGCCAGCGCGCGCATCCGGCCCGTTGGCAAGTGCGGCAGCGCGGTGGTCGGTCCGACGAATGCAAGATCGACCTGCCCTGCGATCAGTTCCGTCGCGAACAGCGAAGTGCCGCGGTAGGGCACGTGCACGATGTCGATGTTCGTCATCGATTTGAACAACTCGCCCGCCAGGTGCGCGGTGCCGCCGGTACCTGACGACGCGAAATTAAGCTTGCCCGGGTGCGCCTTGGCGAGCGCCACTAGTTCTTTGACGTTTTTAGCGGGAACCAGCGGGTGTATGACCAGCAGGTACGGAATCTTCGCGAACAGGCTGACTGGTGCGAAGTCGCGCACCGGGTCGTACGGCAGTTTTTCCGTCCAGACCGGGCTGATGGCGAGCGGCCCGGAACTGCCCCACAGCAGCGTATAACCGTCGCCTGCGGCTTTCGCCACCATTTCGGTGCCGATCGATCCTGATGCGCCATCGCGGTTGAGAATCACGATGTTTTGTCCAAGGAGTTCGCCCATGCGCCGGCCGGCGGCACGCGCAAACACGTCGGTTGCGGCGCCCGGCGGAAACGGCACCACCAGCGTCATCGACTTGTTGGGATAAGTTTGCGCGGCGGCACTCGCTGCGAGCGTCAGCAGGCAAACTGCGCTAGCAGCGCAGCGAGTGACGCAAAAAGAAAGGTTAGAAGCTGTCTCAAAAACAGCTTGGAACCGCCGATGACCGCGGATGAACGCAGATAAGCTCATTGGGGTTGACCTTGATTCGAGGAAGGGTCTGGAATTGTATCGGCGTCAATCGGCGCGTATCGGCGGATGCTTGTCGGCGTTGTATTTTTGAGATGATTTCTAGTTTCCATGGCGCGGAATCAATTCCTCAAAAGAGCGTTCGAACACTTTCTTTTCACCTTCGTAGGCCTGGATGTCGGCCTTGATGACGTAGTCTTTTTTCGTGCACGAAACATGCGTGCGCGTCTCGGTGCGGATCTTCCAGTCCTTTCGCTCGAACACCCATTGCCACGTCACCTCCGCCGTGCAGGACAACGGATCATCCTCGACGATGCGGTAGCGCTCGGTCGAGCGCGCGCCCGCGATGAGATCGATCTCGTCGTAGCGGCTGAGACCGCTGTAATCCGACACCTCCACTACCGTCTCACGCTTGCTGAGATCGGTATGGATCACGCGATTGCGTCCGCCCGCTTCCAGCGTTGTCTTCGGGAATGCCGGCGCGGCCTCCACCGGCTTGAAGCGCGGCGGATTCTTGTCTTCCTTGCGTGGCGGGCGCACCGCCAGCGCGAGCGCGCTTTTACCGGCGACGAGCGTGAGCGTAACGGGCTCCGGCGACGGCCAGAGCAGCGGCCAATAGGTCGTGGACACTGCGACACGGATACGATGGCCTTTCGCAAACGAATAGCCGCAGTCAATCAGCGGCACGCTCACCTTGTACTGGCGGCCCGGCACCAGCTTTGTTGGCTTGCCGGGGCCGTTCGGCACATGCGTAAGATTCAGCGTGCCGTAGGTGACGCGCGTTGAAGCGCCATCCGGTGCCACATCGCACAGCCGCACGCAGATGAACGCCACCGGCCGGTCCACGGACAGCGTCAGTTCAGCCGTGGACGTCCCGAGGATCTCGAGCGTCTTTGCGAGCGGCAGCGTATCAAAGCTCAGCGACTTGCCGTCGTCGGCGCGCTGGTCGCCGGGCATTTCCGGGCTGGGACCGTGCTGGAACCACGGCATCAGTTCACCGACTTCGAGGCCCAGCGTCTGTGGCGACAGGTGCGTGAGCTTCGCGGACTTTCCCGCCCGCGCGCCGAGCGCGCCGCCGGCATTGAGGAAAAACTTCTGCATCTTGATGCGCTTGTTCGGCCATTCCTGCTCCGCGACCCAGCGTCCCGGCGATTCGGGGTACCAGCCCTTTGCCGGCACCGCCTGCGGCATCCACGCGATCAGTTTCGGCTCGCGCATGATCCCGGTGTCCTTGCCGCGCATCCAGTGGTCGTACCAGCGCAGCGATTCCTGCAGGAAACCGATCGCGGGTCCCGGCACCCCGAGGTGCGAAAAGCGATGGCCCCAGGGGCCGATCAATCCCTTGGCCGGTGACTTGAGCTTGCCGAGCGATTCACTGACGGCGCTCACATAGGCGCCGTCGGCCCAGCCGCTGATCGCATAGAACGGCGCCTTGATCTTGGCGTGATCGATGGACCGTTCGCGCCAGTAGTTATCGAAGGCCTGATGCTTCAGCGCCGCGGTGATCTGTGGCGTGTCCGCTTCCAGCCGTGCCATCCACATCGCGCGCCAGTCGTCGCCAAGGAGCAGCGGATCGGGCGGGCGCGACTTATAGCCGAACAACTGGCTCGACCAGCGGATCGAACGCAGCAGCACGCAGCCGCCGCGGAACACCTGGCTGTAGCGGTAGCGGTCCGGCGCGTACGAACACGCAATCACCGCTTTCAGTTCCTTCGGCGCGCGGTAGGCAGTCTGAATGCCCTGGAAACCGCCCCACGAAATACCGAACATGCCAACCTGCCCGTCGCTCCACGACTGCGCGGCGATCCACTTTAGAACTTCCAGCGTGTCGTTCTGCTCCTGAATTGCGGCGAACACGCCTTGCACGCCGCCCGAGTCGCCCGAGCCGCGGATGTCGACGCGCATCGTTGCGTAGCCGTAGCCGGCGAAATAGTGGTGATGTTGCGCGTCACGCGGCGCATAGATATCGCGTTTGCGGTACGGGATGACCTCGATAATGGTCGGCACGCCCTTGGTGGCGGCAACGTCCGGCAGCCACAGCTTGGCAGCGAGCTTGATGCCGTCGGGCATCGGTATCCAGCAATCTTCGGTGACGGTGACTTTATGCGGGAACTTGGTGACGGTTTTCAATGGGAACCTTGTGGCAAAACAGCAACTGCTTGATCAGACGCTTTAACGGCGCTTGGCGGAGACTCTCTTCTTTGCTCGCAGAACGGCATGCACGGCGGCGGTGTCGTGCTTCTCGAACCCGCCCGCGTAAGCCATATCGTAATAGCGTTTGCTGAGCGAGAACAGCGGCGTCGGGCAGCGAAGCTTCGCGGCAAAGGCTTTGATGATGGCGATGTCTTTCTGGTAGACGTCGATCTTCATCGTCGCCGGAAGGTAATTGCGCTTGGCCATCAGCGGGCCGCGCACCTCGAACATGCGCGACGTTCCGGCGCCGTCCTTGATGACCCGATACATCAGGTCGGCATCGACCCCTGCCCGCTCGGCCAGCACGAAGGCTTCGGCAGTCGACAGATTGTGTATGGTGACCAGCAGATTGGCGACGAACTTCAGCTTGGAGCCGGTGCCGAACGCGCCACAGTAGTAAGAATTGCGCGCAAAACCCGCAAAGATCTTCTTGCAGCGCGTGCAGGCGCCGCGATCGCCGCTGGCGTACACCACGATATCTTTCACTGCGGCCTGCGCGCCGGTGCCGCTGATCGGGCAGTCGAGCAGGATAACGCCGGTTTTGGCGAGGCGTTTACGGGCGTTTTCCTTGACCTCGAGCGGCAGCGTGCTGGCTTCGATGACGATGGTGCCTTTGCGCGCGCCGGCAGCAACGCCGTCCTTGCCGAACAGCGCCGCCTCAAATGCAACCAACGACGGCAACGAGGTGATCAGGATGCGGGTAGCAGCGGCAACTTCGGCGGATGATGTGACGGCGACTCCACCCAGCTTGCATAACGCGGCTCGCCGCGCCGTCGCCACGTCATAACCGACGACATTGAACCGCGCGGCACGCAAATGTTTGGCAAAAGCACCACCCATGATGCCCAGGCCGACTACGCCCACCAATGCAGATGTTCGGCTACGTTTCATATTGCCGGTTAACCAGAGCTCATCTTAAAAATACAAAATAAACATCAGCCGCAGATACGCGCGGATGAAACAATTCGAAAGCATAAACGCTAGGTCCTTTGAACTTATCTGCGTTCATCTGCGGTTTATCCGCGGCTCGAATCCGTTTTTGAGACTGCTTCTAGAATTTTTCGCCGAACAATCTGGATGCAGTCCGATACGAAACGTCTTCGAGCTCCTTGGCGGTCAGGCGCGGCACCTTGTCCATGTGCTGCAGCGGCTGCTCTTCGCCCATGTCGAACGGTGAATCGGTGCCGAGCACCACGCGTTCGGACCCCACCATTTCGAGCAGATGGCGCGTCGCCTGCGGACTGTGCGTCAATGCATCGAAATAGAAATTCTTGAACATGTCTAGCGGCTTGGATTGGGTAATTGCGGCGGTATCCGCACGCACCGTATGCCCATGCTGAAAGCGCCCGATCTGATACGGCAAAAAGCCGCCGCCATGCGCGAGCAGCATCTTCAGGTCTTTAAGCTCGTCGAGCGCACCACTGAACATGAGCTTGCCGACCATGATGGTCGTGTCGAGCGGATTGCCGATGAGGTTGGTCAGGTACCAGCAATCGAGCCTGCCGCCTGCGCCTTGCGTATTCGGGTGTGCGAAAACGACGATCTTCATTTCCTGCAGTCGGCGCAATACCGGGCGAAACTTGGGTTCGGCGAGCTCCTCCTCTCCGATGGCAGTGCCCATTTCCACCGCTTTGAATCCATATTCCTTGACCACGCGCTCGAGTTCAGCGATTGCCGCGTCAGGATGCTGCATGGGCAGCGTGGCCATGCCGCGTAACCGCTCGGGGCGCGCCATGACCATTTTGGCGACACCGTCGTTCACCAGTTGCGCGGTCTTCAGCGCGTCGTCGGGACCGAGGCCATAGAAAAAGGTCTGCGGCCCCGGCGAAATGTACGAAATATCGAGGCCTTTGCGCTCCATCGATTCGACCTTGGCATCGGCGTCGTAGAACTCGGTGATCAGGTCGAAAGTGACTTTGCCGCGCGTAAATGTGTAGGCCCCCCGTGTGCCGCCGATCTTCGTTTTGTAGAGGTCGGGCTGCGCCCGCATCGCATCGATTATGGTCTCGGGAATGACGTGGCTGTGGGTATCGATGCGTTTCACTGATGGGCTCTCCTGGAGTGCGCTACGACGCCGGGGAACGGCCGAAAACCCGCCGTTGCCCTGCGCCAACCAGCGCGAATTATACCGGGGTTAATGCCGGCCGGCCCTCCTGCCTGCCGGCTGCGGCGATGCGTGCGTGCAAAGTTTGTGGGCAGGTGGGTGCGTTGTTACAATGACAATGCCCGCCTTCAACCATAAGTTCACCCCAGAACGAGGAAATCTTTTGAAGCAAATCAATGTCGGCATCATAGGCACTGGCTGGTGCGGCGGTATCCGCGCCCAGACCTGCGCCAGCAACCCGCTGGTCAAAAGCCTGCATCTCGCGGAAACGCGGCCAGAGCGGCTTGCCGAAGTGGCCAAACTGACTGGCGCAGCAACAGCCACCGCCGATTATCAGCAGATCATCCGCAACGATGACATCGACGCGGTGATGATTTCGGCGACCCCCGAAACGCTGCATTTTCCGATCGCGCGCGATGCGCTGACCTCCGGAAAACATGTATTCCTCGAGAAGCCGATTTCGATCGAGCTGCACGAAGCCGACGAACTGATCGCTATTGCCCGCAAAAACGCGCTCAAGTTCACCATCGGCTACTCGCAGCGCTTTAATCCGAAATTCGCCTACGTCAAAAAATGCGCGACGGACGGCACACTCGGCAAACCTGTCAGCGCTCTGGTGAGCCGTCATATCGGCCGCGGGCTGGGCAAGAAAATCACCGGCCGGACGAAACTGTCGCCGGCCGCAATGGAAGCTACCCACGATCTCGATTTCATCCTGTGGTGCCTGGAGCCGGCCAAGCCGATACGCGTGTACTCGACGGTCAATTACGGCACCATGAAGGAGTCCACCGGTGCTGATGTGCCGGATACGCAATACATCACCGTTACCATGGACAGCGGCGTCTCGTTCGTGATCTGCGCGGGCTGGAGCCTGCCGCCTGCTTATCCGAATTTTTCGATGACGTGGATAGAGTTCGTCGGCACGGAAGGTGCGCTCATCATCGACGACACGCATAGAGACACTATGCTCACCACCATGAAGACCGGCATCGTCCACCCGATGTCAAGCATGCCGGGTGAATTCGTCGAGCACACTTACGCGGGGCCGATGTCGGCGGAAACAGTACATTTCATCGAAGCCGTGGCTTGTGACCGCCCGGTGCTGGTCACCGCCGAGCAGGCGCGCCAGGTCATGGAGGTTTACATCGCAGCGGACATTTCGGCCGAGCGCAATCAGCCAGTCAACCTGCCGTTACCGGAATCGCGTCCGCTGGCTGCGGTTGGAGGCGCCAAGTGAGAAGGCAGCCAAAAAAAATCGGCTTGGCTATCATCGGCGCGGGCCGTGTCGGCTTGATCCGCGGGGAACTTGCCGCGCGCCATCCTGAGGTCGGCTGGATAGGCATAGCGGAAACCAATCCCGAACGCGCCAAACTGGTCGCGGACAAAGTGGGTGCCGAGTTCGTGACTGCCGATTTCCGCGAACTCGTCAGGCGTCCTGAAGTCAACGCGGTCATCGTTTCCACTGACGAGCACCTGCATGTGGACCCGATACTTGCCACGCTTGAACGCGGCCATCCGCTTCTGATCGAAAAGCCGCTGGCAACCGATCTCGCTGAGTCGCAAATGGTCATGGATGCCATAGAGCAGGCGAAAGTCGACGCGGTGATCGGCTATACGCAAAGATTCCGTCGCCGCTGGCTCGTCGCCAAGGAAAAAATCACTACCGGCGCATTGGGCGAAGTCACGATGGTCACGTCGCGTGCGTTCATGAACCGGCTGGTTGCAATCGATAACTACAAACGCTCCGACAATCCGTCGGAGATTTCGCCGATGGTGATATCCGGCACGCATGCGCTGGACATTGTCATGTGGCTGATGGAAGCGAAAACGCCGGTAGAAGTCTATGCACGCTCGGTCGACAAGGCGCTGAAAGCGCAGTGGCAAGGCATAGACGGCACCGGCTATATGATTACGTTCAGCGATGGCGCGATTTACCACGGGTTGATTTCGTGGGCCCTGCCTGAAGTCTGGCCGGGCGCGGTCTACAGCCTGGAAGTCGGCGCGGTCGGCACCGAAGGCGTGCTGACCATAGACGACACGCATCGCGACATCGTGCTCGCCACCAACCTCGTGCAAGGCGAAGGCTATGCGCCCGACAAGCGCCGCCATGTGGACTTTCTGACCAGCTATCCCGTCGGCGACATGGCGCTGGGTGAACTGCGCGGCCCGATGCGCGAGGAAACCAATTCCTGGCTCAACCGCGTCTCGCTCGGCGTGCCTACCCAGCATGCGACCGCGCGCGAAGGCCACAATCGGTTGATGCTGACCAAGGCCATCGACCTTTCCGCGCGTTTGAAACGCCCTGTGCAACTGCCGATCACGCCCGATGACATCCGCAGCGCTTGAAAATGTGCAGGGTTAGCGAATCAACCAGGAAACCCGTATGAAACTCGCCATGTTCATGATGCCGGTTCACCCACCCGGCAAAAATTACCCGCAATCTTTGCGCGAAGACCGCGAGGCCATCATCCTCGCCGACAAGCTTGGATTCGAAGAAGCTTACGTGGGCGAACACGTGACGGACGCCGCCGAGACCGTCACTCACTGCATGACGTTTCTGGCGAGCCTGGTTTCAGATACCAAACGCATCAAGCTGGGCACCGGCACCATCAACATTCCGAACTCCCACCCCGCCGCCATCGCGGCGCAGGTGGCGATGCTGGACAATCTGCTCGAAGGCCGTTTCATCATGGGCATCAGCCCGGGCGGCCTGTTGTCCGATGCGGAAGTCTTCGGCAATCTCGGCAACGACCGCAATGCGATGTTCGTCGAAGGCATCAACATGGTGCTCAAAATCTGGGAGTCCGAGCCGCCATACAACATCGAAGGCAAGTTCTGGAAAATTACCACGGAAAAAACCATGATTCCGGAAATCGGCCAGGGCATCATCCTGAAACCGTTCCAGAAACCGCATCCCCCTATCGTCGGTACCGTCGTTGCGCCCTTTTCCAAGGGCGTAACTGCCATGGCCGAGCGTGGCTGGTTGCCGATTTCCGCCAACTTCCTGATGCCACAATGGGTGAAAACACACTGGCCCAATTACGTCGAAGGCAAAAAGAACGTCGGCAAGCAGGCGGACACCGCCGACTGGCGTGTTGCTAAAAGCATTTTTGTGGCCGACGACGAAAAGACCGCGCAGCGCTACGGCAAATCGGCGGAAGGCCCCTACCACTTCTATTTCAAGCAGCTCGTGCGCAAGCTAGTGGGCTTCGGCAACCGCGGCAATCTGTTCAAAGTCGATCAGTCCATGCCCGATTCGGCGATTACGCCCGAATACGTGACCGACCAACTGGTGCTCGCCGGCACCGTCAACAGCGTCGTCGATCAAATACTCGCCTTTCGCGAGCAGACGGGCGATTTCGGCACGCTGGTATATTCCTGCCATGACTGGATAGACCCCAAGCTCAGCAAGCGTTCGATGGAATTGATGGCGGAAAAGGTGATGCCGGCCGTGAATGCCGCAATCGCCAAGTCCGCAAAATAAGCCGCGCCCAAGGAGATTTTCATTGTTTAACGTTGCAGTGGTCGGTATCGGCTGGTGGGGGAAAACGATCGTGCCCCTGCTGAAGCAAAGCAAAACAATCCGCGTCGACAAGGTCGTCGAGGTCAATGCGGCGGGCATTGCGGATTTTGCCCGCCAGCATTCCGTCGAGATCGTCCCGGAGTTTTCCGCGGTGCTCAATGACCCCAAAATCCACGGCGTTGTATTGTGCACGCCGCATACCCAGCACACAGATCAAATCGTCGCTGCAGCGAACGCCGGCAAACACGTTTTTTGCGAAAAACCGCTGTCGATGACACGAGCCGATGTGTTGCGCGCGATAAAAGCAATCAACGACAATAAAGTTGTTCTCGCAGTAGGCCATGAGAAACGTTTCGAACCGCCGGTCCTCGAGGCCATGGCCTTGGTTAAGTCGGGCAAACTCGGCACGCCTCTGCAGATCGAGGCCAATTTCAGCCAGGACAAATTCCTGACGCTGGCGGCAGACAACTGGCGGCTGTCGGGCAAGGAGGCGCCGGCCGGCCCGATGACTGCGACCGGCATTCATTTGCTGGACCTGTCGGTCGGCGTCTTCGGCGAAGCGGACCGCGTGTTCGCCAGCGTCAAGCAGCTCGGCAGCCAACTGGTCAATGGCGACACTTTAGCTATCCTGGTGTCGTTCAAAAATGGCGGCCATGCATTGCTCAGCGCTATCCTCGCCACGCCGTTCGAAGGCCGCTTTGCGGTGTATTGCACCAAAGGCTGGGTTGAAGTCCGCGACAAAACCCATCCGGAGGCGCCCGAAGGCTGGGTCCTGACCACGGCATTTCAGGGCGGCAAGCGCGAAGTGAAGGAATTCGCCCCCGCCCCCAATGTGCTGGCCAATCTCGAAGCTTTTGCCGATGCCGCGGAAGGCCGCGCGCCTTACCCGGTACCGCAGTCGCAGATGATAGCGAACATCTCCGCGCTGGAAGCCATCTTCAAATCGGCGGCTACCGGCGCTATCGTCCAAGTTGAATCCTGATCCCGCCATGCTGCCTGCCCCGACTTACGACATGCTCATCGCCAGCGCCCGCGCGCTGGTGCCGGTATTACGCGAACGGGCCTTGCGTGCGGAGGAATTGCGGCGCATCCCGGACGAAACGCTGCACGACCTGCATGTGAGCGGCTTGTTCCGTATGCTGCAGCCGAAACGCGTCGGCGGCAGTGAGCTTTCGTACGAAGCGATGGTGGAACTCACGGCCATCATAGGCCGTGGCTGCGGCTCGACCGCCTGGGTACTCGCTAATCTCGCCAATCACCACTGGATGCTTGCGCTGTGGCCGCGCGCCACGCAGGACGAAATCTGGGGCAAGTCCGCAGACACGCTGGTCGGCTCGGCACTGACATTTCCCGCCGGACATGCAGAGCGCGAGGATGGCGGTTTCAGGTTGAAAGGGCACTGGAAATTTTCAAGCGGCATCGATGCGTCCGGCTGGTGCATGCTGGGCGGCATCGTCGCCAGCGCGCAGGGCGAGATGCCCGAGTATTACGTATTCATACTGCCGCAAGCCGATTACCAGGCCCTCGACACCTGGCACGTTGCCGGATTGCGCGGTACCGGCAGCAAGGATATCGAAGTCAAAAACGTATTTGTGCCGGCACATCGCGCGTTGCCGGTCGCCCAGATGAAAGCCGGTGTTGCGCCAGGCGGCGAAACCGCCCCGCTCTACCGTTTGCCGGTATTCGATATGTTCCCGTATGTAGTGGCAGGCGCCTCGCTGGGCATAGCGCAAGGCGCGATCGAGTTTTTTGTCGAAGACACGCGCCATCGCATTACGGCTTATTCCACTACCCTGCTCGCTGATTACGCGACCACGCAGGCGCGGCTCGGCCATGCGGCGGCTGCGGTTGCCGCGGCCGAACGTATCCTGATGGGCAATTGCAGGGAAGCAATGGAAATGGCTGCCCACCGCACCATGCCGGCGGCTGACCAGAAAATTCGCCTGCGCCGCGACGCCGCTTACGCCGCGCATCTGTGCACCGAAAGCGTCGATTTGCTGTTTGGCGCCGGCGGTGGCGAATTTCTTTTTAACCAGCAATCCATCCAGCGCAGCTTTCGCGACGTGCACGCCGCGAACAGCCACTACGCGCTGGCATGGGACATCGCGACCACCATGGCCGGCAAGAGCCTGCTGGGTATCGGCGCAGATGTGCCAACCCTTTGATGCCCATGGATAACGATTTCCATATTCCGACTGCGGACGCCGACCCGCGAGATATCTGCAAAGCGCTGGGACTGTTTGCGACCGGCGTTACTATCGTGACGACCAGGACAGGGGCTGGCGAATCGATTGGGCTGACCTGCAATTCCTTCAGTTCGGTATCGCTTTCGCCTCCGCTGGTCCTGTGGAGCCTGTCGCTGCGCTCGCCCAATTTGCCGAATTTCCTGCAAGCGACACATTTTGCGGTCAATGTGCTCGCGCACGATCAGATCGATCTCGCGCAGCGTTTCGCGCAGCCGATAACGAATAAGTTCGAAGGCGTCAAACATGTTTCCGGGGCGCATGGCACGCCCCTGATCGAGCACGTTGGCGCGCAATTCGAGTGCCGCACTGAAGCACGTCATTACAGCGGTGACCACGTCATATTCATCGGCAACGTGCTGCAATACCGGTTTTCCGAACGCGCACCCTTGCTGTTTTTTCGCGGACGCTACGCCGCGGTCCAGGAAAACTCCTGACCGTCGCTGCGCGCATGTCCGCATTGGCATTAATCAAAGAAAGGCAGGAATGACCCGATGAAGCTGCTGCGTTATGGCAAGAACGGTTACGAAAAACCCGGCCTCCTGGATCATGCGGACCAGATTCGCGATCTCTCCGGCATCATCAACAATCTGGATGCGCAGACGATTACGCCCGCCGGACTCAAGAAACTGCGTGCGATCGACCCCGAGTCGCTGCCGCTGGTGAAGGGCAACCCGCGCCTCGGTGTCCCCTTTACCGGGATCAGCAAATTCGTGGCGGTCGGCCTCAATTACTCCGACCACGCCGCCGAAGCCGGCATGCCGGTGCCGAGCGAACCCATATTGTTTACCAAGGCGACCACGTCGATTACCGGCCCTAACGATCCGGTGGTATTGCCGCAAGACGCGCGCAAAGGCGACTGGGAAGTCGAACTCGCCATCGTGATCGGCAGCGTCGCGCGCTACGTGCCCGAAGAACGCGCCCTCGACTATGTCGCCGGCTATTGCGTCACCAACGACGTTTCCGAGCGCAGTTTCCAGCTCGAGCGCGGCAGCCAGTGGGACCGCGGCAAGGGTTGCGACACCTTCGGCCCGCTCGGCCCCTATCTGGTGACGACCGAAGAAATTCCCAATCCGCAGGCGCTCGACATGTGGCTGGACCTGAACGGCCAGCGCATGCAGACGGGCAATACGCGCACGATGATATTCGGTGCGGCTTTTCTCGTCAGCTATATCAGCCGTTTCATGACGCTGCTGCCAGGCGACGTGATTGCGACCGGTACCCCGCCTGGCGTCGGGCTCGGCAAAAAACCGCCGGTTTACCTCAAGCCCGGCGACGTGATGACGCTGGGCCTCAAAGGCCTGGGCGAGCAGCGCCAGGAAGTGCGTGCATTCACGCCGGAGTTCTGGAAAAGCTATCCCTGAGTTTACGTAGCAGGCACGCGGCTGCCGCCAGCGCCTTCTTTAGCAAAAAAAAACGCCCACCGGCAAAGCCGGTGGGCGGTGGTAACCACTCGTAAGGAGAATTAGCGTGGGTTACCCAAAACTTGTCGCCAGCGCCTGCCGCTCCGCTTTCAGCGCTACCGGCAGCCTGTCCTGCAAATCCTTGAACATCGTGTCGTGATCCTGCAGCTCTTTGCGCCAGAGTTCCGCGTCGAGCGACATCAACTTGATGAAGCGCTCACGGCTCATGTCTTTCATGCCGGCGAGATCCAGATCCTCATAGCGCGGAGCGCTGCCCAGTGCGGTTTTCTCTGCCTGTGCCCGGCCCATGCAGCGTTCGACGATCCACTTAAGGACACGCATGTTCTCGCCGAAGCCCGGCCACAGGAACTTGCCGTTCTCATCGAGGCGAAACCAGTTGACGCCGAATATGCGCGGCGGATGGGCGACTTTCGCTCCCATCTCCAGCCAATGTTTGAAGTAATCGCCGAAATGGTAACCGCAGAAAGGCAGCATCGCGAACGGGTCGCGGCGCACCACACCCTGGGCACCGGTCATGGCTGCGGTCGTTTCCGACGCCATGGTGGCGGCGAGATAGACCCCGCTGTTCCAGTCGCGCGCTTCCGTGACCAGCGGCACCGTGGTGCTGCGCCGTCCGCCAAACAGGAAAGCAGAGATCGGCACGCCAGCCGGGTTTTCCCAATCCGGATCCGCGCACGGGATCTGCGATGAGTGCACCGTGAAGCGCGCGTTTGGATGCGCCGCTTTGCGACCGCAACCTGCTGTCCATTCCTTGCCTTGCCAGTCGATCAGATTTTCAGGCGGCGGCGTGGTCATGCCTTCCCACCAGACGTCGCCGTCAGGCGTCATCGCGACATTGGTGTAAATCACGTTCTTGCCAAGCGCCTCCAGGCAATTGGGATTCGTATCTTTCGACGTGCCGGGTGCGACGCCGAATGCACCCGATTCGGGATTGATCGCGTACAGGCGCCCGTCTTTGCCGGGTTTGATCCAGGCGATGTCTTCGCCTATGGTCGTTACCTTCCAGCCGTTCAGCGCCTTGGGCGGAATCAGCATGGCGAGATTGGTCTTGCCGCACGCGCTTGGAAACGCCGCCGCAATGTATTGTTTTTCGCCGTCGGGCGGCTGGATGCCGAGTATCAGCATGTGCTCGGCCAGCCAGCCCTGCTCGCGCGCCATGATGGACGCGATGCGCAAGGCGAAGCATTTTTTACCGAGCAGCGCATTGCCGCCGTAACCGCTGCCGAACGACCAGATCGATTTTTCTTCCGGGAAGTGCACGATCCATTTTTCAGCTTTGTTGCTCGGCCACGGAATGTCTTTCTGTGCGGCTGCCAGCGGCATGCCGACTGAGTGCACGCACGGCACGAAAAAGCCGTCGCTGCCCAGCACGTCGAGCACGGCGCGGCCCATGCGCGTCATGATGCGCATGCTGGCCACGACGTAAGGCGAATCCGTCAATTCCACGCCAATGTGGGAGATATGCGAGCCCAGTGGTCCCATGCTGAACGGAATCACATACATGGTGCGTCCACGCATGCAGCCGTCGAACAGCTTGTCCAGCGTCGCCTTCATTTCGGCGGGCGCCAGCCAGTTATTATTGGGGCCGGCTTCCTGCTGCGTCTTGCTGCAGACGAAGGTGCGGTCTTCCATGCGCGCGACGTCATCGGGATCGGAACGCGCGAGAAACGAATTGGGACGCTTTTCTTCGTTCAGCCGGATCAGCGTGCCACTGCGCACCATCTCTTCGCACAGGCGGTCGTATTCCGCTTCAGACCCGTCGCACCAGTAAATTTCGTCCGGTTTGGTGAGTTGCGCGATCTCGCGCACCCAGGCCTTGAGTTTTTTGTGGTTCACGTAGTCCGGCGCTTGAAAAGTGTCCGGAATGCGTGCCGCGGCGGCCGTTTGCTTCATTACTTCACTTCTCCTGTCGGCGACCTGATTTTTTTAACGACCAGATGCTTTGGTAATCCGCCCGTTTGACGTAAACGGGCGTGAAAGGACGAAAATTCTACCCCAAATCGATACCTGATTACCGGGTTCTAGCCGGCCTTAGGGCAAAAATATTAACCCTTATAACTTCAACAGGTTAACGCTTTAAATTGGAAGCCTTACGGTAACTCCTGGGAGCGCTTCAGCGGGGCCGGCGGCGGCATGCGGGAGCTGGACTGCTCATTTATTCAGCAATCCGCCTTGGCAGGGCGGGGGTGCCGCCCTGCCCGCCTTACGCGTGTAGCCGGCTAACGGCGGGTGAACTGGGTCTTGCCGAACAGGATATCGCGCGACTTGTCGTCGTGGGGCGCGTTATTCTGGGCGTCACACAAAACCTGCAGCCCCCGCACCACAGCCGGACGTGCATTGATCGCATCGAACCAGCGTTGCGCGTGCGGATACGCGGGCAAATCGACGCCGCGCTTGTCCGAGTTGCGCATCCATGGAAATACGGCCATGTCCGCAATTGAATACTCGTCGCCTGCCAGATAGGGGGTTTCGGCAAGTCGCGTATTCAGCACATTCGTCAGCCGGTTCGCCTCGTTGGTGTAGCGCTCGATCGCGTAGGCTATTTTTTCGACGGCATAGGCGCGAAAATGATTGGCCTGCCCGAACATCGGACCGACGCCGCCCATCTGCCACATCAGCCATTGCAGCGCCGCGTAGCGTTTATGCAGGTCAAGCGGCAGAAATTTACCGGTTTTACCGGCCAGATAAATCAATATCGCGCCGGATTCGAACAACGAAATCGGCCTGCCGTCCGGACTGTCGTAATCGACTATCGCCGGCATGCGATTATTCGGGCTGATCTTGAGAAACGATGGTTTGAACTGGTCGCCGGCGCGAATGTTTATGCCGTGCACGCGGTACTGCAAGCCGCATTCCTCCAGCATGATATGCACTTTGTGGCCGTTGGGAGTCGGCCAGCTATAGAGATCGATCATTGCTTTCTCCTCGACTGTCGCCCGCGATACTACCAACAACATCCGGCAGCAGCAAACGGCGCGGCGGCTCGCCTGCCGCGGTAATGCTTGTTGCGCTTGCGCACAATCTTCATGCTCCAGCGTGAGCACTGTGCCGCGCAACCTGGCTGCGGCGGTGAGCCCCAGCCCCATGCTTGCGGGATGGCTGATGACATTGTCGCCGTTCGGCTGACCGCTGGTCATCTGCGGTGGACTTAAAGTCGTCTATGATCTCTTGTTGCTGGCCATGTTCCGCCATGTGCGGCCGCCTGAAGAATCCAAAATAGTCCTGCCCGAGGAGAAACCATGAAGCTGCTGACCTTTCGCCCCGCCCGTGCGCGCACCGGCCATTTCGGCGTGCTACTCGCCGACCAGCGGGTGCTCGACATCACTGCGCTGTCCGGCCGCAAATTGCCGGCGACGCTGCTGGAATGCATAGAGGACGGCGCAGAAGGATTAGCTGCCGTCAGAGCCGCGCTGGCGGATGCCGAAAGCGCGCTCAAGCGCGGCGAGCAACTGCCCCAGGTGTTTGCGCTGAGCGACATAACGCTGGAAGCCCCGCTCAAGCCGGGCAAGATCATGGCGGTGGGCAAGAATTACGCTGACCACGCTGCGGAAGGCGCCGGCGAGTTGTATACGCGCGTCGCCGGCTTCGTAAAGCTGACGAGTTGCGTGGTGGCACCCGGCACCACCGTACGCAAACCGGGCTGGACCGAAAGCTTCGACTATGAAAACGAGCTTGCCATCGTCATCGGCCGCCATTGTTGCGACGTGCCTCCCGAGCAGGCCTATGACTGCGTATTCGGCTACACCATCATGAACGATCTGTCATGCCGCGACGTGCAGTTCGCCGAACGCAAGGAAGGCAATATCTGCATCGGCAAAAATTTCCCGACGGCGGCGCCGCTGGGGCCGTGGATAGTTACCAAGGACGAAATTCCTGATCCGCATAACCTGCGCATCGTCACGCGCGTCAATAGCGAAGTGCGCCAGGATTCGACCACGAAAAACCAGATATACAACATCCCGGCGCAAATCGCGTGGTATTCGCATGCCGGGTTCGAGCCCGGCGATCTGATTTCGAGCGGCACGCCTTCAGGCACCGGCATGGGCTACAAAGGGCCCGGGAACTGGTACCTGCAAAACGGCGATCAGATCGAATGCGAAATAGAAAAAATAGGCATCCTCGCCAACACGGTAACGACGCGCAAACGCCGCAGCTGATCAGCGCCGGAAGGTGACGGTCTTCAGCACGCGCGCCCAGCGTTCGCGATCATATTCGACCTGCCGGCGGAACTCTTCGCTCGATCCCGGTGCCGGCAGCAGACCCTGCGCGATCAAAGTCCGCTGCAGCAGATCTTCCGCCAAGGCTCGGTTGATGTCGTAGTTGAGCAAGGACACGACCGCGGCCGGTGTACGCGCGGGCGCGAATATACCGAACCAGCCGCTGGCGTCGAAGTCCGCTACGCCGGCTTCCGCTATCGTTCCTATCTCGGCTACCGCGGGATGTCGCACCGCTGAAGCCATGGCGATGATTTTGATCTTGCTGCCCGCCAGATGCGGCAACACGGCGGCCAGCGGCACAAATCCGAGTTCAACCTGCCCCGTCAGTACGGCATTCATCGCGGGCAGGCTGCCGTTGTAATTGACGTGCACGATCTGCGCCCCGCTCATCGCCGCAAACAATTCGCCCGTCAAGTGCGATGTTGAACCATCGCCGGCTGAAGCGTAATTGATGCTGCCCGGCAGGCGGCGGGCACGATCGATAATGTCGCGCAGATTTTCCCGCGGCCGTTCCGCCGCCGCAATCAACGCAATCGGCATGCGCGCAAACATCGCTACCGGCTGCAGATCGCGCAAAGCATCGAAATCCGGACTCGGATTCAGCGCCGGGAACACGGTAATCGTCGGACTGTCCGCGAATAGCAGCGTGTAGCCGTCCGCCGCGGATTGCGCGACATAGCGTGTTCCGGCATTGGATTTACCCCGCACCTGGCGTTGCGTGTTGACCGGCTGGCCGAGGGCAGCAGCCAAAGTCTGCTGCAGTTGCTGCACCATGGTGTCGGTCAAAGACGGCGCCGACATGTTTTGCATGACACGGACCAGCTTGCTGATGCGCGGGATGCCGGCGATATCGGTCGAACCTGTCGCCGGGAACGGCAGCACCAGTTTGAGCGACTGCTCGGGATATGCGGCGTGCGACCAGGAGATGTGGGCCAGCAACAGCCCTGCCGCGAGCAGGCGCACAGTCACTGCGGCAACTGGATCGATTTGACCTCGAGAAACTCTTCAAGGCCGTAGCGTCCGAGTTCGCGGCCATGTCCTGATTGCTTGTAACCACCGAAGGGCGCCAGCATGTTGAACGCCCCGCCATTGATATCGACGCGGCCGGTGCGCATGCGCCGCGCGACACGGTTCGCCCGCGCTTCATCCTGCGACCACACCGCGCCGGCGAGCCCATAAACCGTACTGTTCGCCAGGCGCACGGCGTCATCCTCGTCTTTGTAGGTGAGGATGCTGATGACCGGCCCGAAGATTTCCTCCTGCGCAATCGTCATGTCCTCGGTGACGCGCCCGAATACCGTCGGTTGCACGTAATAACCTTTGGCCAGCCCCGCCGGCGCATCAGGACCGCCGAGCAGCAGTTCGGCACCTTCGGCAATGCCTTTCCTGATATAGCCGCGCACACGCTCGCGCTGCGTGTCCGAAATCAGCGGTCCGAGCTTGGTGTCGGACGCCAACGGGTCGCCCAGCGTAAACGCCTGCGCCGCTTCAACCGCGAGCTTGGCGGCTTCGGTATAGCGCGCTGCGGGCACCAACAGCCGTGTGTGCGCAGTGCAGGTCTGGCCCGAATTGAGGAAGCAGGCATTGACCGTTGCGCGGACCGCTTTTGTAAAGTCCGCATCATCCAGAATCACTGACGCCGACTTGCCGCCAAGTTCGAGCGCCACGCGCTTCACAGTGGCCGCAGCCAGTTCGGAAACACGTTTGCCGGCGCGCGTCGATCCCGTGAATGAAATCATATCGACGTCCGCATGGCGGGCAAGCGCTTCGCCCACCACAGCACCAGTGCCGCATACGAGATTGAACACACCCGCCGGCAGGCCGACGCCGTCGATGATTTCGGCCAGCATGAACGCGGTCAGCGGAGCAATTTCGCTCGGTTTGAGCACTACGGTGCAACCCGCCGCGAGCGCCGGCGCCACTTTGGCGACAACCTGATGCAGCGGGTAATTCCACGGCGTGATGCAGCCGACCACGCCGACCGGTTCGTGCACGACCAGCGAATTGCCAATTTTCTCTTCGAACTGGTATTCGCGTACCAGCTTGGCGTAGCTCGCCATGACCAGCGGCGGCAATCCGGCCTGGATGCGTTGCGACATCTTGAGCGGCATGCCGACCTCGCCGGCGATGCTGCGCGCGATCTCGTCCGTGCGCGCAGTAAGCCCGGCGGAAATTTTCTCCAGATATCCCGCGCGCGTTTCTACCGGGGTTGTGGCCCATGCGTCGAATGCATCGCGCGCCGCTGCTACCGCGGCAGCGACGTCCGCCGCGGTGCCGTCGGGAACCTGCCCCATCGTCTCTTCCGTCGCCGCATTGATGACTGCCAGCGTGCGCGAGGAGAGAGAAGGAATCCAGCGGCCATTGATATATATTTTGTCGCGGATCTGCATGTCGGCACACCTGGTAGTTGTTGCGAAGGGGCGAGCCTAACGCGTGGAGTTTGTAAACGTCAATTCCAGCCGGACGTTAATACTGTTGCAGAAGACTCAAACGCGATGAACCAGCCTTTGCATGTCACGATCAACCGACAGAGGAAACCCCATGAAACTGCGCTATTTGATGTCGATTACCGCGTTGCTGGCCGGTGCGGCCGCGTGGGCAGCCGATACACCCAGCCGCACATCGCCGGTGGACGCTAACGCCGCATGCATGGAGCGCAATGTCGATGCGTCGAGCGGCAATTGCGTGCCTAAGGATGATGGCAAACCGCGCCGTGCTTATCCGCCCAAAACAACGTCAGCGGGCGCTGCGCCTTCGTCAGCGCCCGCCCCGGGTTCTTCAGCCGTACGCAAATAAGGTCACACTGACCTGCAAGGCTAGGTTGCCGCAACCGCAGTCACCGCGCTGAACAGGTCTGCAACGGTTTCGCGCGGGATACCCCGCGTAATAAACACCAGTCTCGACGCGCGGTCAGCGTCCGGCCAGCCTGCCAACGCAACCGGCGGGTGAAACAGGTGCTGAACCCCCTGCACCACCAGCGGACTTGATTCCCCTGTCACGTTGATCAGCCCTTTGACGCGCAGCAAATCGGGGCCACGCAAAGCCGTCAGTACTTCTATGCATTGCTCGAACGCACGGACGGAGAACGGCTGGTCGAAGCGCAGGGTAAAAGTCGTAATCGCCGCGTCGTGGGCATGATGTCCCGCGCTGCGTTCACTGCGCGCGGCACCGAGCCAGCGATCTATCCGCGTGGCGTCGGCGCGCGCATCGTCAAATCCTATATCCGTCACGAACGAAGCTTCAATCACGCCGTGCTCTGCCAGCCCGATTTGCGCGAAGGGCGCCACGCCGGCCAGCGTCTCTTTTACCTTCTCCAGCATATCCGCACTGACCTGGTCCGACTTGGTAATGATCACGCGATCGGCCAATGCGACCTGCTTCAACGCTTCAGGCTGGGATTCGAGCTGGGCAAGCGCATGATACGCATCGACGCAAGTCACCACGCCGTTCAGGCGGAATTGCCCGAGCAACAGCGTGTCTGACAATAATGTCTGCAGTACCGGAGCAGGATCGGCAAGTCCGGTCGTCTCCAGCAATACGCGCTCGAAATCGCCTATCTCGCCCTGCCGGCGCGCCAGAAACAAATCGCGCAGGGTGAGCTGTAAATCGCCGCGCAATGCGCAGCATACGCAGCCGTTTTCCAGCAGCAGCACTTTTTCCTGGGCAAAGCGCAGCAGATCGTGGTCGATGCCCTGCTCGCCATACTCGTTGACGATCACCGCGCTGCGCGCGAGCGCGGGCTGCGCGAGCAGATGATTGAGCAGGGTGGTCTTGCCGCTGCCGAGAAACCCGGTGATAACGGTGACCGGGATCTTGCCGGCGAACGGATCGCGTGCCGTCGAGCCCGCCATGGTCGGTCGCGCGTGCGGGTCCGTCAGATCGTCATCTCGAGCGCGTAAAGGCCGCCGGCGAAACGGTCGACGGTAAACACGATTCCACGGTCATCGACGAATACGTCGTTGAGCTGGATCGCTCCCGCTGGCGAGAGCTTGGGCGCGCCAGGCACGTAATAAGCGACTTCCTGCGGCTGGTACGGATTCGACAGATCGAAAGCACGCACGCCGCCGTTAAAGAACGTGCCAATGATGATGTTGTCGGACTTGAACGAGGCTTCCTTCGGCAGGTTCTCGTGCAGATTGTGCGAGCCATAGCGCCCCCCGCGTTTCCCGAATGCTGCCGGTGACGGCATTGGCAAAGTGCTGATCGAAATTGGATGCGTTTCCGCGCGCGCGTCGAGCACCCACGTGAGCTTGGGCCAGTCGGCGGCGTTGTCCACCACCGATTCATCGGTCACTACCAGCAGCCCAGGCTTGAAGAGCGGCAGTACCGTATGCGTAAAGCCGAGGTACGGCGGGCAATTGCTCCAGCGCGAGATCACCTTGGGATGCGCCTTGTCGCTGATGTCCATGATGAGCGCGCCGTAATCCAGATACCCGACGTAGGCACGATCGGGCCGCTCAGGATAGACGTTGGTGTTGTGCGCGCGAAAGCCCGCGTAGCCGACCGGGAATTCGCCGACTTTCTGCCGCGGTGACGGCTCGGCGTCGCCCTCGCGCGTGCCCGGTGCCCACCAGCGGCCGACCTCTTGCGGCTTGGAAGGATTGCGGATGTCGACGATGCGGTAGCACTGATCATCTTTCGGACTGCGCGGCTGAAAATCCGGCGCGCCCGAACTCATATGCACATACTCGCCGTCCGCAAACCACAGCACGTGCACGCCGCGCGAATATTGGCCCGATGCGTCGAAATGCGATATCAGGCGGGGTTGCTCCGGCTTGCTGACGTCAAAAATATCGAAACCGGCAGGTTTGTCGCCGGCTTTCGTCGTTTGATAAGCGACCGTCAGCGTATTGCCGACGACGTCCAGCGAATTGGAACGCATGCCGCGATGCGGCAACTCGGTTTGCACGACGACCTTCGGATTGCGCGGATCGCTGACGTCCACGCCGCTGAAATTTTTCGGTGCCGATTCATGGGCGAGCCACAGAATGCGCCGTCCGTCCGGCGCCAGTTGCATGTTTACGCCCTCACCCATGCCACCGAAGCCGCCGAGTTCGTGGTGCGAGAGGAGCTTCATGTTCCACGCCATGGTTTCCGACGGGTCCGCGCCTTTTGACATACTCATTTTCTGGTTCATGTTATGGGAAATTCCTGCAAATGAATGATGACCGGGGATGATTGCCGTTTGCGGCGAACCAAAACAAACTTCTTAAACGCCGTAATCTTACCGGCTTTAGCGTCTGGCAGCACGTCTCAGGGCGCGCCGTCTTCGCCCTTCCAGTGCAGCCACACGCGCAGCTTCCTGAAGTCGTCCGCATGCAGGCTGTCGGCAAGCAGCGTGATCCGTTTTCTGGCGCGGCCGTCGTGCTGTCGCAGATTGAGGACTGTCAGATACGGCATCGCATACGTGCTGCCCAGAACTTCGTACTCGTTCCACGCGCCACAGCGCGCTTGCACGCTGATCCGGTTGTCGGAGCTGATTTCAACTGCCACTGCAGAATCTGCCGCCAGCAGCAATGCCTGTCGCCTGACGACCACCAGCAGATGAACGAGCAATATCGTCGCCGCGATGATTTTTGCCCATAACGAGAGATTGACTGACATCACGATGGCAATCGCGGCGCCGTGCGCGAGCGTCAGGATGCCCGCCAACAGCCGGGATGGCCGCAGGCTGATCTTCAACACGGGTATGAAATATATTTCGCGCGCCAGCGATGCATCAAAAGACGGGCCGGCATAGTGCCGGCGCCCTAACGTTGCTGCCTGGCGTTCGCAGCATTCACCACGCTGTTTGGCGTGATGACGATACCTTTGGGCTGCTCGTCTTTGTGCCGCGCCACCGCCTGCACATGTTCGATCCTGACCTCGTCCATCTTGAGTGACAGGTGGCTATAGACGATGGTACCAAGCACGGCCGAAAGCGCGACCAGCACCACCGTGCCTATGCCAAGCCGGCGCCGACCGTAACTATCGTCCGGGAATATCATCAGTTTGGCGCCAGGTTCAGCTTCCAGCAGCTTGGCATCGTAACGGGCCCGCTGTTGTGGGCTGGAGAGTATGCGGTAGCCATCGCGTATTAATTGTGTCTCCATCACGGTTTCGGTAACGCCGCGCAGATTGCCTGCGCTCAGCCTGGCGGTCGCTTGTGCGTAGGCAGCGTCGATCTGCGCTTGATCGGCATCGTGCCCGATGCCCAGCATTTCATAGAACGATCTTTTCACGGCGGTCTTTGCGGAAACTGCGCGCTACTTCGATTCGCGCGCGCTTGCGGCAGACGCAAAGGTTCTGGCGGGAGGTTTCAATGCCTGCAATTGCAGGCTGCGGTCGTAGTCGCACCGTAAATCAGGGTTCGATAGCGTGCGGTAAGCGGATTGGATTGCAAGGTATTCGATGCGCGCGCGCTCACTGCTCTGGTTAAGCGGATTCTTCGGGTCGAGTTTTTTGGCGAGCCGGAAGAACGACTGCTGGATGGTCGTTTGACTGGCATGCGGCGTGATACCGAGCTGCTCGTAATGCGTTTTCATGCTCCTCCCTAGATTAGAAGCATTCCAACCGATTGCAATATATGGTATTAGAATCAAGGTTTAACACTCTGTCAAATGTGCTTATTGGATAGAATTTTCATAAGCCTATGATTTATAATGTTTCTTTTTTTAAAATGTTGGATATGACAGATAAATATTTGGTCCGGCAGGAAAATTATTCTGTGCCCGACTTGGCCGCCGCACATCCGGCGCGGCGCTGGAGTTCTGATGGCGCATGAAGGCGAGGGAGCGGGCGGCGCAGATTCGGCGGCCGCGGTCGCCGGAGTCGCCAACCTGTCGCAGTTCGGTTTGATTCACTTTTCCGGCGCGGACGCGCAGGCTTTCCTGCAGGGGCAGCTGAGTTGCGACGTCAACGCGCTGCAAGCGGGCCAGGCGATTTACGGCAGCTATAACTCGCCCAAGGGCCGCATGCTTGCGAGTTTCCTGCTGTGGCGCGACACCGCGGGTTACGTGATGCAGTTGCCGCGCAGCCTGTGTGGCCCCATATGCAAGCGTCTGTCGATGTACATACTGCGTTCGAAGGTAAAAGCGTGCGACGTCAGCGAAGACCATGTGCTGTTGGGCATCGCCGGCATTGCTGCCGAAGAACTGCTTGCGCAGCACTTCAAGACTATTCCAGCGGCCGCGTTGACGACCGCCGCCGCCGGGGGAACGCAGTTATTGCGTCTCGATGCCGCGCGCTGGCTGCTTGTCGCCGACCGCGCAAGCGGCGGTGAAATACTGAATGCGCTGCTGAAGAAAGCGCAATCTGTGAGTGACGCCGCCTGGGAGTTGACGAACATAGAGGCGGGAATACCTTTCATTACTCCGGCGACGCAAGACCAGTTTGTGCCACAAATGGCCAATCTGGATCTGCTCAATGGCGTGAGCTTCAGCAAGGGTTGTTATCCAGGCCAGGAAATCGTTGCACGCATGCATTATCTGGGTAAATTGAAACAGCGCATGTACCTTGCCGAGATCAGCGGCACGGATATACCCGCGCCCGGTAACAAGCTTTACAGCGCCGGCACTGGCGAGCAGGCCACCGGCATGATCGTGAACGCCGCCCCTTCCCCCGGCGGCGGCCATACTGCTCTGGCCGTCATGCACATCGCAAGTTTTCAGAGTGGCGAAGTACATCTGAATGCACCCGCCGGCCCCGCGCTGAAATTCAGGCCCCTGCCCTATGCAATACCGGCCGATCCGCCGTAAAGCGCCACGCCATGTGCCTGATACTCTTCGCGCATAAAGTTCATCCTGATTATCCGCTCGTGATGGCGGCGAATCGCGATGAGGCCTACGCGCGTCCGACCGCTGCAGCGACATTCTGGAACGACAGTCCGCACATATACGGTGGTCGCGATCTCGAGCAAGGCGGCACCTGGCTGGGCATTACCCGCAGCGGAACGTTTGCTGCGGTAACCAATTTTCGGGAAGGCGGCGGCGCAAAAAAATCATCGCGCTCCCGCGGCGAACTCGTCGCCAGCTTTCTGCACAAAAAACAGCGCCCCGCAGATTATGTCGCGCGAGTACACGGCAAGGCCGGCGACTATAACGGCTTCAATCTGCTGGCTGGTGATCTTGATGAATTGCAGTATTTGTCAAACCGTGGCGGCGAGCCGACAGTTGTTGCTCCAGGCGTGCATGGTCTGAGCAATCACCTGTTGAATACGCCGTGGCCAAAAGTCGAGCGCGGCAGAAAAATCGTGACTGAATTGTTGCAAAGCAGATCCCAGGAGTTGATCGACGGCCTGTTTGGCTTGCTTGCCGCGCGGACGATTGCGCCCGATAACGCCTTGCCTGAAACCGGTGTCGGACTGCCGCGTGAACGCGTGCTGTCGCCGGCTTTCATTGCATCGCCAACATATGGTACGCGTTCGTCGACGGTGATGCTGATCGACAATCACGGCGAGGTCATGTTTATCGAGCGCAGTTTCGGCGCACTCGGCAGCCCCGGCAGCAGCACGACGGGCCGCTTCGCTCTCGAAATCGCGCTTACTCCGGCAGCGGCGTAAGCAACGCCAGGCGCATGGCGCGATGAGGAATGCCTGCATCGAGGTATTCCCCGCTCACGACTTCGAAACCGAATCTGCGGTAAAACCCGATGGCGTGCGTTTGCGCACTGAGTTCTACCGCCGCATGCCGTAATTCGCGCGCCGCCGCGATCAACTCAGCGAGAATCAGGCCACCGACACCCTGTTTGCGCCAGTGCGCCAGCACTGCCATGCGGCCGATATGCCCATCAGGCAATAGCCGGCCGGTGCCCACCGCCTCGCCGGCGGCAGTTGCCGCCAGTGCATGCAGACATAATTCGTCGATGCCGTCCCACTCGAGTTCTTCCGGCACATTCTGCTCTTCGACGAAAACAGTTTTACGTACCGCACGCAAGCGGACGCCTGCCTCGTGCCAGCTCACGCGGCTGACCGTAACTTGTGCGGAGCTATGCATGATCTGAATTATAATCGTGGCCGTCCGTATACCAACCAATAACTCCGGAAGCGCAATCGATGCAAAGCCTGTGGCGGGATGACGAAGCGGCGGATTACCGCGGCGATCTGGCGCAACGCGTTTATACCTCGCGGCTGCTGGGCCGCGACAAATCGCTGGTGCTGCACGGCGGCGGTAACACCTCCGTCAAAATCCGCGAACGCAATCTGGTCGGCGACGAAGAAGACATCCTCTACGTCAAGGGCAGCGGCTGGGACCTCGAGTTCATTGAGGAAGCCGGGTTTTCTCCGGTACGCATGGCGCATCTCCTCAAGCTCGCAAAATTGAAAGCGCTGAGCGATCCGCAGATGGTCAACGAACTCGTTACCCATATGACGCGCGCCGCGGCGCCGGCGCCGTCGGTCGAAACGATATTGCACGCATTGCTGCCGCATAAATACGTCGATCACACCCATTCCGACGCGGTGCTCGCTGTCACGAACACCGCCGATGGCCCGCATCGCATAACCGAAATATACGGCGACAAGGTCGCCGTCATTCCCTACATCATGCCGGGCTTCGATCTCGCGCGGCTGTGTGCCGGGTTATTGCCGCAGCAGTCGGGCAAAAATACCATCGGCATGGTATTGCTGAACCACGGTATTTTTTCTTTCGGTACAACCGCACGCGAATCCTACGAGCGCATGATCCAGCTGGTCGATATGGCTGAACGTTATCTTGAAAAGCACCGCGCGTGGCATTTGCAGCCTGCAGCGGCTGCCGCCTCGCTGCCAACGCAAACGGCTGCAATCGCGGCGCTGCGGAATTCAATTTCACAGTGTGCCGGCAGCCCCATGATCGTAGCGACGCTGCAAAACGGCCGCACCCTAGATTTTGCCCGCCGCGCCGATGTCGCGACGGTTTCCCAGCAAGGCCCGGCGACACCCGATCACGTAATCCGCACCAAACGCCTGCCGATGGCGGGCCGCGACGTTGAAAAATACGCACAGGCTTACCGGGCTTATTTCGCACAAAATGCGCCGCAGACGAAACAGACCAAGACCATGCTCGATGCGGCGCCGCGGGTCGTGCTCGATACCGACTGCGGACTTTGCACAGTCGGCCGCACCATCAAAGACGCCGCTATCGTCGCCGACCTTTACACGCACACCATGGACGTGATCGAACGATCGACCCTGTTGGGTGGCTACAAGGCTTTGCCGGCGCGCGATATTTTCGATGTTGAGTACTGGGACCTCGAGCAGGCGAAGCTACGCAAGGCCGGCAAGCCGCCCCTGTTTGCAGGTGAAGTCGCGCTCGTCACCGGCGCGGCATCAGGCATAGGCAAAGCCTGCGTCGATGCCCTGCTCGCGCGCGGTGCGGCGGTGGTCGGTCTCGATATCGACGGGAAAATTACAACACTGCATAAGCGGCAGGATTTTCTCGGTATACGCTGCGACATCACGTCGCGCGAAGCGGTGATTGCCGCTCTCGCATCCGCAGTACACGCGTATGGCGGACTGGACATCCTGATACTCAACGCCGGCGTTTTCCCCGGCGGCACCAAAATCTCGGCCCTGGACGACGACGCATGGCGCAAGGTGATGGGCATCAATCTCGATGCCAACCTGATACTGATGCGCGAATGTCATGCCCTGCTCAAGCTCGCGCCGCGCGGCGGCCGCGTGGCGGTGGTCGGCTCGAAAAACGTCCCTGCCCCCGGCCCGGGTGCCGCGGCGTATTCAGCTTCTAAAGCCGCGCTCACCCAACTTGCGCGCGTTGCCGCGCTCGAATGGGGCGCCGACAACATTCGAGTCAATACGCTGCATCCCAATGCGGTCTTCGACACCGGCATCTGGAGCGATGAAATACTCTCGTCGCGCGCCGCGCACTACGGACTCAGCGTCGAACAATACAAAAAGAACAATGTCCTGCAGACCGCAATCACCAGCCGCGACATTGCCGAACTCGCGGCCGAGACCTGCGGCCCGCTGTTCGCCAAGACCACCGGGGCGCAGATCCCGGTCGACGGCGGCAACGAGCGCGTGATCTGATGGCGGAATTCATTTCCCGGTTCGATACGCTGCGCTGGCGCGGCGAACGGCTTGAGATGATAGATCAGCGCGTATTGCCGGCCGAAATACGCTATCTGGCATTTGATTCGGCGCTGACGGTGGCGGATGGCATACGCGATATGGTCGTGCGCGGCGCGCCGGCAATCGGCTGTGCCGCTGCTTATGGGGTCGCGCTGGACGCATTGCGGCTGCAACAAAAATCGCCTGCCGAATTCAATCGCGATCTGGGCACCGCATTTTGCGCGCTGGCGGCGAGCCGGCCCACCGCGGTCAATCTGTTCTGGGCGCTTGCGCGCATGCGCCGCGCGTGGGAAGCCTGCCGCGACGCTGCTCCCGCGCAGAGCGCGCAGCGACTGCTTGAGGAAGCACATGCGATTTTCAAGGATGACGTTGCGGCCAATCGGAGCATGGGCCGGCATGGCGCCGAGCTGATACCGGACGGCGCCTCGATTCTTACCCACTGCAATGCCGGCGCGCTCGCGACTGCCGGTCACGGCACTGCGCTGGGCGTCATCCGATCGGCCATTGAATCCGGCAAAAAAGTCAGCGTGATCGCCGACGAGACGCGGCCTTTTCTGCAGGGTGCCAGACTCACTGCGTGGGAACTGATGCAGGACGACATTCCGGTGACGCTGATTGCGGACAACGCGGCGGGCCATCTAATGAGCCGCGGCGAAATCGACGTCGTCATTGTCGGCGCGGACCGCATCGCTGCGAACGGGGACGTCGCCAACAAGATCGGCACTTACCAGGTCGCGGTGCTGGCGCAGCGCCACCGCATTCCGTTCTATGTCGCCGCGCCACTATCGACCATAGACGCCACGATTGCGAGCGGTGCGGACATTCCGATCGAGGAACGCGATGTGGCCGAGGTCCTGGGTTACCGGGACCTGCGTTGGGCGCCGGTTGAAGCCATTGCGCGCAACCCGGTGTTCGACGTGACGCCGGCGGAACTGGTGACCGCGCTGATTACGGAACGCGGAACCGTGCCGGCGCCGGATGCCGGCAAAATCAGCAAGCTGCTGAACGGCAGCTAACGCGTCAGATCGTTAATCCGCCGGTGACTTCAAGCACAGCGCCATTGATGTAGCTCGCCTCGTCCGACGCCAGCCATGCAAAAGTATTGGCGATTTCTTCCGGCCGGCCCAGGCGTCCGAGCGGAACTTTTTCTTCCAGCGCGCGCAAGGCCCGTTCGGGTATCGACTTGAGAATATCGGTAGCGACGAAGCCAGGGCAAACCGCATTGGCGCGTATGCCTTTGCGGCCGAGCTCGCGTGCCCAAGTCTTGACCATGCCGATTAAACCCGCTTTGGCTGCCGCGTAATTGGTTTGACCGAAGTTGCCGGTGATACCGACGAGGGAAGAGGCATTCAAAATAACGCCCGATTGCTGGGCTAGCATGGTATTCACCACCGCTTTGGTGCAATTGAAGACACCTTTCAGATTGATTTCGATGACGCGGTCGAACTGGTCTTCGGTCATGTTCTTTAACTGGGCGTCCTGCACTATGCCGGCATTGTTGACCAGGCAATCGACACGGCCCCATTTGGCCACCGTGGCGGCCACCATGGCTTCCAGTGCCTTGATGTCGCGCACATCAACGACATAACCCATGGCCTCGCCGCGGGTTTCCTTGCACATATTGACTGTTTCCTCGATCCATTCGGGATTCAGGTCGCAAACCACGACTTTGGCGCCTTCCGTGGCAAACTTTACGGCGGTGGCCCGTCCTATACCGCGGCCTGCGCCGGTAATGATCGCTACTTTGTCCTGAAGTCTCATCGACTGCCTCTCGTATCAATTGGAATGCACAGAAACTGCGCTGCAATGCACAAGCCACATGATTTTAGTGCACCGCACCATGGTTTCGCAATCTCTTGCTACGGTGAGCGCACTATTGATAACGGCAAATTGGGGGTCGCGCTGCAGTGATATCGAGAAAAACCGCGATATCCGATCTAAATAATTTAATTAAATTATTATTAATCAACAGTTTAAATTGATATATTAATTTGAACCATAACTAGACCCATCCTTGGCGGCGCCGCCTGAAAAAGGCGCTGAGCAGCGCCCCGCACTCGGCCGCAAGAACGCCCTGCACGACCGCAGCATGGTGATTGAGTTTAGTGTCCGCAAACAGGTCGACTACGCTGCCGCAGGCGCCGGTCTTGGGGTCCGCCGCGCCGTACACCAGCCGCGCCACCCGGGCGTGCATGATGGCCCCGGCGCACATGATGCAGGGCTCCAGCGTTACGTATAGTTCGCAGCCTGTCAGACGGTAATTGCCCATTCGCCTGGCCGCATCGCGCATGGCGACGACTTCCGCGTGCGCCGTGGGATCGTGGCCCGAAATGGGCTGGTTGTAGCCGCGGCCGATAATCTCGCCGTCCTTGACCACTACGGCGCCCACCGGCACCTCGCCTCGCGCCTGCGCTGCAGCGGCCAGCAGCAGCGCTTCCCGCATGTAATTCTCGTCAGACATCGAGCTGGCCCGTTGGCCGGCTATTCAGGCAAGCGCAGAGCATCTTGGTACAGCTCCGGCTTGAAGCCCGCCAGCAGGTGCCCGTTATGGTCCAGCACTGGCCTTTTAATCAACGATGGATAGACGAACATCAGAGTTTTCGCCTTGTGCGCATCCAGACCCTGCTTGTCCGCCTCCGGGAGCTTGCGAAACGTCGTGCCCGCGCGGTTCAGCAGGCTTTCCCAGCCGAGTTCCTTGCACCAGCGCTCAAGCGCCTGGCGATCGACACCCGCCGATTTGTAATCGTGAAATTCGTACTTCACCCCACGACTTTCCAGCCAGGCACGGGCCTTCTTCATCGTGTCGCAGTTCTTGATCCCGTACAGCGTGGTTGCCATTCCTACTCCCGCCGGCTCATCAACGGCGCTTCCAAAGCGTTGACACGTCTGGTAGTTATTTCGGTGCGTATCATTTTTACCTTCAGACTTACCTTCAATTTCATTTGCTCCCGGAAAACACCTTGCAGCGCGCCGAGCGCTTATTTATTGGCCTGCTGATGCTGTGTCCGACAGGCTGCTGGAGCTTCACGCATGAAACCATCGTCATCCCTGGGAGTTACCGACAATGAAACAAGCGGAACTATCGCTGCAATCAGCATGCCGCGTCAACGTCGGTTTGCCGCTGGCTTCTGAAACGAGCGTTCGTCAATTTCAGGCTTGCAGCCGACCAGCAGATCGCCATCGCTTTCCGGCACCGGCCGTTTGATGTTTGATCATCGATGGCTGCGCCAGCCATATTGCGATGGCGGCATCGCTACCGTCCACCTGTTTGTCGCGCTCTGGAAGTTTGCGGAAAGTCGTGCCGGCGCGATTGAGCAGCACCTCCCAACCAAGCGCTTTGCACCGGCGCTCGGGCCTGGCGCGCTCGACACCAGCATTGCCCTCGCCAAGGTGGCGCGAAACCAGCGCCGTCAGCGCAAATACGCCGCCCTCGCCGTGGTTATCGGCGCGCATGACAATCATCACATACTTAACCGCAACAACTAGCAACAGCGCCCAGGTGATCAACGACAGAATGCCGGTCACAGCCGGTTCCAAGCTCGCTCCGGCGCCCCCGTTTGACGCTTGAACGGCGACCTTTAAAGCATATAGCGGAGAGGTTCCGATATCGCCGAACACAACGCTAGCGCACCGACCATCAGAGCGCCCATCGGCTTGGTCGCCTTACCATCGCTACGATGCGCTGACATTTGTAGCCTAAATCCTATATGTTTGTTATATTGTCTATATTATATATGTTTTTCTTAATTTTTAATAACCGATACCTATGAATACCAACGAAGCAAGCGAGGCAGCGCAGGAAACAGCCGGCCCCTTCAAGGCACGCGCAGCCCTGCTGGTGTCAATACTGGCCATGGTTCTGGCCATCGCCAGCCTCGGCGGTTCGAATTCCGCCAAAGACGCTACCCAACACAACATACTTGCCGCCAACGCGTATGCGTTTTATCAGGCCAAAAATATACGTCAGACAGCATACAAAATCGCGGCCGACGAACTTGAAGCCAATTTACTGAAATCCGGCAATGCGGGCGCGGCGACATTCATGCGCCAAAAGCTTGACGACTACCGCAAGAATGTCACGCGCTATGAATCGGAACCGGAGACCCGGGAGGGGAAAAAAGAGTTGATGCGCATCGCCAAGGAACATGAACGTGAGCGGGATTTAGCTCTGCGCAAGGATCCGTGGTTCGATTACGCTGGGGCACTGTTGCAAATCGGTATCGTCCTCGCTTCGGTCGCCATCGTCACGGCAACGCCGGCGCTTCTGTATGGAGCGATTGTGCTGGGCGCCATCGGGGCACTGTCGACGGCAAACGGATTTCTGCTGCTGCTTTAAGAATGTTCAGATATTCCAAAAATTGCATTTTTGCCCCAAAAACACCGAAACCTTAATCAGTTATTACCCAGGGCAATCCCCTTAAAATCAGCTGGCAACTTACATTTACAATTATTTTTGTTTATAATTATAAATATTTTTATATTTCACATTTCAATTAAATAAATCATATAAATGCAAACAGCACATCAGCCCGTAAAAACAAAAGCGCGCGTCGCGAAGGGGCACCAACCGCTACCTCACCGGTCTACGGTACGTGCCGCAGTGCTCGAGGATGACGATTCGTTACACAAAATTTTCTGTAATGCACTGCAAAAAGAGCAAGTGACAGCCATTCCTTTTGACAGCTATCTGGAAATGGCCATGGCCGTGCGCGCTGGCATGATTGATATTGCGCTGATCGATCTGGGCATCGGCAATGAAGACGGCATGCAGGTTATCAAAGAAGTACGCGCCCATTCCGCCCTGCCAATTCTGATTGTTTCAGGCAGAACCGACCCGAAGACGGTTTGCGCGGGACTCGACTGCGGCGCGGACGATTTTTTGCGCAAACCATTTGACGTCTCAGAATTACATGCGCGTATCCGCGGCATGGTGAGACGGGCAACGGCCACCCCGGTTGCCACCGAGAAATCTTCCTCGATAACGCCCGTCGTGATTGACGGCGTAACCATCGACTTGACCGTGGGCGTCGCAGAGATTTTCCCTCTCAAATGCCATTTTACCGACCGCGAATGCCATATCCTGCAGATTCTCCTGAAGACGCCGGGCAAAGCGGTGTCCCGCGAAAGCATATCCCGCATCATTTTCGGCAAAGGCTGGGCCCCGAACACCCGCATTCTGGATGTCCATGTCTCCAATATCCGCACAAAACTGAAGAGCATAGGCGCCTCCCCGCGAATCATCAGAACGCGGCGCAACAGCGGCTATGTCATCAACGCCAACGTCGCCGCCAAATAAAAATCCCGGCAACGCTGCTTAACCCGCGCGTCTGAGAACCACTGTTACGGGCCTGCCTGCCACCCCGCTTCGACCACATGCAAGCGCCGGGGATTGATATGCCAAGGCAGGTAAAGGCATTTTGCATCTTCCGGCAGAAGATGCCCGGTGAGGTGGTCGAGCCAGATCCCGTCACCACCAAAACGGTGCGCCAGTGCCGACGACGAAAGGCTGCACTGCGTAGTGACGGTCGATGGCGCAGACCGGCCCGCCGCCCAATCGACTGAAAGCCGGTCATGGAACGACGCCCACCCCCTGCCCTGAAGGCGTTGACGCAACCAATTCAAATCGGCTTCGGCGGCAGCCACATCCGCGCAATACAGCCGGTGCTGGCCCAGCATATTGCCGAATAAAATGGCGTGATCCGGATGCGCCTGCAACAAACTATCCAGCGATCCGAATATGTCCGCACGCTGCCATGAAAGACTTACCCCCGCCCGGCGCAAACGCGCCCCGTGAAGCCGCCCAAACAACCACGGCGCGAGCGGATCCAGATCGACTGCGTGTATTTGCCTGAAGCCCGCGAGGAAATCCGACGGCAAACACCAACCGGCGCTTGGCCCGAGCAAAAGCAGTTCACCGCGGCCATGCGGCCAGTCTGCAAGCCAATCGGCTATCCGGCCCCGGAATGCCCCCCAGTATTGGCGATTGCGCAGGGCGCGCATATGCCAGACCACGCCGCCGCCCGGACTCATCCATCCGCGCCGCAAAATCTCTGGCCTTGCCCCTAATTCATGCATGACGTCGTCGGAATATAGCGGCGGACATTAATTTCGCGCTGACAGATAATCCACCGCGGTTGCGGCGTCTTGCCTATAGCGGCTGGCGGTGACGGTCCATCAGAAAAAAACTGCGCATCAGAACGGCGCTTTGGCAAATTTTCCACAGTAGCCGGACATCAACTCCAGAGTGCGGCCGTCCTGCAGATTCAACGATTGACGAAACTCGCCGGTTGCCCTGTTCAGCGTGAACTCTTCGCCGGTAACCATGACCCCGAAGCGTTGAAACATGGCGGGCCGGCGCACATGCAACACAGAACCCTCGGTGCTGAGGGTTCCCTTGCGGGTTTCAGAAATCGTAAACTGGCCTTGATACCATCCAGAGAGATTGGAAAAATCAATGCCGGCGATCACCATTTGCGTAAACGCCTGGCGCGGCGAGTCCACATCCTTCACGGGCATGCTTACTTTAAGATCACAAATCAGGTTAAGCGGCGTCTTATTATTTTTCCCCGATTCGGAATCAGCCGCCAACTCGCTACCCGGATCGTGCTGGCGAGCTGCCTGCCTGCCGACTTGATAGGAAATCAAACAACCCAGCAACGCCAACACCAGACCTGACACCACCATCGTTTTTTTCATCATCGCCCGACCATCTCAATCTTTTACCGCGCCACTATTCGGCAGCCTTGCGCAGAATGTCGTTGAGCGCCTCCCAGCCGGCTTTCGTGACGAACCAATAGGGCCCGCCCTCGGCATCCTGGCGATGATCGACCAAACCGCGGTCCTGCAAGGATTTCATCCGGTTGCCGAGCAGGCTTGGCGAGACGCGCAAATCCGGCGGCAGTGACGGCAATTGATCCGCGGCAACCCGCTGATACTCGATCCCTCGCAGAATTTCCACTTCGAGGAGACTCAACACCGGCTTTTTCGTCCGCTCCAGTGTTGCGGTCAAATAAATTCCAGCAAATAGCTGGCGCATTACCACCGTATATACGATCGAAACGGCAAAAATTTTCAGCGCATCAACCGCCGAAAGGCGCGACGCATTCAACAGGCCGCTCGATAGCAGGGACAGGAATGACGGGACCGTAATGGCAGCAATGATGCCGATCAGCAGTTCGCGGGAGAGACGGCGCGGCGCTCCCGGTTGCAAGGGCCCGGTGCCCCAGCAATTGGCGAATCCGCCGAGAGCGCCGCCGACCAGTAGAATCAAAAACGTGATCCAGAAGCTGGTGAGTTCGTTTACGTCGGCAATCTCAAGCGTCTGACTGAACATTTAAAGGTCCCCTTTCCCTTGTAAAAAACCGCGCACAATTGTGCGCAGAAATGCTTACCGTTTGCCCATTTCCGCAGAAATACGATGCCAGACATCGCGCTCAAGCGGAGTCAGCGTATCCGCCGGCAATTCACTGCCGGGCTTGCTCTGAACAGCCAGGCTGAGCTGGCAAATACGCGCCAGCATTTCACGGTAATACTGGGCCGCCATTTGCGGCTGTCCGACAATATCCGCCATACTCAACCCCATACCCGCCCCATCAACCGATACCGGCGCCCCCCCGTGTTTCGCCTCATATTCCCGCTTGGCGCGGTCAAGCAGGCGCGCCACCTCTTCCTTGCTCAAATGCAGCCGTTTGGCTTCAGCATCGATAATACGCCTTTCCTCTTCAGAAATAACCCCGTCCCCCATCATTGCCAGCATTTCCTGTTGCAGCGCTTCCCGCTCAATGCGGAGTTGATCGCTGAAAGCCGACGACAGCAATGCCGCAGGAATGGCAAATATGCCAATGCCAAGCAACGCGAGTACGATGGTCATCGCCCGGCCCGCCGGAGTCACGGGCGCAATATCCCCGTAGCCCACGCTGGCGAGCGTGATCACAGCCCAATATATCGAGGTTGGAATGTTCTCGAACTTGTCCGGTTGCGCCTCGTGCTCAAACAGATAACCGAGGCTGGCGGTTAGAACGACCAGCAACAGCATGATAAAGCAGGAGGCGCCCATCACCGGCCACTCCCGCTTGATTACCGTCAGCAAGGTGCCCGTCGCCCCTGTGTAGCGGGTCAATTTGAGCAATCGCAACAACCGGAATACCCGCAGAAAGCGAAGATCGAACAGGTGGTGAAGTAACGCCTCCAGAAAGAACGGCACCACCGCCAGGAAGTCAACGACGGCCATCCCCGACTTGGCGAAACGGATGCGCCCCAGCACCGCGTGCTTATATCCGGGCCCCTCGACGACAGAATAGATGCGCATCATGTATTCGGTTGTAAATACCGCGACCGCCAGCATGTCAAGAACGACGAACTCGACATTCAGCAAAAAGTGCACTGACTCGACGGATTCCATAACAACGGCAAGCACGGAAATCAACACCCATATCACGATAAAAGTATCGAAGTATTCCTGCAGTTTGCCGCCATATTGCTGATTCGGCCAGGCAAGGGCGTGAACTTTTTGACGAAATGAGCGACCGCGATTCAGCGCCGCGAACTCCTTGCAGGCCGGAATAAGCAGGCGAAACAATTTCAGTATACGCAGCAGACGCAGCGCACGTAGAGCCCGCAAATCGACATTGACCACGGCCGCCAGATAAAACGGTGCAATCGCGACCAAATCAATCACCGCAAACGGACTCGACATGTAGCGCAAGCGCGGGAAGCGACCCGCATTAAACTCTCGATCTTCCGCGGCAAGATACAACCTGAGGCTGTATTCAATCGTAAAAATAACCACTGAAACAACATCAAACCAGTGAAATAGATGCCGGTTCGGCTCCAGAATTCCGGGCACCTGTTCAAGCAAAAGCGCGAACAGATTGCCGACAATCAGCACAGCGATAAAGCGGTCGAGACTCTTCTGGTAATTACCCTCGATGTTCGGATCAAGCAGCCACGAGTAAAGCCACCGCCTGAACGGCAATTGATCCGAGACAATAGAGGTCGCAATTTCTACCGATGCCTTGTTCTCGCTCATAGCTTGGACTCGCCAACTTTGATTGGAAATGAACCCTTGTCACAAACGATAACCCTGAATCCAAGATCTTTTTCGAGCGGCCGCGTCGGCGGCATTGGCGCGAAAGCCGCCGGCTGACCCGGCGGAACCTTCAGCGACTCCTGGACCACAATAATGCCGCGCGTTGCAGTATTTTTGCGCTCGCATTTATCGCCGAAAACCGGGTATTCAGAATCGAATGGATTCACAAAACCGTGTAACGGACCACCCTCTGCAAGCAGGGCATTACGACACGCCAGCCACGTTTTTTCGCTCCCGTTCGCCACCTTGTCCGGCGTGCATTGGTCGCGCTGCGCCAAATCAACCTTCGCGGGATCAGCCGCAAGGTCATCAAACCACTGCAGCAGAGCGACCGCCCGGCCCTTCGCGCGATCGGTCCTGCGCTCCTCCGCAAGCGACATCCAACCGAGGGCACCCACCAGCGCAAGGGCGCCCAGCAGACACATAATAAACGCCAGCTCTGATAATGCTAAACCGCGCATGCGGCGACTTGACTTCATTTCCCCCCCAGCGAATATCATCCGATCACCGCTGAAAAAGCCACGCCAGCGGCGAATCCTGCTTCATGCCATATTCTGGAAATCGCCCGCGTCACCCGCCGACGTCGGCGCATCACCGTTGCGCTTCAGTTTGTTCAGCTTCTGGATCAATGTCGTGCGCTGCAACTGAAGAAGCTGCGCCGTTTTACTGACATTTCCACCACTGCGCGAAAGCGCCTGCTCGATAATATTTCTCTCAATATCGTTCAAATAATCTTTAAGCGCCAAACCACCCTCTGGCAGCATCGCACCGCCATTGGCCACAAAGATAATGTCTTCAATGGGATTTCTTTCCAGCGGCCGCATACCGATTGAGCTGACAAGCAAATCGTCTTCACGCGCCTCTGCAGCAAGATCATCGTCTTTGTCAGACCGCAGCTCGGTCACCAAACCGACATCCATCTTTGTCGGCAGCATCTCGCGCGAAACCGAGTGCAGACCCAGGCGCCGACCGGAATAAAGCACGCTCAGGCGAAAGATGAGGTTCGAGAGCTCACGTATATTTCCCGGCCAGGCGTAGGCATGCATCGCCCCCGCCAGGCAACTCTCGAGCGCAATGGGACGCGCACCATCCTGCGCATGCATCTGCGCAAAATGCTCGATAAGGCGGGCAATATCCTCAACCCGCTCCCGCAGCGGCGGCACCTTCACCGGGATGACGTTCAGACGGTAAAAAAGATCCTCCCGAAACCGGCCCGCGGCGCATTCCGCCTCCAGATCACAGTGCGTCGCAGCCACCACGCGCACGTCGATGGCGACCTGCGCGTGGCCGCCGACGGGATCGATAACCCCCTCCTGCAATACGCGCAGTAGCTTGACCTGCATATCGGGCGGCATGTCGCCGACCTCATCGAGAAACAAAGTACCGCCATCGGCGAGTTCAAACCGCCCCTTGCGGTCGGCAATCGCCCCCGAAAAAGCCCCCCGCCGATGCCCGAACAACTCGCTTTCGAGCAAATCCTTCGGAATCGCGGCGCAATTGATCGGCACGAACGCGGCGGCCGCCCGCGGCGACAACTCGTGAATCGCCTTGGCAACCAATTCCTTGCCCGTCCCGCTTTCTCCGCCGATCAAAACCGTGGCGTTGGTGCCAGCCACCCGCGACAGCATCTCGCGCAGCAATTTGATCTTCTTGCTGTCGCCGATAATCTGTTTAGTGGTCAACATCAAGGCCATGACGTCAGGGACGTTTCAAGGTTAAGTAAGAGCGATTACCGAGTCAGTGCCTCCGATTTTATAGTATTTGTTATATTAAGCATATTTTTTAGTTTTATTATTCTCTGACCGGAAAGCCAATATTTAAATACATAAAATCAATTAGATGCGCAATCGAAAATTATTTAGTTTTATTAAGCTTTACGGATGGTGTTAATTTTTCCGCCAAATGCGGCCACTACGACGAACCGCGCCGCCGACACGCGCTTAAGACAGCTTGCGCGGCACGAATCGCGTCGCCGCGACTTCGTCAATTTTTCGCTGCTCACGCACCGCCCGCCGCGACCGCTCGCTGGCGAGATCGCGCTGCTCGAGATGATGCCATTTCATCTTCTCGCGCTGGGCGTCTTCAAACGCCCTTTGGGCGACCTCCTGAACTTCTGTCAGCGCCGACTTTTTCTGGCCGATCAATTTTTTAAGTCCGTCAACGTGCTCGATAAATCCGCGACACAAAGCAAGATCGCGCACCGACTGGATCCGCCCGCTGCCGGCCACTAAATAGCGCTTCTCGTAATCTTCGCGCAACTCTTCAAGCCGGTTTTCGCGCCGCAGGCAGTCGGCCAGTTTTTGCCGGCTCTCAAGCAGACGGCTAAAGGCGGTATTTTCACGCTGTTCGGATAATTTTCCGAGCACCGGCCAGATGGGTGTTTTTGTGAGTGCCATTTGAAAGCCTAACTGCCGCCGGCCACTGAAAATGTTTTCAGGAAGTCCACGGTCGCACCAATTTCAACGCCCACATGCATATCCTGCCGCAGAAACGTTTCCATCTCACTGCGTCGTAGAATCGCTTCGTCCAGCTCGGCATTGGCACCGGCCTGGTAAGCACCGACCTTGATCAAATCCTGATTCTGTTGATACAACGTCCACAGCCTTCTGAATCGATTGGCCGCCGCCAGGGTCTCCCTGGTGCAAATTGACGGCATCACGCGCGAAATAGAGCCACTCAGGTCTATCGCAGGATAGTGCGCGGCATCGGCCAGATCTCTCGACAGCATGACCTGCCCATCGAGCGAGGCCCGCGCAATATCCACGATCGGGTCGGATGCGTCGTCGCCATCCATCAGCACGGTATAGATGGCCGTCACCGAACCGAAGCCATTACGGCCGACGCCCGCACGCTCAATCATTTTAGGCAATAGCGCAAATACCGATGGCGGATAGCCTTTCATCGTCGGCGGCTCGCCTACAGCCAGACCAATCTCGCGTTGCGCATGCGCGACCCGCGTCAGACTGTCCACCAGCAGCAGCACATTCAACCCCTGGTCGCGAAAATACTCGGCGATCAAATGTGCCACATTGGCGGCCCGCAGGCGCAATACCGGCGACACATCCGCCGGCGCCGCGATCACCACCGATTTGGCCAGGCCTTCCGGGCCGAGCGATTCACGAATAAATTCATTGACCTCACGCCCGCGCTCGCCGATCAATCCGATCACCACCACATCCGCCTTGGTGTAACGAGTGATCATGCCAAGTAACACGCTTTTGCCAACGCCCGAACCTGCCATCAATCCGATTCGCTGGCCCTGCCCGAGCGTCAACACGCCGTTGATGGCTTTTACGCCGACATCAAGCGGCGCATGAATCGGACCGCGCTCCATGGGGTTTAGTGGCAAGCCCTCGAGACTTTGATCGGCATCGCAAAGCGGCGCGGGTTTTCCATCAAGGGGTTGGCACCGGGCATCCAACACGCGCCCCAACATCGCGCGACCGATCTTGACGCGACCGGAGTTGCCGCGAACATGGACCGGCGAACCGGGTCCGATTCCGGACGGGTGCGTATAGGGCATCAGGAAGGTGGTCTTATCGCTAAAACCAACCACCTCCGCATCAAGGTCATTGCCATGCAGGCTTTGGATGCTACAGGTCTCACCCAGCGAAGCGACAATACCGCGCGCCTCCAGCATCAAGCCGACAATCCGCACCAGCGCGCCGACACGACGCGGCTCGCCCACGCTGACGCGCGCACCGGCACTCTCCAAATCGGCCTCAATATCGGGAAAACTTATCAATTTTTTTCACACCATCAGAAATATTGAATCGACAAAACTTAATCAAGCTGCAAGGCGTCGCTGATATCCGTAAATCGTTGTTCGATCAGATCTTCGATCCAACCATCATCGAGCAGCACCTTGACGCTGCCGCTGGCGAGACTCTCGTCTGCCACTGCCTGTGGTCCGCCCTCGACATCGTCCCGCAACGCCGTAAACCAATCGAGATCCTGCGCATTGAGATGGACCGAAACGAGCTTTGATTTGCCGGCGCGGGCAATACAGTGATCGACCAGCCGTGTAATCGCGGCACCCGAGGTTTGCAATTCGCCGCGGACAATTTCTTTAGCCAGGTGCAGCGCCAGCTTCTTCAACGGAAAGATAAACTGACCCGGCTCGCCAAACGCTTGTTCGAAGGCCAGCAGAAACTCGCTGATTTTTTTCTTTTCGATGGCGAGTATTTTGCCGACCTCGGCGCGCCCCTGCGCTTTACCCGCCTCGACACCCTCCTCGCGCGCGAGCGCCAGCAGGCGCTCATGCTCCTCGCGGGTAAGCAGCTGCGAGGTCGCCACCGCGTTCTCGGGTAAATGCTCTGCGGCAACAGACGCTATTGCAGGTTCTGGCGAAGCTGATGCCGCGAGCTGCCCCGCGGCAGATTTTTCAGCCACCAGCCCGCTGTCGACCGCGCTGACCTCATTTCGCGCAAGCGGCATACCGCCCGCCGCCGCCACAAACTTGCGGGACACCTGGTCGTCGCGCCACAGCGGCTTAAAATCAACCAATGCCGCGACTTTCGGACGTGCATCACCGCCATCATCGCGCCCATCTGCAGCGCGTTCATTCCAGATTGGTTTAAACGAAATCATCCCCGCCGCCTGCAAGAACCATTTCGCCCGTATCCGAGAGCTTCCGCGCAATCCGCATGATCTGCTTTTGCGCCTCTTCCACATCGGCCAGCCGCATCGGCCCCTTGGCCTCCATATCATCGATGAACATCGAGCGTGCACGCGATGACATATTGTCGAAGAATTTGTCTTTTACGGCCTCGTCAGCGCCCTTCAAGCCGACCATCAACAGATCGGGCTCAACGCCCCGCATGAGCACCTGGATGCTGCGGTTGTCACAACCCGCCAGATTATCAAATGTAAACATGTTGTCCTGAATCTTCTGCGCAAGATCCGGATCCGACTGCGTGACGCTGTTCATGATTCCCGCCAATGGCGAGGTCTTCGTAAAGTTGAGAATCTTCGCCGCCGCCTTGACCCCGCCGAAACTCGATGAGCCACTCGACGAAGTCGAGGAAAACTGCTTCTTCATGATGTTCTCAAGCTCCAGCATCGCCGATGGCGGCACTGTATCAAGCGTCGCCACGCGCTCCACGATTTCCGGGCGCGCCTCGGCGGGCAGAAAATTCAGCACATCAGCAGCCACATCCGAATCGAGGACTGAAAGAATAATTGCCACCACCTGCGGATGTTCGGAGCGGATCATGTCGGCGATCGAGCGCGCATCCATCCAGCGCAGAATTTCCAGCCCCTTGCTGGAATTCCCCGGCAGGATACGGCCCAATACCGAGGCGGCTTTATCTTCGCCCAGCGCCCGCTTCAGCACCGTTTCGACGTAATCGGTCACGCCCAACCCCAGGTTGGTCTGCTTTTTGATGGTGGAAAGAAACTCGTCAAGCACTGCGCTGATGGCTTCCTGCGAAAGATCCGCCACCGAAACCATTGCGGCCCCCAGCGGCTGCACTTCTTTCGGGTCAAGATAACTGATGATTTTTGCCGCCTCCTGCTCGCCAAGCAACAGCATGAGCACCGCAGCACGCTGGATGTTTGTCAGCCGCTCCATTTCATCGCGAAGTTTTTGATTCGCTTGCGCGTCTTCGTGCGTGCCGGCGTGCGCACTATCCGGCGCTGGTCCTGCGGCGTCTTTTGTTTTTGACTCAGCCATGGCGTTGATCCGTATACCTTCTAAACCGCTATTTACCAAATAAACCGTGAATAAGTTTTATCAAGCAACCGCCGCACGCTCTGATTGCCGCCCTGCAGCCACCCTCGTGCCCAATAAAATATTCCGGCGCGCATCCCCATTATGCAGGCCTATCGATGCGAATTATTAATTTACTCGAATCATGGATTTCAACACGTTGGCAACGCGGCCCGAATCCTCGGCCACCAACAGCCTGATCAAGGCGACCTTGTCGTCATAGGTGTTGGCCGTGTCCAGCATATCTGCCGAGATAGAGGATTTTTTCGGCGCGGCAGATTTCTTCAACCGGTCGCGGAATCCTTCCATCGATTCGCCTTCATTCATCACCAAGCCGTCCTCGCCCTTCTTGCCTGTGCCATCGTCCGCCAGCATCCCGGCCACACCATCCGGCCCGGCCAGCAGCAGACCGCCAGCGCCAGCCGGCGTCAAGTAAGATTTGACCACCGGCCGCACCACCGTCAGCAGAACAACGATCAAAATGAGTGCCGCCAGCGCCACCTTGACAATATTGGCTGCCATGTCATTTTCATACCAGGCTACTTCAATATTGGATTTGGGCACCGGCTCGAATTTCGCCGGCAGGATATTTACCACGTCGCCACGATCTTCTTTAAAACCGACCACGCCTTTTATAACGGCATTAAACCGCTCCAGTTCCTCCGGCGTGAAACCGGCGGGCTCGGCCGGCGCGGGCGCTGCTGCGGGTGCGGCGGGCGCTGCGGCATCCTTGGGCTTGGCCACAGCCTCGCGTTCCTTGATGACTACAGCCACCGTGACGCGCTCAATTCCACCCATTGGCGACTTAACATGGCGAACAACCTTGTCGATTTCGTAGTTGCGCGTCGTTTTTGAATTCAATGTCGCGTTGGATGAAGTGCCGGTTTTTTCATCCGTCGGAGTGTTTTCTTTTTTCTCCTCGGACTTGGCCGGCGCACTGTTCGATAGCGCTCCGGGAACGCCCGCCGCATCCTGCTTACTGGCGCGCTCTTCCGACAGATTTTCCGACCGCGTCTTCGGTCCCTGCCGACCGGTGTCAAAGTCTTCGGAAGTGACCTCGACCTGGGAAAAGTTCATTGTCAGATCAACCTGTGCCCTGACGTTGCCCTCACCCAATATTGGTTCGAGCAACTGCACGATGCGACTGCGATAATTGTCTTCAGTTTGCTGTTTGATCTGCAACTGCACTGATGTCAGTCCCATTGCCGTATCGCCCACCGACTTGGTGAGCAGATTGCCGAGGTTATCAACGACCGAAACATCTTCAGGCGCCAGATACGGCACACTCGATGCAACCAGATGCACGATCGCCTGCACCTGGCCTGCACCGATGGTTCGCCCGCCGAAAGGCGTTACCACCACCGAGGCTTTGGTCGGCACGCGATCGCGCAAAAATGCGCTTTGCTTGGTCTGCGCGAGATGCACGCGCACCCCCTGGATGGTACCGATCTGTGCAATGCTTTTCGCCAGCTCCTGTTCGATGGCGGCCGTATAGCGGGCCTGCTCCATAAACTGGCTGGTGGTCATCGCTGTCTGGTCTTTCAAAGTATCGAGCACGCCGCGACTCTGGTTGCGCGGCAACCCCTGCGAGGCCAGCAGGATCCGCGCTTCGTGAAAGCGCGTCAGCGGCACACTCAAATTGCCGGTCGTGGGATCGAGACGCGGATTGAAATTCGCCGCCTTCAAATTCTCAAACGCGGCCTGCTGATCACTCTCCACCATGCCCGGAAAAATCGGCCGGTAAGGCGTTTCCTGCACCCACCCATAGATACTGCCAAGCAAGACCAGCGCCAGAAGGACTATGATCCCGGGCATCGCCTTGCGCACCGTCGGCTGCAGAAAAACATCCTGCAGAGTGCTGGTCACACTGACCGCCGTCAAAGCACCCGCCGGATTAACGACACGCAGGGCGTTCCCCATCACCGCGTTACCGCCGCCGACGCCCGCCGCCATGGCGTTCTGTTCGGTCGGAACGGAAAGTGCGCTTGCTGTACTGATAGCCATTGACAGTTACTCTTTTCGAATTAAACCGGCATGTTCTTGATGTCTTCGTACGCCTTGATGACCTTGTTACGAATCTGCAAGGTCGCCTCAAACGCGATTGATGCTTTCTGCATCGAAAGCACCACGTCAGTTAGCTGCACGTCGTCCCCCTGCTCATAAGCAGTGGTCATTTGTTTCGATTTACTTTGCAGGTCATTGACCGAATTCATCGCCCCTTTGATGAATTCCCCGAACGACGGCTTATCGACCGCTCCATCCATCCCGACCGGGTCAGGCTGGCTCTTCGCACGCGCCTCAAAAGTCCGGATCTGGGAAAGCATCGATTGGACTGCGGCAGAATTCACTTTATCGATCATTTTTTTACCCCGCTTCTGCCATGGCAAGTGTAAAGCCATGGCCTTTAAGTTGTGCCAGCTTGTAACGAAGCGTGCGCGGGCTGATGCCCAAAACACGCGCCGCTTCATTCCGGCTCGGTGATGCGCGCAGTGCCGAGACAATGGCGCGATGTTCACTGACGCGCACTGCTGAATCCAGATCTGCGCGCCCTCCCGCGAACGGCGCGGCAGCATTAACCGCCGGCGCGCTGGTGACAGCAACGGCAACCTTCACCGCCTCTGCAGCCCTGCCTTCGCTGACGCTGAATTCATCGAAAATCAGATGCGTTGCGGTGATCAGCGATGTATTGCTCAACACCAGCGCGCGTTGCATCACGTTGGATAATTCACGCACGTTACCCGGCCACGCATGCGCCAGCAGCAGCGCCTCCGCATCAGGCGCAATCTGCCACGGCCGCCGCCCGGCACCATGCGTGTCGAGCATGAGGTGGGCCAGCGGCATGATATCGAGCGGACGCTCGGCGAGGCAGGGCAAGCGCAACCGAAACGTGCTGATGCGGAAATACAGATCTTCGCGAAAATCGCGAGACTCGATGGCCGCCTTCAAGTCACAGTTGGTAGCCGCCACCAGGCGCACGTCGACATTGAGCGGCGCCTGCGCCCCGAGCCGCGTGATTTGCCGCTCCTGCAACACGCGCAACAGCTTGGCCTGCAGCCGGATCGGCATTTCGCCGATCTCGTCCAGAAACAACGTGCCGCCCTTCGCCTGTTCAAACACGCCTGAATAATCTTTCAGGGCGCCGGTAAAAGCCCCTTTTTCATGGCCGAACAGCATGTCTTCGATCATGCTTTCCGGCATTGCAGCGCAATTCAATCCAACGAACGGGCCAGCGCGGCGCGGTGACGCTTCGTGCAATATTCGAGCAACAACTTCCTTGCCCGCTCCGGTCGGCCCGGTCAGCAAAGTCGTCACTTCGGCTTGCGCGACGCGCTGCGCCAGAATAAGCAGCTTCTGGCTGGCGGGGTCCGCAAACACATACGTTTGTGGCTCCGGCTTGCTCGGCGCAGTCTGCGACGCCAGCTTCTCCCAAACCGCGGCACTCCAGTCGTCCGCAGCAACCACATGTTTCGCGCCATCGCGCATGGCGGCAACCGCCAGCTCGAGATTGCCGCGGCCAACCCGGCAGACCACCGGCAGATCGACCATCGACTCCCCGGCCAGCCCGCGTACCTCTGCCAGCAGGCTGGTATCGTCCACCAGGCGAACCACCACCAGATCAACGCGGCCGAGCATCGTAGTGAGCTCTTCCAGCGTATTGACCACCACCACGTTAAGTCCGGCCACCCGCATTTGGGCGCGCGCAGAAGCATCGATTTTCTCGACCGGATCCAACCATAAGACGTCGCGGACAGCTGTCATGTTTATTTCCAAAGACTCATTGTTGTTTACGCAATGGTTAATCTGGTAGCAAACACCGTGCCAGTCTTTATTTGCGATATTAATCATGAATTTAACATTTATGCGTCAATATTTTATCTAGACGAAAAATGCAAAAGTGTGTGATTTTTGACGGTGGCGGATACCGGAAAATTCTCGGGTATGCGCCATGCAACTGCACTCAGAACGGGGGCAACGGTGAATCGCCCCGCCGCCATCACCCGGTCGCAACCGTGGGGGCGGGTTTCGGGCTAAAGCCGCGACAAGGCCGGCCGTCCGCCTTGCGCACCTCCACCGAAGGCAGGTTGCGACTGCGGAATCCCATTAACCGGCAAAGATAGGGCGCTTCAGCGCGCCAACTGATGCCAAAGTGCCGGCAATCGCGACAGTTTGGCAGGGGTCCATCCTGCGCCGCCGCGCCGGGCGCTTTAATGGATAGCAAGTTCTGGCGAAACACGCGCAGCCTTCAAGCGGGCCGTCTGCAGAAAAAAAATGGCACGCAATTACTGCAGCAACTTCAGGACGGTCTGCTGGCTGGTATTCGCCTGGGCCAGAACCGCGGTGGCAGCCTGCTGAATAATCTGTGCACGCGCCAGGGAAGACGACACCTTCGCATAGTCCGCGTCCTCGATCGTGCTGCGGGACTGGGTGGTATTGGAAGACACATTGATCAGGTTGTCGATCACGTGCTGCAAGCGGTTCATGACAGCCCCCATGTTCGCGCGCTTCGCATTGAGCGCAGTCATGGCTGAATCAAGGAAGCCAAGCGACGCCGTCGCATCATCTGCGCTTGCAATTGTAATTGTTGGGGTTGCATCCTCAAAATCACTGGTTACTGCGTCCACAATACCGCCCGCCGCGCTGAAATCACCGAGTTCTATAGCGAGGGTCTGCCCTGCACCCGAGCCGACCTGAAATGAAAGCACCCCGCTCGTTCCGCACGAGCCATCCAGAATCGCAAAACCGTTCCATTGAGTGTTTTGGGAGACTTGCTCGATCTGCTGCTTCAGTTGCTGAAACTCTCCATCCAGAAGTCCGCGCTGATCATCGGAATTCGTATCGTTGACCGACTGAATAGCCAGTTCGCGCATGCGCTGGAGCATGCTGGTAATTTCCGCAGTGGACCCCTC
>CANJHY010000008.1:0-48129 GCA_947474275.1 Betaproteobacteria bacterium
CGGATTGAACCGCCGGTGTCGGTTCCCGTTGCCGCCGGCACCAGGCGCGCGGCGACCGCTGCCGCCGAACCGCCCGAACTGCCGCCGGGCACAGCGGCCGCGTTCCACGGATTCCTGACTGGCCCGTAGTACGAAGTCTCGTTCGACGAGCCCATCGCAAACTCGTCCATATTGGTCTTGCCGGCGATTACCGCGCCCGCGCGATTGAACAGTTCGATGGCGTGCGCATCGTAGGGGGCGACGAAGTTGGACAGCATTTTCGACCCGCAGGTGGTGAGCCAGCCCTTGGTGCAGAAGATGTCCTTGTGGGCGAACGGAATGCCGGTCAGAGGTTGCGCTTTGCCTTGTGCAATCAACCCGTCAGCCGCCCGCGCAGCAGCCAGGCTGCGCCCTTCGTCGAGGCTGATGAACGCGTTGACCGTTTTCCCCAGCCCATTGATTCGCTTGAGAAAAAACTCTGTTACCTCGACGCTGGACACGCGCTTGGCGGCAAGCTCGGCGGCGAGTTGTTTGAGCGTGAGGTTTAGCATGGAAATGTGCGTGGGAAGGGGGGAGGAGGGAGGTAGAAGTGTCGCGGGCGCGGCAGCGCCCTCCCCTGACTCCTCACCCCTCCCGCCTCACTCAATGACCTTGGGAACCAGGTAAAGGCCAGCCTCGACTTGCGGCGCGATCGATTGAAACAACGCGTGCTGGTCGGCCTCGGTCACGACATCTTCGCGCAGGCGCAGCATGAGGTCCTGCGCGTGCGACATCGGTTCGACGCCTTCCGTATCGACCGCCTGCATCTCTTCGATCAACCCGAAAATACCGGTCATGCGGTTCAGGAGCTCGCCCGCCTCGTCGGCACCGATGTCGATGCGGGCGAGTTGCGCGATGCGTTGTACATCGTCCAGCGTGAGGGCCATGGTCCGCGCGTTTTTTCACTTAAAGAATTATTTGTAATCAGGTATTATACAACGCTAATTTAGAGCGTTTTTTTCCTTTCTTCGGAACCAGTTATGTTCGGTTTTTTAAGCGGCTACTTCAACAACGACCTCGCCATCGACCTCGGCACGGCCAACACCCTGATCTACGTGCGCGGCAAGGGCATCGTGCTCGACGAGCCGTCGGTGGTGGCGATCCGCCAGGAAGGCGGCCCCAACGGCAAGAAAGTCATCCAGGAAGTCGGCCTCGCGGCGAAACAAATGCTGGGCAGAACACCCGGCAACATCACGGCGATACGCCCGATGAAAGACGGCGTCATCGCCGACTTCACGGTGACCGAGCAGATGCTGAAGCACTTCATCAAAAAAGTGCACGACTCGCGCCTGTTCTCGCCAAGCCCGCGCATCATCATTTGCGTGCCGTGCGGCTCGACGCAGGTCGAAAAACGCGCGATACGCGAATCCGCGATCGGCGCCGGCGCTTCGCGCGTGTACCTGATCGAAGAACCGATGGCCGCGGCGATTGGCGCCGGTCTGCCGGTTAGCGAAGCCACCGGCTCGATGGTCGTCGACGTCGGTGGCGGCACCACGGAAGTCGGCGTGATTTCGCTGGGCGGTCTCGTGTACAAAGGCTCGGTGCGCGTCGGCGGCGACAAGTTCGACGAAGCCATCATCAATTACATCCGCCGCAATTACGGCATGCTGATCGGCGAAACGACCGCGGAGCAGATCAAGAAAGAAATCGGCTCGGCCTTTCCCGGCTCCGAGGTGCGCGAAAAAGAAGTCAAAGGCCGCAACCTCGCCGAAGGCATCCCGCGCAGTTTCACCATTTCCTCCAATGAAATTCTCGAAGCCCTGACCGAACCGTTGAACAGCATCGTCAGCGCGGTCAAATCAGCGCTCGAACAAACGCCGCCCGAACTCGCGGCGGACATCGCGGATAAAGGCATTGTGCTGACCGGCGGCGGCGCGCTCTTGCGCGATATCGACCGTCTGCTGATGGAAGAAACCGGCCTGCCGGTGATCGTCGCCGAAGACCCGCTGACCTGCGTCGTGCGCGGCTCCGGCATGGCGCTCGAGAAAATGGAAAAACTCGGCAGCATCTTCACTGATGACTGAGCGGAGTGAGGGGTGAGGCGTAAGGCGAAAATCCGCCGCCTTGAACCGCCTCTCGCCTATCACCTCTCGCTTCACGGCTGATGGAACATTCTCCGCCGCCATTTTTCAAGCGCGGCCCCACCCCCTTCGTCCGCTTGCTGCTGTGTTCCCTGCTGTCGATCGCGCTGTTGATTTCGGATGCGCGCTACGGCTACCTCGAAGGCATCCGCAAGGCAGTGTCTGTCCTCATCTACCCGTTGCAGCGCCTGGCGGGAGCGCCGCGCGCGGCGCTCGACGGCGTGGGCGAGTTCTTCGTCACGCAGAACGCGCTGCGCACGGAAAACGCCAAGCTTGCCGCGCAGAGCCTGAGCGACGCCGCAATGCTCAGAAAGTACGCTGCACTCGCGGCCGAAAACGCCCACTTGCGCGATTTGCTGGCGGCGCGCCAGCGTTTTCCCGAGAGCACCGTGTTCGCCGAAGTGCTCTACGCCGGACGCGATCCGTTCACGCGCAAAATCGTCATCGACCGCGGCCAGCAGCACGGCATCAAAGCCGGGCAACCGGTCATCGACCAGATCGGCGTCATCGGCCAGGTCACGCGCATCTATCCGTGGCTGGCGGACGTCACCCTGATCACCGACAAGGAGCAGGCGGTGCCGGTGCAAAGCCTGCGCAACGGGCTGCGCGCCGTGCTCGGCGGCACCGGCAACGATGGCCAGCTCGAACTGAAGTTCATCCCGCTTAACGCGGATTTTCAGAACGGCGACCAGCTCGTGACCTCCGGCATCGACGGCGTCTACCCGCCGGGACTGCCGGTGGCCGAGGTATCCAACGTCGAGCGCAACGCGGCGTACCTGTTCGCGCGCATTACATGCAAACCGCTCGCGGGCGCCACCAGCCACAGCCAGGTGCTGGTGCTGAACTGGGAAAACAAGGCGCCCGAGCGGCCCGCCGACGAAGCTAAACCGGTGCGCGCGAAAAAATCGCGGAGGGGCAGCTGATGCAGGCGCGCGATATCGCTCCGCACGAGATTCTGCTGCCGGTGCGGGCGGCTTTCATCATTTTTACTTTTATCGCGGCGCTGCTGATCAACCTGCTGCCATGGTCGGGCTGGTGGCTCGCCATCAAACCGGATTTTGTCGCGCTGGTAGTGCTGTACTGGTGCATACAGCAGCCGCGCAAGGTCGGCTTCACCTCGGCCTGGCTGCTCGGTCTCGTGATGGACGTCGCCGAAGGCAGCCTGTTCGGTCAGCATGCGCTCGCCTACTCGGTGCTCGCGTTTGGCGGCATCGTGCTGCACCGCCGCGTGCTGATGTTCACGATGCGCGACCAGGTGCTGCACGTGCTGGTGCTGCTGGTGCTGAACGACCTGATGGTGCTCGCCGTGCGCATGCTGGCTGGCACCGCGTTTCCCGGCATCAGCTATTTCATCGGCGGCCTGGCCGCGGCGGCGCTGTGGCCGGCGCTGACTTTCCTGTTCAAATTGCCGCAGCGGCCGGCGCCCGACCCCGACCGTGTCTGAACTGACCATCAACCCGGGCGTCGAGCTCAGGAATTCACGGCTCGAGATCTACCACTTCCGCCTGCGGCTGGCGATCGCCTCCGGGTTCGTGCTGTGCATGTTTTTCCTGCTGTTCGTGCGCTTCTTTTACCTGCAGGTGGTGCAGCACGATCATTACAGCACGCTTGCCGAAGCCAACCGCATCTCGATCGTGCCCATCGTGCCCAACCGCGGCATCATCGTCGACCGCAATGGCGTGTTGCTCGCCAACAACTATTCTGCCTACACGCTCGAGATTACGCCGCACAAGGTCGAGGACATCGACGCGCTGATCGATGATCTGGCAACGGTGATCGAAATCACGCCCAAGGACCGGCGCCGCTTCCGCAAACTGATCGAGGAAAGCAAAAGCTTCGAGAGCCTGCCGATACGCACCCGCCTCTCCGACGAGGAGATCGCGCGCTTCGCCGCCAACCGCTATCGCTTTCCCGGCGTCGAAATCAACGCGCGTCTCTTCCGCCAGTATCCGCAGGCCGCGCTGTTCTCGCACGTGGTCGGCCACATCGGACGCATCAACCCGCGCGAGATCGAGCAGCTCGCGGCCGACGGCCTCGACGCCAATTACCGCGGCACCGATTACATCGGCAAGGTCGGGCTCGAGCAAAGCTACGAGACGCACCTGCACGGCACCACCGGCGTGGAAGAAGTCGAAGTCGACGCCGCCGGCCGCGCCGTGCGCACGCTGTCGCGCTCGGCGCCGGTGTCCGGCAACAATCTCGCGCTTAATCTCGACGCCAAGCTGCAGGAAGTGGTCTACCGCGCTTTCGGCGACAACCGCGGAGCGCTCGTCGCCATCGATCCCGCCACCGGCGGCGTGCTCGCTTTCGTCTCCAAGCCCGGGTTCGATCCCAATCTGTTCGTCGACGGCATCGATCCGAAGAACTGGAAAGAACTCAACGAGTCAATCGACCGCCCAATGGTCAACCGCGCGCTCGCCGGCACCTATCCGCCGGGTTCCACCTTCAAACCATTCATGGCGCTCGCGGCGCTGACGTACGGCAAGCGGCGGCCCGAGCAGGTGATCAGCGATCCGGGCGGCTACAACTTCGGTGGACATTTTTTCCGCGACGACAAGGTCGGCGGGCACGGCATGGTCGATATGTACAAGTCGATCGTCGTTTCGTGCGATACCTATTACTACATGCTGGCCAACGACCTCGGCATCGACAACATATCGATGTTCATGAAACAGTTCGGCTTCGGCAGCCGCACCGGTATCGACATCACGGGCGAGTCGGCGGGCATCCTGCCATCGCAGGAATGGAAAATGAAGCGGTTCCGGCAAAAATGGTACGCGGGCGAAACCATCAGCGTGGGCATCGGCCAGGGCTACAACACTTACACCCCACTGCAGCTCGCGCAGGCCATGGCGACCATCGCCAACGACGGCGTGATGTTCCGGCCGCACATCGTCAACTACGTGGAAAACATCGTGACGCGCAACCGCTCGGTGGTCGAGCCGCAGCCGCTGCGCACGGTGGACGTCAAACCCGAACATCTGCAGGTCGTCAAGGATGCGCTGATCGGCGTCAACAAGGAGGGCACCGGGGCGCGCGCCTTCGCGGGGGCGCCGTACACCAGCGCCGGCAAGACCGGCACCGCACAGGTGATTGCCATCAAGCAGGGCGAGAAGTATGTGGAGAGCCGGGTCGCCGAAAGACATCGCGATCACGCGCTGTTCATCGCCTACGCGCCAGCCGACAAGCCGAAGATTGCGGTCGCCGTGCTGGTTGAAAACGCCGGTTTCGGCGCGCGCGCAGCAGCACCCATCGCGCGCGCGGTGTTCGACTACTACCTGCTCGGCAAGCAGCCGATTCCGTTGAAACCCGGCAAGGACGACCCCAATGACACCCGGGATTAGGCGCATCACGCGGGCCCTGACCGCACACATCGACAGCCAGTTGCTGATCGCGCTGTTGCTGCTGATGGCGGTCGGACTGATCACGATATTCAGCGGTTCCAACCAGAGCGCTGCGCGCGTATCGAGCCAGCTTGCCAACATCGTGGTGGCCCTGGGCGTGCTCTATGTATTTGCCCATATCCCGCCGCATTACCTGATGCGCATTGCATTGCCGCTCTATGTGCTGGGCGTGCTGTTGCTGGTATGCGTCGCGCTGTTCGGCGACATCGTCAACGGCGCGCGGCGCTGGCTCTACATCGGCGTCACGCGCATCCAGCCGTCGGAACTCATGAAAATCGCGGTGCCGCTGATGCTGGCCTGGTACTTCGACCGATACGAAGCGACGCTCAAATTGAAGAACTACATCGTCGCGGTGGCGCTGTTGCTCGTGCCGATCGGATTGATCGTGCGCCAGCCCGATCTGGGCACCGCACTGCTGATTACCGCCGCCGGCGGCTACGTGCTGTTTCTCGCCGGATTGTCATGGCGCATCATCGGCGGGCTCGCGATCGCGGGGGCCGCGTGCATGCCTTTCGTATGGGGCATGATGCACGACTACCAGCGCCAGCGCATTCTGACCCTGATCGATCCGACGCAGGATCCCCTGGGCGCCGGCTACCACACCATACAGTCGACGATCGCGGTCGGCTCCGGCGGCATCATCGGCAAAGGCTGGCTGCAGGGCACGCAAACCCATCTCGACTTCATTCCCGAGCGCACCACCGATTTCATTTTCGCCGTCTATTCGGAGGAATGGGGCCTGCTCGGCAATATGGTGCTGCTCTTTTTGTTTCTGCTGGTGATCGGCCGCGGCGTGGTCATCACCGCCAATGCCGCGACCTTGTTCACGCGCCTTTTCGGTGGCGCCATCACGCTGACCTTTTTCACCTACGCATTCGTCAACATGGGCATGGTGAGCGGCATCCTGCCGGTGGTGGGTGTGCCGCTGCCGCTGATAAGTTATGGCGGCACGTCATTGGTCACCATCTGCCTGGGCCTCGGCATACTGATGAGCATAGAAACGCATAAGAAACTGGTGCAATCATGATCAAGAGAGACGCTTGGCGAGAGACGATAGACGGAACAACTCCGCGAGGGTTTGCGTCTATCGTCTATCGTCTATCGTCTATCCGTGCAATAGCGGCATGCGCCGCAATTGCGCTCGCCGGCTGTGCCGGCGTAAGCACGCGCGATCAACCATCGGCGCCCGCCGCACGCGCGCCCGACGGCACGCCTGTTCAGGCGACTTCGCCGACGCAGACGCGGCCTGCCACCCCGAAGGGCGGCGGTTACTATCTGAACGACGGGCCCGGCGAAAATCCGCCTGCCAATATCGACCAGATCCCGGACGCGGTGCCGCGCGTGGAGGCGCTGCGTCCCGCCAACATGCGGCCGTACACGGTGATGGGACAAACTTATACGCCGATGACGCGGCTCGCCCCATACAAGGAACGCGGCATTGCCAGTTGGTATGGGCGGCGTTATCACGACCAGAAAACCTCCTCCGGCGAAATCTACGACATGTACGGCATGACCGCGGCGCATACCGTGTTGCCGATTCCGAGTTATGCGCGCGTGACCAATCTCGCCAACAACAAATCGATTGTCGTGCGCATCAACGACCGCGGGCCGTTTCATTCTGACCGCCTGGTCGATCTTTCATACACCGCGGCCTACAAGCTCGGCGTGCTTGGCGGCGGTAAAGCGATGGTCGAAGTGGAAACCATCATCCCCGGCGCCGCCGCACCGGCCGCGCCTGCTGTCGTCACCGCGCCGGTCCCCGTAGCACCAGCAGCGCCGCTACCCGCTGCGACCGCTACGCCGTTGCCGCAGACCGCACCGACGATCGCCACGCCATTGCCGGCCGCAGAACCGGCAGTTACGCCGCCGGCCAAACCGGAAGCTGCTCCGGTGGTTGCCGTGACCGCCGAACAAAAAGGACTGTTCTTGCAGCTTGCGGCATTTGGTTCGCAGGACAACGCGGACAATTATCTGGCGCGGCTGCGCGGGCAAATCGACTGGCTGGCGCCCGCACTGCACGTTTACCGGAAAGACGGCCTCTACCGGGTACACGCCGGTCCGTACGACAACCAGACCGACGCGCGTGCCGCTGCCGACCGCATCAGCCAGGCGCTCGGCATCAAGCCGATGGTGCTTACCCGCTAGTCCGCTAGCCGTCGCGGGTGCCGCTACCGGCACCACGCCGCCGGCGCATGAATAACACGCATCCGGCAATCGCCACCAGCGCGTTGCCCAGCGCAAACGCCATTGCAATCCCGTCGCGTGTCAGTGTGCCAAAACCCGCCAGCCATTCGAATTTGTGCAAGTAGGCGAACGACCAACCCTCACGAGCGTCGCTATCGTCGATGCGCGCCGCGAGCACGCCAAACGAAGTGTCCACGTAATAGCGCGGCCGCCCCGGCGCTGCAAATTCAATACGCGAGACCGGCAGCCGCTTGAAAACGAAACCGTATTCGCTTTCGAACTTCGATATCACGCCGGTTGCGCGAATCGCACTATCGCTCAGGCCACTGAACGCCAGCGCCAGGCTGCGCGCATAGCGTGCTTCGCCGTCCTTGAGTATGCGTCCATCCGCGGCGTCTATCAGTATCGGCGGTAGCGCGATAGTCGAGGCGCCGGGCAACGGTGGCGCATGATGTCCGTCGTTGTTTGCGAGCATCGGCGGCATGATTTCGATGCGGTAGTACGTCCGGCCATCGATATGCGCGGGCGCGATCGCGCGAACTGCGACACCGGTGGGCAGACTGGCAGCCACCGCCGTCAACGGCACCTTGAATTCCGTCGCGTCAAAACCTCCCGCACGCAATCCCGGCGACGCCATCGGTGGCTGCACCCCCTGCAACACGTGGTAAGCGCCGCTGAACGTGAACGTCAGCGTCGTAATCGAAACCAGAATTGCGCCGGTGCGATGGATGCGGCGCAGCCCGGCAGGCTTGGCGAGCGACGCAAAGCGAAATCCATAGATCCAGATCCCCATCATCGCGGTCAGAAATGCGGCCAACAACAATAAGGACATCAACACCGCTCGCACACGCGGCGCGCCGTCAAGAAATGACCACGTGTGCAAGGACTGAAAGTACGCACCAAACCAGGATTTGGGCCGGTCGACCAAGGTACCCAGACGGGACGTCGCCGTATCGACGTATACCCGCATGGCGTCATCGCGCGTAAACGCCACTCGATAGGCCGGCAGAAAACGGTTGATGTAGCTGTACTCGCTGTCAAATCCACTTACCCGCCGGGTTTCTGCAATCACGGACTGCTGATCACCCAGATAGTGACGGGGGAGGTATTCGGCATACGTGCGATCCATATCCGGCGCGCGCTGGCCATCGGTAAACGTGAAATAAGCCAATTCGGACTGGCCGGGCAAAGCCACCTGATAGTACTGGCCTTCAGGCAACGCCACTACCCGGAACCAGTCAATCCGTGTAACGCCGAACTTCTGCAATACCTGCGCAAGCGGCGGTGCGTTGCGCAGATCAAGCACCTGGGACGGCAGCGCGAAAGTCACGGCGCGCGGCTGCATCCGCGACATCACCGGATGCAGCACCCCCGACAGCGCCCACATCAGCACGCCCACGCACGCGACCACGCCGACACGCCCGTGCCACCGCAGCAACGCCGGCAGCAAGCGCCGCTCGCGTGGCGTTGCAACCGCGCTTACTGTTTCCACTCTATTCCCGCAAAAACGCTGCGCCCGAGGCCTGGATTGAAAGCGGCCGGATTTATGCCCCGCGCGTCGGCGATCACGCCGGTAGTGGCCGCATACGCGCGGTTCGCGAGATTTCTGCCGTCGACGAACCAGGACAGGCCTTTCTTGATCTGCTGTCCAAACCGGAACCCGGCGACCGCGTAAGCATCCGCGAACAGCGAGTTGGCCATGTCAACCGGATAGCTTTGCGGCGACCACTCGATGTTCGGGCCTGCGAAGAAACCGTTGGGCATGCGATAGACCAGCTCCGAGCGCAGAAAATGCTTCGGGATTCCGGGAAGCACATTGTCACCGTATACCGGGTGGCCTTCGAAACGGAAGTCGTTCCACAGGTAAGCGCCGCGCAGATGGAAATTGCGCGCAAACGTCCAGGTGCCGCCAAGCTCAAGTCCGCGATGCATGGTATTCGGCGCGTTCACGGTACCCAGGGGCGCGCCGGTCGCCGAATTCAGGGACAGCAACTCGTTCGACACCCTCGCATGATAAAAAACCGCATCCCATTGCAGATTGGTCAGCGCGCCACGACTGCCTATCTCGACTGTGTTACCGGATTGCGCGCTGACCGGCGTCACCGTCGGCCCGCCCGCGAGTTCGCCGAAACTCGGCGGCTCGAAGCTTCCGCTGACGTTGGCGAATATCTGAACGGCCGGCGTGAACTCGTAGCGTGCTCCGGCCTTGGGACTGACGCGGTTGTAGCGAACGTCGAAACTGTTGTTGCCATCGGCCAGGAATTCGTCGAAAAATTTGCGTGACGCGCGCGTTGCCTGCACACCGAGAACGAGCGCGGTTTTTTCGGTCACGTAATGCTGGTTCTCCGCGTAAATATCCAGGGTGGTGGCGGTCTGCACGCTTTTCGCCGTACGCGCGCCCGGAACACCGCTGACGTTGGCAAACCGGTCGTCGCTCTGCCTCAACTGGGCGGGATTCAGCCCGACGGTAAATATATTCCGGCGCCCGGCAAGTTTTCCTTCGTTGACATATTTCAGTCCGAAGCCATAGTCCTTCGACTGAATGTCGAGCACCTGAAAAATTGGATGCCACAACGCCTTGTAGGCATAGAACACGCTTGCCTCGATGCGCTGCTCACCCCACGCATAGGTCGTGCGGTTAGCGGCCCGGTAAAAACTGAAATCGCGATGCTGATTGCCGGTGATATTGGCAGGATTGGCCTGACGCGGATCGGCGAGCAACTGGCCTTTAGTCAAGCTGCCGGGCAGTTCCGAGTCCGAGGTCACCGCCGTGAAATAGAAACGCGTCTCCAGCTTGTCGGTGAGGCGATGGCCGAAGTTGGCGAACAGGCGCTGGTTGCTTTGCTTCGAGTGGTTCTGAAACCCGTTCTGCTCGAAATTCGTTGCCGACACATGGTAGTCCGTCGCGCCTTTAACGCCGGCAACCGCGGCCTGCCCACGCAAATACCCGTAAGAGCCGATTTCTCCGCGCAACACTAACGGCGGAGCATCATAGCCGCTGTAGGACGAATAATTGATTGCCCCGCCGAGAGTTGTCGCTCCGTACTGCAACGCGTTCGCGCCGCGGAATACTTCGATATACCGAGCGCTCAGCGGCTCGATCGCCTGAAAATCGAAAGCACCATCGGCATGATTGATCGGAATGCCGTCCTGCAACACCTTGATGCCGCGGCCGTGGAAAGCGCGCTGAATGCCCGATCCGCGGATGGACAACCGCGCCTCCTCGGCGCCCGGAATGCGCGACTGCGCGAACACGCCCGGCGAATAGGCAAACGTATCCGCCGTCGTGGTGGCATTGCCCATGCGGTAATCATCCGCATCGACCACGTTCGCGCCGCCCGGCACCGTGTCGAGGCGCGATTTGGCGGTTTCAATACCGGGCTGGGTCAGCGACGGCTCGGCGCCTGCTTTGGGTGCCGTGACGGTAACTTCCGGCAGCGTGGTTCCCTTTGGCGGAGTCTGTGACCACGCCAACGACGCGGCGAAGCCCAACAGCGTAAGCACACACCGGGCGACGGAAAATCCAGACGTATTTGTACTGCAAATCCTGCTTGTAAAAACCAGCACGGCCTTCTCCCTGATTATTTTGCACCGGCTTACGCCCGTGCGCATGACCGCGAGCGGCTTCGAGAACGAAGCGGCCCGCCCGACTAATTCATGTCAGGGAAGAAGCGGCGGCCCGCGGGGAGCGGCGGAAGGATGGGTAAATGACGTGCCGCCGGAGGTCCCGGCCAGCACTGCTGCGAAGGTGGAAATGACTCGCGCGTAATCGACTGCGGGTGCCGCTGTCAGCGCCGGCGTGTGGTCGCTGACAGCGAGACAAAACGGGCAATGCGACAGGGAACTGCTGGCAGGGATTTGCTTCGCCGGCGATTGTTGCGCGGCCTGCGATGCCTTGTTGGTCGTGCAGATCGTCGCCTGGATATCGACCGGCGCAGCGTTCGCCAGCAACGGCCACAGCGCGTTGAACGCGATGCCGAAAATTGCCAACCACGTGACGATGCGGCGATTCATATGGCGGGCATTGTAGGACAAATTTCCGCGACGGTCATTCGTCGTATCTCACACTACGTGGTCGGGCGCCAGCTCACAAGGATTCGCGGAGGTCCCCGTTTCGATCTGTATGGTGACGTGGCCGATGCCGAATTCATGCTCGATGTGATGCACGACATCGGCAAAAAAATCGTCGCCTGGATGGCCGGCAGGCATTACCAGGTGTGCCGTCAACGCGGTTTCCGTAGTGCTCATCGCCCAGATATGCAGATCATGCACTTCACATACACCTGGCAGGCCGCATAGATAGTTTCTGACTTCGGCCGGATTGACGTTTTCAGGCGCCGCGTGCAACGCGAGCTTTACCGAATCGCGCAAAAGTCCCCAAGTGCCCGCGAATATGATCGCCACGATCAACAGACTCACCGCAGGATCAAGCCACGACCATCCCGTAAACATTATTCCGGCGCCGGCGATGGCGACGCCGAGCGACACACCGGCGTCCGCTGCCATGTGCAGGTACGCGCCGCGCACGTTGAGATCGTGTTTGCGGTCCGCCATGAAAAGCCACGCCGTGCCGCCGTTGACGAGTATCCCGGCGAGCGCCACCCAAATCATCAGGGTTCCGTTCGGCACGTCGGGACTTTTGAACCGCAGCACGGACTCCCACGCGATGCCGCCCGTCACAACGAGCAGCAACATCGCATTGCCGAGCGCCGCCAGTATGGTGGAGCCGCGATACCCGTATGTGAAGCGCGCCGACGGCGGCCGCTGCGCCAGCGCCGAAGCACCCCACGCGAGGATGAGGCCGACGACATCGCTCAAGTTGTGCATTGCATCCGCCACCAGCGCGAGCGAGTTGGCCATCAGACCGCAGATCACTTCCGCCACCACGAACGCGAGATTCAGCGCGATGCCAATCGCGAACGCGCGGCCCAACCGCGCCCCGGGCGACGGGTGATCGTGCGCGTGATGATGATGGGCGTGGGAATGAGCGTGCATGCGTTTACCGGCGTGAGCTGATACCGGTTCACTCTATATTGAAGCGCGGCCCAATGCCACCCCGCCGGCCGCGGCCAGCCAGTAACTTTTTCGTCCGCCGATTAGCGGTAGCGGCTCGCGCGCGGCGTGAAAGCGAAAACGATCACCGCCAGCGCCGTCATTACCCAGACGATGGCAGGACCCGACGGCCAATCAGTAAGCGCCGACACCAGCAGACCCAGCGCATAGCCCGCCGCGCTGAGCGCATAGCTTGCCGCAAGGCGCCCCTTCGTCATTCGCCGCGTGGCGAGCGCCGGCACGATCAGCGTCGTGAACACCAGATACAGACCGACCAACTGCACCGACACCGTGACGGCGCACGCGAACAGCACATAAAAGCCCGTGCGTCCCATACGCTCGCCGAGCGCGAACCACGCCAGCAGAATCACGGCATAGGCCGCCGCCACCAGCGGCAGGCGCGCAAAATCTACCCACAAAATCTGGCCGACCAGCAGGTCCTTGAGGTGCTCCGCGCCATGCGGATTGCTTGCCAGCAGGATCAGCGCACCGCTGGCGGCAAGGATGAAAGTGACGCCTATCATCGCTTCCTGCACTTCGGGCCAGCGCTTTTCGGTCCACGTCAGGAGCAGCGCCCCGGACAACGCAGCGAGCAGCGCCGATACCTGCACTGCCCAGCCCTGCGGCTCGAAGCCGAGCCAGTCCGCCCCGATCACGCCGAGTCCGGCGATTTGCGCGATGGCGAGATCAATGAACACGATGCCGCGGCTCAGCACCTGGGCACCCAGCGGCACATGCGTCGCGGTGACGAGCAGGCCCGCGATCAATGCAGGCCACAGGATGCTTAATTCGAGCGCGGTCATTTGACGACAGCCAACAGCCGCGCCAGAGTATCGTCGAACAAACTGAAAAGGTCTTTTGCCTTGTCGGTTCCGCCCACCGTAAATGGCAAAGTCACCACCGGGATTTTGGCGTTCCCCGACAGCCATTCCGCGGCGCGCGGATCGTTATAGGCTGAGCGGACGACGGCTTTGGCGGGATCCTTGGCAAGGCGCACGAGCAATTCGCTCATATGCGAAGTAGTCGGCGGCAAGCCGGGTTTGGGTTCGAGGCTGGCGACTTCGCGGATGCCAAGCCACGCGTTCAGGTAGGTCATATTTTTATGGTAGCCGACGACCGCCATGCCCCTGAGCGGAGCGGCCTCTTTTTCCCAGCGCGCAAGCGCTTGCTGCCAGCGCTCGCTGAAGGATTTGGCGCGCGCCCTGTAATACTCCGCTTCGCCTGGATCCAGCCGGATCATGCGCTCGGAGAGCGCTGTCGCGATTTTACCGATGTTGCGCGGATCCATATGCACGTGCGGATTGCCCTGCGGATGCACGTCGCCCATCGCGCGGTCCAGCCGCTCCGGAATTTCCAGCATCAGAACCTGCGGCGCCGCCTCGAAATATCCGGGTTGCCCACGCTGTATCTTCGCGTTGCCGGCCTGCGTTTGCAGCAACGGCACCCACCCTATCTCGAGCTCGGCGCCGGTGCATACCATCAAGTCGGCACTGCGCGCGCGCGCAATCAGGCTGGGCCGCGCTTCGATATGATGCGGGTCCTGCAGCGCGGTTGTCGCCACATAGACGCTCACCTTGTCGCCGCCCAGCTCCCGGCTCAACGCGCCCCATTCGGGTTCACACGCCATGACATTGAGTGCAGCGAATGCCGGTTGGGCCGTCAGCCAGCTAGCGGCGAGCACGATCGCTTTCAGCAAATTATTCATGTTGGATTCCTTTTAATGTCAGGCAAACATCAGAATTTGTGCGCGCCGTGCGCGCCAAGGCTGTAGATGTACTGCACGAAGACCTGGTTGTCGGTCATGCCCAACCGCGATTTATCCGATGCGAACTGCAGGCGGATACGGCTGAACTCGCTCGGGTTCCAGTCGAGCATGAGAGTGTTGCGCGTCGGGCTGTTATTGGCGAGCACCGGGACGTCCGCGGCAACCGGCCCGAGGCCGTTGTTGACGATGCCGTTGTTCACAGTGCCGAAGCGCAGCGCGTCATGGCGATAGCCGACGCGCCATTGCGGATAGAACTGCCATATGGCCTGCGCGTACCATCCCGACTGGCTGGTGTTGAAATTGCTGGCCAGAGCCGCACCGAACTGCGGTGTCGTCTGCGCAGTGTCGTCATAGGTGAGCGTACCATCCTGTCTGAGGCGGAAATACTCGCCCTGCAATTTGAAGTTGCGGTAGGTCGCGTTGCCGTTGGGCGCCCACTTCAGCACACCATTGACGCCAACCAGCTTTGCGTTGCCGGTAAACGTGTTGCTGACGGCGCCACCCAATGAGTCCGTGTCGGTGTAAGCGCGCGAGTTCGGCGACGCGCTGAGATATGACAGGCCGGTTCGCCAGGCGGTGCTGGCGCCGATATCGCCGCCGAAATTGGCAAACAATGCGCTGCCGCCAATGCCGTTCTTGTTGCGGTCGCTCCCGGGGAACTTGTCGCCAGCGCTGATTTCGGCGCCCAACTCAACCAGCAGGTCCGTTGGCGCGACCCATTTCAGCTGCACGCCATCCTGTTTCAACTGGTTGCCGAGAAACGCCTTGTACACCAGCGGCGCGTCCTGAAAATCCCACGCGTGCTGGTGCTGTTCGTTCTGGTAACCGATGCCGGAAAAAAAGCGCCCGCCTTTGAGTCCGAAGCCCCGCGGCAACGCTAGCGTCTGAAAATACGCCTCCTCAGCCTCGATGCCGCCCTCGGGCGCAATCGCCAGAATCGCCACTCCACGAAAATAATGATCGATATTGGCGGTGATATTCAGTTCGGTCTCGGCGAGGCCGAAGCTGCGCTTGGGCGGCCCTACTTCGCCACCGGTCGGCACATAGCCCGTGAGTTGATACCGATTAGGATCCTGCGACGTTTTCGCGAACGTCCCCTGCAAAATCATCGATACCGCCGGATTGAACGCGCTCTCGCTGGATCGGTTCGCCGCCGACGATGCCGTGGTTTCGGCTCGCGCCGAATTTTGTTCGGCCTTGGTCGCGGTGGTTTCCGCTTTGGCCGCGGCCGTTTCGGCCTTGCCAGCTTTGCTTTCAGCTTCAGACAGCCGCTTTTCCAGAGTCTGGATACGCTTTTCGTACGCGTCCTTCATCTGCTTTATTTCTTCCCGTATCTTGCCGAGTTCCAAATCCTGCGCCAGCGCCGGGCCAGCGAATGCCAATGCAACCGCCGCAGCGATCAAATTACGTTTGAACACGTGGGTTCTCCTCAATCACAACAGAACACGGCAACCGCTTCTCAGCAGTTGCCCCGCAGGTGTGTCAGAGGAGTACGGGCGGGCCGCGCGAAGCGGGGACGACTAGACTGGCGGGAAAAGCCGGGGGGAAATGGTTGACGCTGAGTTCAACCGTGTTATTCGCGACCTTGAGTGGCGCATGGTCGCAACCGACTGCGCCGAGGACTTCCGCGAACGCAACGTGGAATTCGCACAATGCCGAGTGCGCGGCTTTTTTGCCGTTGTTCTGCTGCTCGACCGGCGCAGACTTGCCGTCGTGCAGATGCCACACCTGGTGAGTAAGCGCGACGTGCTGCGCCACCAGCAGCAAAGCTGCCAGCAGTACCTGCATCAAGCCGCGTTTCAGAACCATGGAGTCGTGCCCATAAGTGGCAAGCGCGAACACGCTAACACAAGGCAAGGCGGGTTGCAAAAACCCGCACAATCGTCGTTGAGTGGCTGCTATATACTCGTTTGCACCATTTGACCGTGTCACCTGCCGGCGCGCGCGATGAAGAAAACCCTGAAATTTCTGATCAAGCTCTACCAGTGGTGCCTGAGCCCGTTCTTCGGCGGCCAGTGCCGTTTTTATCCGAGCTGCTCGGTCTACGCGGCGGAAGCCATCGACACGCACGGCGCGCTGCGCGGCACGTGGTTGGCGATCAGGCGGTTGCTGCGCTGCCACCCTTTTCATCCGGGTGGCGTGGATCCGGTACCGCCGTTAAAGTAAAGGAAAGACGCCAGGCGAGAGACGAGAGACGAAGAAGCAGGATAGACGATAAACGGGTTTCCGCCTCTCGTCTCTCGCCTGGCGCCTCTCGAATTCTATCCAGCCACCCGGCAGATCAAACCTTTCAAATAATCGCCCTCGGGGAAATTCAGCGCGACGGGATGGTCTGCTCCTGCGCTGAGGTGTTCGACGATCTGCGCTTCGACGCCGGCATCGAGTGCCGCGCCCGCGACGATTTTCTGGAAGAGTTCGCGCGACACGCCGCCCGAGCACGAAAACGTGAACAACAGCCCGCCTGGACGCAGCAGTTTGAACGCGAGCAGATTGATGTCTTTGTAAGCGCGCGACGCTTTCTCGGCGTGCGCGGCGGTCGGCGCGAATTTCGGCGGATCGAGCACGATCAAATCGAAGCTGCGCGCCTGGTCGCGCATTTTTCGCAGCAACTGAAACACGTCGCCTTCGATGCATTCGGCAGCCGGCAATTTGTTGAGCGCGACATTGCGCTTGAGCAGTTCCAGCGCCGGGCCCGAGCTGTCGATAGAGGTCACTTTCGCCGCACCGCCAGCAAACGCGTTGACGGTAAATCCGCCCGTGTAGGCAAAACAATCGAGGACCTCACGCTTCTCCGCCAGCTCGCGCACGCGCACGCGATTGGCGCGCTGATCGAGGTAAAAACCGGTTTTGTGCCCGTGCGGCACATCGACCTCGAACGCAGCACCCGTTTCGTATACGACCATCGGGCTGGCGGGTGCGTCCCCGCGCAATACGCCAACGCTGGGGTTGAGCCCTTCCAGCGCCAACACGTCGGCGTCCGAGCGCTCGTAAACCGTCTGCGGTTTCACCAGTTCCATCACTGCATCGGCGATCGCGTCCCGCCAAAGCATGGCGCCGGCGCTCGACAGTTGTACTACGACCGTGCCGGCATAGCGGTCTATCACCACGCCGGGCAGACCGTCCGACTCGGCGTGCACCAGCCGCACCGTATCGGTCGTCGGCAGCAGACTCGTGCGCAACGCCACCGCGCGCTCGATACGTTCGCGGAAAAATCCTGCGTCTATCCCGCGTTTCTGCCAATCCCACACGCGCGCAATGATGTTCGATTGCGGGTTGCACGCCGCCATCGCGAGGAACTCACCGTCGCTGCTGTGCACCTCGATGGTTTCGCCGGCTGCCGGTTCGCCCGTCAGCTTGCCGACGGCGCCCGAAAACACCCATGGATGGCGGCGCTTGAGCGATTTCTCGCGGCCTGGCTTTAAAACAAGTTTATTCATGCGACCGCCGATAAACGCAGATGAACGCCGATAGAACGAAAGCTAAACCGCCTAGATTGCCTGGAAAATTTTTAGAGCTGTTTATATCATGCCTTTTCTTTTGCTGTTATCCGCGTGTATCAGCGTTCATCGGCGGTTACATTGCTTTTAGCTTTTCCCTGGTGATTCAACTTTTCTTTTTGGCCCGCGGATGCGCCGCATCGTAAACCTTGGCCAGCGACTGAAAATCGAGATGCGTATACACCTGGGTGGTCGAAATGCTCGCGTGGCCGAGCATTTCCTGCACCGCGCGCAGATCGCCGCTCGATTGCAGGACATGCGAGGCAAACGAATGGCGCAATACGTGCGGATGCACGTTGGCGGCGAGCCCGAGTTTCAGCGCCCACTCTTTCATGCGGTACTGGATGGCGCGCGCGGTGAGGCGCGTGCCCTTGCTGCTGACGAACAGCGCATCGGTACCTTCATTGACCAGCAGTTCGCGCCTGGCCAGCCATTTTTTCACGGCGGCAAGCGCGTGGCTGCCGACCGGCACCACGCGCGTCTTGGCGCCCTTGCCCGTCACGCGTACCGTTGCGTCGCCGAAATTGATGTCGGCGGGCGCGAGGCTCGTGAGCTCGGCCAGCCGCAACCCCGACGAATAAAAGAGTTCGAAGATCGCCTTGTCGCGCAGCGCGAGATCGTCGTCGCCAGGGATGTTCATCATGCGCCCGGCTTCGTCGGGCGACAAAGCATGCGGCAGCGACTTCTTGGCTTTCGGCGCGCGCAATCCGACGCAGGGATTGTTGGCATAACCGTGGTCACGCGCGAGATAGCGATAAAATCCGCGCCACGCCGACAACATGCGCGCGAGGCTGCGGCCATCGAGTCCGCGCGCGTGCAATTGGGAAACAAAGCGGCGGATCTGGTGTAACTCCAGCTTGGCCAGCGGCGTGTCCTCGGCGAGCCCGATCAGCGCGGCGATGTCGCGCTGGTAATTCAATTGCGTGTTTTGGCTCAGGCGCCGTTCGTTGGCGAGGTGACCGAGATAATCCTTCAGCAGCTTTGCCGCGCCCGCGTTTTGTACGGAAGAGGGTTTTGTCTTCTCCGCCTCATGCCTCACGTATGACCACTCAAGCGATGTAACGCTGCAGCGCCGTCGCCGCCGTCTCGCTGAGCCGCTTCAGGTAGAGCGTACCCATTTCGGGATAAAAGCGCTGCGCGTCTTCGCTCGCCATCGCGAGCAGGCCGAATGAAGTGCCGTTTTTCAATGCGACGTACGCATACGATTTCAGATGCGCGGCTGACTCGCCGAACCATTCCGCGGTGTCGACCATGGCGTGCGCGCTGCAATAAGGATTGGAGAGGCTCTCCGCGAAATCGCGCGCCGCGGCACTCACGGCATCGAATTCGGGCATTTGCGGATGCTCGCCATTCGTCCACAAACGCAACACGGTATGCGGCACCGCGAAATCCTCGCGCAAATTGAAATGCAGCGCGGCGATGACGGCATCGATATCGCCCGCGGCAACCAGCGCCAGGGTCAGCCGGTGAATTTTTTCACCGATCGCGTCATTCTGCTCGCCGAATACGATCAGCTCGCGCAGTTTGTCTTCGAGCTGCTTGCTCTTGTCGCGCAGCGTCAGGATCTGGCGCTCGCTGATCGGAATCGCGCGACCGCCGTGCGGGTGCGGAATCATGATGGTCGCCAGGAAATCCGCATGCTCTTCAAAAAACTCCGGGTGCTGCTTGAGGTAGTTCACGACCGCATCGGGTGTCATATCGCTGCCTTTGTAATCAAATCTACTGCCAAAGCGGTTAACCGCCGATAGACGCCGATAGACGTCGATAAAATGCACAAAACCGATTGTTAAAATTTACGTGAATCATCTGAGTCCTGATCCCGTTCATCTTCTATCTCGATCTTATCGGCGCTCATCGGCGTTCATCGGCGTTCATCGGCGGTTGCAATTCGAGTTTGAAGTTTATAGCTCTATCTCGCCTGCGAACACGGTGACTGCCGGGCCGGTCATCAGCACCGGCTTGCCTTCACCCTCCCATAATATACTGAGGTCGCCGCCGCGCGTAGTAACGGCCACGCGCGGGTCGAGAAATCCGCGCTGTATGCCGGCAACCGTCGCGGCACAGGCGCCGGTGCCGCAGGCCAGCGTTTCGCCGGCGCCGCGCTCGTAGACACGCAGTTTGATATGGCTGCGATCGATTACCTGCATATAACCCGCATTCACCCGTTGTGGAAAGCGCGCGTGGACTTCGATTGCGGGCCCTTCGGTCAGCACGGGCGCGCGTTCCACGTTTGCGACTATCTGCACCGCGTGCGGGTTGCCCATCGACAGCGCGCTGATTTCGAGCGCGTGGCCGCCGACGTCGAGCTGGTAGGTCAGCGCACGGCGCTCCGCCTGGAACGGGATGCGCTGCGGCGCGAACTCCGGCACGCCCATATCCACGGTAATCCGGCCGTCGCTTTCGAGCGTGGGCACGATTACTCCGGACAATGTACCGACGCGAATTTCGGTTTTGTCGGTGAGCCCCTGGTCGCGCACAAAACGCACAAAACAACGCGCGCCGTTGCCGCATTGCTCGACTTCCCCGCCATCGGAGTTGAAGATGCGGTAGTAAAAATCGGTATCTCGCGCACGCGGTTTTTCGACTTGAAGGATTTGGTCGCAGCCGATGCCGAAATGGCGATCGGCGATGCGCCGCAACTGTTCGCGGCTCAACGCAATCGGCACGCGCGTCGCATCGAGCACGACGAAGTCGTTGCCCAGCCCTTCCATCTTGGTGAATTTCAAACGCATTCTTTGCGGTAATCGCGGTAAATACAGCGGTCCATGATAACCGTCATCCCCGCCGCGCGCGCGCGTTGCGCCGCCGGCTCGTTGACTATGCCTTCCTGTATCCACAACGCCTTCAGCTTGAGCGCGATGCACTCGTCGACTATGCCGTCGATGAACTCCGCCGCGCGGAATACGTTGACGAGTTCGATCGGCACCTCGACGTCGCTCAGACTGGCGTAGGCTTTGGCCCCCAGCACTGCGGCCACGCCCGGGCGCACCGGCACGATGTTGAAGCCGAACTTCTGCATGGCAACCGCGATCGCGTAGCTGGGGCGCCCGGGGTCAGGTGACAGGCCCACTACCGCGATGTTTTTCACGCCCTTGAGCAGCGCGCAGCGCACGGCCTGGTCGGGATTTTCAAACATCTTTGCGCATCACAAAATCGTCCATCACAAAACCGCCGCCGATGTCCTTGACGACAGACTCGGCGATCTTGAGCCCGCGCTTCTCATACGCCGTAATCGCACTGCGATTGTGCTTGTTGACCGCGACTACCAGCGTGTCGCAGCCATACGCGCGCGCCATCGTTACGGCGCGGTCGAGCATCATGCCGCCGTAGCCGTGTCTTTGATGATCAGGATGCACGTAGAGCTTGTCCACTTTCATTTCACCGCGCGCCAAAAAATAAGAGGCAAATCCAGCCATGCCGCCGTTCACGCGCAACTGTTCCCACCACAGGTCGCCGCGCTGCAACTCTTCGCGCACGACTGCCGGGTTGTAACGCTGCGCCAGCATGTATTCTATCTGCGCCGCGCTGATGATGGCGGGATAATGCGCGCGCCAGATTTCGCTGGCGAGCGCGCACAGGTTATCGACATCCGCAGCAGTCAAGGCCGTGATCCGTACGCCTGCTTTTTCTGCGCTCTTCACGTCTCTCGTCTTTCTCCCAGCGTCTCTCGATTTACGCATACGGATTCGGCGCGCCCTCCGGCCGCGTCTTGAAGCGCTTGTGCAGCCAGTAATACTGCTCGGGCATTTCGCGCACGCGCTCTTCGATGAATGCGTTCATGCGCCGCGCATCGGCAGCGTCATCGCCGCTTGGAAAAGCGTGCCACGCCGGGTACAAAGTCACGACGTAGCCGGTGCTTCCCGGCAACTGGCGCGTGACGCAGGGCACGATAGCCGCGCCCGCCAGCGCGGCAATGCGCGACAGGCCGGTGATAGTGGCCGCCTCGACGCCAAAAAACGGCGCGAACACGGAATCCCGCGCGCCGAGGTCCATATCGGGCAGGTAATAAAACGGCTCTCCGCTCTTCAGCGACTTGATCATCGTTCGGATGCCGTCCTGACGCGCGAACAAGGTGGTTTGCCCGAAGCGCGTGCGGCCGTGGATGAAAATTTCGTCGGCCGCAGCACTTTTCTGTCGGCTGTAGACCGAGTTCAGCCTGAATTCGGCCGCTAACCGGATGCCGCCCATGTCGAGACCGATGAAATGCGGCGCCAGCAAAATGACCGGCCGGTCGGTCACGCCGCGCCAGTGCTCGAGCCCCTCGACGCGCACCAGCGCCTGCACGTCGGCTTTGGAGCCCCACCATAGAATGCCGTGCTCGAGCAGGCTGCGGCCGAAAGCGCGGAAATGCGCGCGTGCGAGCCGCTGGCGTTCTTCGTCGCTGCGCTCAGGGAAGCACAACCGCAGGTTAATCAGCACGACGTTGCGCCGCGCGCGCGCCAGCGCATACAGCAAAGTGCCGAGCGCCGCGCCCACCCGCGCCAGCGCTGCCAGCGGCAGCAGGTGCAGCAGCCGGATCAGCGCGAGGCCTAGCCGCACCATCATGCGAAGCCGGCCGGGGGTAGCAATATGCGGGTCATTCTCTTCAATTCGGGGTGCAGACGTTATTTGTTATAATGCGCGCCTTTATCATTTTGACCGGCCGCAAACAATGAGCGATTTTCTGTTTACCTCTGAATCAGTATCCGAAGGCCATCCGGACAAGGTCGCAGACCAGATTTCGGACGCCGTTCTCGACGCTATCTTAGCGCAGGACAAACACGGCCGTGTGGCCGCCGAAACGCTGGTCGCCACCGGCCTCGTGGTGATGGCCGGCCAGATCACCACCAGTGCCAAGGTCAATTACAGCGAAATCGCGCGCGACATCATCAAGCGCATCGGCTACGACGACTCCTCGATCGGCTTCGACTATCGCAGCTGCGCAGTGCTGACCGCATACGACGCGCAATCCGTCGATATCGCACAGGGCGTGGATGAAGGCAAAGGCATCGATCTCGACCAGGGCGCAGGCGACCAGGGCCTGATGTACGGTTTCGCGTGCGATGAAACGCCGCAACTGATGCCAGTGCCGATTTACTATTCGCACCGCCTGATGGAACGCCATGGCGAGCTGCGCAAAGACGGTCGCCTGCCGTGGTTGCGGCCCGATGCCAAATCGCAGGTCACCGTGCGCTATATCGACGGCAAACCGACCCAGATCGAAACCGTCGTGATCTCGACCCAGCACCATCCCGACGTCACCCATGAGCAAATCAAGGAAGCGGTGATCGAGGAAATCGTCAAACCGGTATTTCCGAAACACATGCTGAAGAGCGACACCAAGTACCTGATCAATCCGACCGGGCGCTTCGTGATCGGCGGGCCGCTGGGCGACACCGGCCTCACCGGCCGCAAAATCATCGTCGACACCTACGGTGGCTATTCGCGCCACGGCGGCGGCGCGTTCTCCGGCAAAGACCCGTCCAAAGTCGACCGCTCGGCCGCCTATGCCGCGCGCCACGTCGCGAAGAACATCGTCGCCTCCGGACTCGCCAAAAAATGCGAAGTGCAGGTCGCGTATGCGATCGGTGTGGCGCGTCCGGTCAGTGTATTGGTCGATACCTTCGGCACCGGCACCATAGCCGACGAGAAAATCGGCAAACTGGTCGAGAAGCATTTCGATCTGCGGCCGAAAGGCATCATCCAGGCGCTGGACCTGCTGCGCCCGATTTATCTCAAGACCGCCGCTTACGGCCACTTCGGACGCGACGAGCCCGAGTTCTCTTGGGAAGCGACCGACAAGGCCGCTGCACTCAAGGCTGACGCGAAGTAAATCAGCTGCGTAGTTCATAAAAACGCCGACACATGTCGGCGTTTTTATTTGCCCTTCGCGGCAAGACAAAAGCGGCCCTTTTGCGCTACAATCCGCCCCCTCCCCCGAGGAGCGTTGCGATGGCCGCTTTTCAAGCGGCCGCCAGGCTCGGGGGGTCCAGACCCGCAACGGCGCTCACGAACTTTTTTCTGCACAGGAAAGGAGCGCGTGATGAACGCCGCTACAAAAGCAAAATTTACCGACTATAAAGTCGCCGACATGGCGCTGGCCGCATTCGGCCGCAAAGAAATCGCAATTGCCGAGACCGAAATGCCGGGCCTCATGGCGATCCGCGAGGAATTCAAGGGCAAGCAGCCGCTCAAGGGCGCGCGCATTGCCGGCTCCCTGCACATGACGATACAGACCGCGGTGCTGATCGAAACGCTGGCCTCACTCGGCGCCGATATCCGCTGGGCTTCGTGCAATATTTTTTCGACGCAGGACCACGCGGCTGCGGCCATCGCGGCGAGCGGCATCCCGGTGTTTGCCTACAAGGGCGAGACGCTCGAAGACTATTGGGATTACACGCACCGCATTCTGGAATGGTCGGACGGCGGCACCCCCAACATGATTCTCGATGACGGCGGAGACGCGACCTTGCTGGTGACGCTGGGCGCCCAGCACGAAAGGGACGGCACCATGCCGCCCGAAGGCAGCAACGAAGAAGAAATCGTGCTGTTTGCGGCGATGCGCAAGACGCTCAAGGCAAAGCCCGGTTTCTACTCGAAGATCCAGGCCAACATCAAGGGCGTGACCGAAGAGACCACGACCGGCGTGCACCGTCTCTACCAGATGCAAAATGAAGGCCGCCTGCCGTTCCCGGCGATCAACGTCAACGACTCGGTCACGAAATCGAAGTTCGACAACCTGTACGGCTGCCGCGAATCGCTGGTCGATGCGATCAAACGCGCAACCGACGTGATGATCGCCGGCAAGGTCGCGGTCGTCGCCGGTTACGGCGACGTCGGCAAAGGCAGCGCGGAAGCGTTGCGCGCCCTGTCGGCGCAGGTGTGGGTCACCGAGGTCGATCCGATCTGCGCATTGCAGGCGGCGATGGAAGGTTTCCGCGTCGTGACGATGGACTATGCCGCCGACAAGGCCGACATTTTCGTCACCGCCACCGGCAACCTTTCCGTCATCACGCACGACCACATGAAGCGCATGAAACACAACGCCATCGTGTGCAACATCGGCCACTTCGATTCCGAAATCGAAATCGCGAGCCTGAAGCAGTACACATGGGACAACATCAAGCCGCAGGTCGACCACGTGGTATTCCCCGACGGCAAGCGCCTGATCGTGCTCGCCGAAGGCCGCCTGGTGAACCTCGGCTGCGGCACCGGACATCCGTCGTTCGTGATGTCGAATTCGTTCACCAACCAGACGCTCGCGCAAATCGAGCTCTACGTGAACGGCGGCAAGTACGAGAACAAGGTGTATGTGCTGCCCAAGCATCTCGACGAAAAAGTCGCGCGCCTGCATCTCAAGAAACTTGGCGTCGACCTCACGGTACTGTCGGAAACGCAGTGCCGCTACCTGAGCGTGCCGGTCGACGGCCCGTACAAAGCCGACCATTACAGATACTAGGGAGGAAGGCGGAAGGCGGAAGGCGAAAGGATAGATTGCGCGGCGTCAGGCCTTCATCCTTCATCCCTCATCCTTCATCCTTGTTTGTTACTTGGAATCCCAGAAAAAATTTCCGCGCACCTACAGCTTCGAATTCTTCCCGCCCAATACGCCGGAGGGTCAGGAGAAGCTGCGCGCCACCACCAAGCAGCTCGCGCAGCTTCACCCGAAGTTTTTTTCGGTGACTTACGGCGCAGGCGGCTCGACGCGCGAGCGCACGCTCGGCACCGTGCTCGACATCCGCGCCATGGGGCACGCCGCCGCGCCGCATATCTCGTGCGTGGCCTCGACGCGCGAAGGCATACGCGAATGGCTGCAGCGTTATAAAGACAACGGCATCAAGCACCTCGTTGCGCTGCGTGGCGACCTGCCGTCCGGGCTCGCCGCGGCCGGCGAATTCCGTTATGCGAACGAGCTGGTCGAATTTATCCGCAAGGAATTCGGCACGCACTTCATGATCGAAGTCGCTGCTTATCCGGAGACCCATCCGCAGGCAAAAAGCGCGCAGGACGACCTCGCTGCGTTCAAGCGAAAAGTAGACGCCGGCGCGGACTCGGCCATCACGCAGTATTTTTACAACGCCGATGCTTACTATCGCTTTGTCGACGATTGTGAAGCGATGGGTATAAACATTCCCATCGTCCCCGGCATCATGCCGATCGGCCGTTTCTCGCAACTGGCACGCTTTTCCGACGCATGCGGGGCCGAGATTCCGCGCTGGATGCGCAAAAAACTCGAAGGCTATGGCGACGACACCGCGTCGATCCGCGCTTTCGGGCTCGATGCGGTGACGGCGCTGTGCGATGGCCTGCTGCAGCACGGCGCGCCCGGCCTGCATTTTTATTCGCTGAACCAGGCCGACCTGACGACCACCATCTGGCAGCGGCTCGGGCTTTAAACCAGCGCTCTCATGAGTTTCTACGCGCCGCCGCCTGTCATCAAGGCCGAAGTTTTCACGGCGCTACCCGATCGTCTGAACAAAAGCGGCCAACCGTCGACCTGGGTCGATGCCAATCACCCCGGATCCAAGCTCGGCTCGTTTCTCGAAGGCCCTGCATTCGACCGCGCGGGCAATCTGTATGTGGTCGACATTCCGTTCGGACGCATCCTGCGTTTCGCGCCAGACGGCGCGTGCGAAGTGGCGGGCGAATACGAAGGCTGGCCGAACGGGCTGGCGATTCATCGTGACGGCCGCATCTTCATCGCCGACTACCGGCTCGGCATCATGGCGCTCGACCCCGCGAGCGGTAAAGTGTCGCCGGTCGTCACCCACTGCCAGTCGGAAAGCTTCAAGGGCTGCAACGATCTCACGTTTGCCAGCAACGGCGATCTGTATTTCACCGACCAGGGCCAGACCGGCGTGCACGACCCCAGCGGCCGCGTCTACCGGCTGACCGCCGGCGGCAAACTCGAACGCCTGGTGGACAACGGACCCAGCCCGAATGGGCTCGTGCTCGACCCCGCGGAGAAAGTTTTGTATGTAGCAATGACGCGCGCCAACTGCATGTGGCATATGCCGCTCAAGGACGGCGGCGTTTCCAAGGCGGGCGTGTTCGGCTATCTGCCAGGCATACACGGCCCCGACGGACTCGCGATGGACGAAGCCGGCAATCTCGCGGTATGCCACGCGCGCGTGGGCATCGTGTGGCTATTGAGCCCGCTCGGCGAACCGCTTTATCGCATTGAGGCCAGAGACGGCGTCAGCCGCCTGACCAACGCCGCATACGGCGGCGCCGACCGCAAGACGCTGTACATCTGCGATTCGTACGGTGGCCGCATCCTGGCGGCGAAACTGCCGGTCGCCGGCGTGCCACTCTTTTCGCATTCGTGAAATGCCAGGAAGCCGGATGAAACGTGCAAGCTGGAACGGCACCGTAATTGCCGAAAGCGATCACTGCGAAGTCGTCGAAGGCAACCAGTACTTCCCCGCCACTGCAGTCAAACGCGAATTCCTGCGCGACAGCAGCACGCATACCGTCTGCCCCTGGAAGGGCACCGCGAGCTATTACGATGTGGTCGTCAACGGCGAAACCAACAAGGACGCCGCGTGGTACTACCCGGATACAAAATCAGCCGCAGACAACATTAAAGGCTATATCGCGTTCTGGAAAGGCGTCAAAGTGCAGGATTGAGGATTCAGCGAACAGCGTTAATTCGCCTCTCGCCTTTCCAGTAATCAGGCTGCTTTGGCCGCGGTCTTTTTCTTCGCCTGCGCAGCCGTCGCATGCATCGCGGCATAGGCGCCGTGCGCGGCAGATTCGGCATCGCCGACGTGCACCGGCAGGCCCATGTCGGACAGCACTGAACCCAATGCCGACAGGCACAGCATGACGTTGTCGGGACGGCACGAGTAACCCATCAGGCCGAAGCGCCAGATCTTGCCGGCGAGCGGGCCGAGTCCGGCGCCGATCTCGATGCCGAACTCGTTGAGCAAAGTTTTCCTGACCGCCGCTTCATCGACGCCCGCGGGGCAGCGCACCGCGTTCATCTGCGGAATCTGGTACTGCTCCTTGACGAGGAAGGTGAGGCCCATCGCTTCGAGGCCGGCTTTCAGCGCGAGGTGGTGGCGCTGGTGGCGCGCCCAGCAATTTTCCAGCCCTTCTTCGCGTATCAGCAGCAGCGCTTCGTGCAGCGCGAACAATGAATTGGTCGGCGCGGTGTGATGGTAGGTGCGCGTGGAGGCACCCCAATAACCGAGCAGCAGGTTCATATCCATGAACCAGCTGTGGATCTTGTCCTTGCGCGCTTTGACGTCGGCGACCATGCGCTCGGAGAACGACACCGGCGACAATCCCGGCGTGCACGACAGGCATTTCTGGCTCGCCGAGTAGACCGCGTCGATGCCCCATTCGTCGACCAGCACGGGCGTGCCGCCGAGGGACGTGACGGCATCGACGATGGCGAGCGCGTCATGCTTGTGCGCAATTTCAACCAGCGTCTTGGCATCGGACTGGCAGCCGGTGGAAGTCTCGGCGTGCACGAAGGCGAGAATGCGCACGCCGGGATTCTTGCGGAACGCGTCTTCTACCTTATGCGGATCGACGGGCGAACCCCATTCGTCCTCGACGATGATGGCCGTGCCGCCGCAGCGCTCGACGTTTTCTATCATGCGGCCGCCAAACACGCCGTTGCGGCACACGATCACCTTGTCGCCGGGCCGCACCAGGTTGACGAAGCAGAATTCCATGCCGACCGAGCCGGGGCCCGAAATCGGAAACGTCAACGGGTTCTTGGTCTGGTAGGTGTAACGCAGCAGCGTTTTAAGTTCTTCCATCATCTCGACGAATACGGGGTCGAGATAACCAATCGCCGGTTGGCTCATGGTCGTCAGCACGCGCGGGTGGATCTCGGTCGGGCCCGGCCCCATCAGCGTGCGCTGCGGCGGATGGAAAGAACTGATGCGTTTGGCTGGCAAGAAATCGTTCATGATGTCGTTTCCTGTAAGTGGCGATCCGAACAAACTCTCGCCGTCCGGACGCGACTTCATCCGGAGAGGTTTTCTGGCGGTGGCTTCGTGCAAGACTTCGGCGGCGGTGATTTGCCCCTTGCTGGCGTTTTCGACTTCCATCGCCCAGCGCGCCGGCACATAACCGGATTTAACCCAGTTGTTGACGACGGCGCGGTCGAGGCGGAATTGGCGCGCCACTTCGGCTTGGGTGCCGAACAGGGCGACGAGACGGTCAGCGCAGTTCATGGTTTTCTCAGGGAGAGAAGTTACCATGACAAAATTATTTTGACAATATCTACAAAAATCCAAGAGCGCCTGCTCGGAGTTAGCGCCTACTCCGGACTTGCGAAAGTGGTGAATTCGCCTTCTGGATCAAAGGCTTTATCACCATCTGGCGAGGCCGTCCCGGTGGCGGCGATTGCCGCGAAATCAAACTGCCCACGATCCAGCAAATGAGACAGCCGCACGTCCTGCAGGGCGCCAAATATCGAATCAACGCGGCCCGGGAACCGTTTTTCCCAGTCGCGCATCAGGTCTTTCATCTGCTTTCTTTGCAGCGTCGGCTGCGAACCGCACAGGTCGCACGGAATGATCGGAAACCGTTTTACCTCGGCGTAGGCCGTGAGATCTTTTTCCTGCACGTAAGCGAGCGGCCGGATGACGACATGCGCGCCGTCGTCGGACACCAGCTTGGGCGGCATCGCCTTCAACTTGCCGCCGAAAAACAAATTGAGAAAGAACGTTTCGAGTATGTCGTCGCGATGATGGCCGAGCGCGATCTTGGTGGCGCCGAGTTCCTTCGCAACCCGGTACAGCACGCCGCGGCGCAGACGCGAGCATAGCCCGCACATCGTCTTGCCCTCGGGTATCACGCGCTTCACCACCGAATAGGTGTCCTGCACCTCGATGCGAAACGGCACGCCGAGCGCCGTCAGGTATTCCGGCAGAATGTGCTCCGGGTAGCCGGGATGGCGCTGATCGAGATTGACCGCGACGATCTCGAAATCGATGGGCGCATGCGTGCGCAGGTTGATGAGAACGTCGAGCATCGCGTAACTGTCCTTGCCGCCGGACAGACAGACCATTACGCGGTCGCCGGCGCTGATCATGCCGTAGTCGCCGATCGCCTGCCCGACCAGCCGGCGCAGGCGCTTGGCCAGCTTGTTCGCCTCGTAAAGCTCCTTAGGGCGCAGAGTGTCGCCCTCACCCTCAATCCCTCTCCCAGAGGGAGAGGGAAGCGAGTTGCTCACTTCTTCCTCCGGAAGAAGTGTCGGGGAAGGGGGACGGGGTGCGTTCATAAAGTGATGCTCCTTCCACCGTCCACCGCGATCACCTGTCCCGTCACATAAGGCGCCGCCGAGACGAGGAATTCGACCGCCTTCGCAATATCGTCGGGCTCGCCGGCGCGTTTCAACGCCGTCTGGTTGACGATGCGCTGGCGCGACAACTCGTCGGACCACGCGTCGTCTTCCGGCCACAGAATGGTACCCGGCGCCACGCCGTTCACGCGCACTTCGGGACCGAGTTCGCGCGCGAGCGAGCGCGTGAGCGCCAGCAGGCCGCCTTTGGCGACCGTATAGACCACGTAGTTTTTCATCGGAAATTCGGCGTGGATGTCGACGATGTTGACGATGCAGCCGTGCCGCTTGCGCAGTTCACCCGCCGCCGCCTGCGCAAGGAACAGGGGCGCTTTCAGATTGGTGCCCACCAGGTCGTCCCACGCTTTTTCGGTGATCTCGCCGATCGCCGTGGCAAAAAAGCTCGAGGCATTGTTGACCAGGATATCGAGCCTGCCGAATTGCTTGAGCGTGGTTTTTACGAGATCTGGCAGGCTCGCGCTGTTGAGCAGGTCGGACTGAATCAGTGCCACCGAATCCTTGCGCTGCGCGTTCAACTCCTTTTGCAGCGCGCGCGCCTCGACCACCGAGGCGCGATGATGCAGCATCAGGTTCGCGCCCTGGCCGTGCAGCCGGCGGCAGATCGCGGCACCCACGCGTTTCGCGCCGCCGGTGACCAACGCCGCCTTGCCCGCCAACGCCTTATTTTTCGATTCCATCATGGCGCGTATTGTAAGCTATCGCCCTCATGAATTCGTTACCCGCCCATTTGTCGCAGCTACCCCAGCCTGCCCCCGACGCCCTCGCCCACAGCGCGCGATTGCGCGAACTGATTGCCGGCGAAATTGCAGCCGGCGGCGGCTGGATAAGCTTCGCACGTTTCATGGAACTCGCTTTGCATGCGCCCGGACTCGGTTATTACAGCGCCGGCACTACCAAATTCGGCGCCGCCGGCGACTTTGTCACGGCGCCTGAGTTGGGCGCTCTGTTCGGCCGCACGCTGGCGCGGCAGGTGGCGCAGATCGTGCGCGCAGACATCCCCGACATCATTGAACTCGGCGCAGGCAGCGGCAAACTTGCGCGCGACCTGCTGGCGGAACTCGCCGTGCTCGACAGCCTGCCGCAACGCTATCTGATCCTCGAAACCAGCGCCGACCTGCGGCAACGTCAGCAACAGCTCCTGCAACACGATTTGCCGCAGCTTGCCGGTCGCGTCCAGTGGCTCGACGAATTACCCGCGAAATTGAATGCTTTGGTCATCGGCAACGAAGTGCTCGACGCGATGCCCGTGCACGTGATTTCGGTTCGCGGCGATGGTATCGACGAGCGCGGCGTAATACTGCGCGGCGACGGCTTCGCGTGGGGCGAGCGGCCAGCAACCGGCGATCTGCTCGAAGCGGCACGAAAGCACGAACTCGCGCCCGGCTACTACACCGAGATCAACCTCGCCGCGCAATCCTTCATCCGTACGCTGGCATCCCGCCTGGAGCGCGGCGTAGTCATCCTGATCGATTACGGTTTTCCGGCGCGCGAATATTTTCACGCGCAACGCAGCACCGGCACGCTGATGTGCCATTACCGCCAGCACGCACACGACGACCCGTTGAGTCTCGTGGGCTTGCAGGACATCACTGCACACGTCGATTTCAGCGCCATTGCAGACACCGCAACGCGGTCCGGCCTTGATCTCGTCGGTTACGCAAGCCAGGCGCAATTTCTGATCAATTGCGGCATCACCGATGTGCTTGCCGCGACTCCCGCTGAAAACACCGCGGCCTACCTGCCGCTGGCGGCGCAGGCGCAAAAGCTGATGAGTCCGGCGGAAATGGGCGAGCTTTTCAAAGTCATCGCGTTCGGCAGCAACCATCACGTGCCGCTGGCGGGTTTTTCCCGCGGGAACCAGCGGCGGCTGCTGTAGAATACGCCGCTGCAGTCCTCGCCGGCGCGTTACGCCATGCTCTTACGCAAAAATATCCTGCGCATCGTCCTCGTCCTCGCCGCTATAGGCATAGCGGGATTTTTTACATTGAAAAAACTGCGCGGGCCGGTCGTCGAGGTGGTGCGCGTACAGGCCGGCCCCTTCGAGCATTCGATCGTGGTCAGCGGGCGCATGCAGGCGCCCAACCGGATTGAAATCGGCTCGGTGATTACGGGTCGGGTCGAGAAGGTGCTGGTGGAAGAAGGCGCGATCGTGAAAGCCGGGCAACCGCTGATCCTGCTTGAAATGAGCGAACTCAAAGCCGCACTTGGCCAAGCGCGTGCCGCCGATGCCAGCGCGCAGGCACGCATTGAAACCGTGCGCGAGTTAAGCCTGCCGCAATCCAACGACGCCGTAGTGCAGGCCGCGGCGCAGGTTCAATTTGCCGAAAACGAGTACAGGCGCAATCACGATCTACGCGACAAGGGCTTCATCAGCGAAGCCCGTCTGCAGGACCTGGAGCGGCTGCGTGCAGTCGCCAAAAGCCAGCTCGAATCCGCACGCACCCAGGCCAGGGCGCAGGAAAGCCGTGGCGTCGCCGGCCGCGAAGCCGTGTTACGCGAACAGGAAGCGCGCGCCGCGCGCGAACTCGCGGAATCAAAACTCGCGCAAACCACCATCCGCGCCTCGTTGCCCGGCACGGTGCTGGCCCGCGCGGTCGAACCGGGCGACATCGTAAGCCCGGGCAAGCGCCTGCTCACCATCAATTCGAGCAGCGAGACGCGGCTCACCGCGCAGATCGACGAGAAGAATCTGCCGTATCTGAAGGTGGGGCAGCCAGCGCTCGCTTCAAGCGAAGCGTTTCCCGATAAAAATTTCAAAGCGGTGCTGTATTACATCAGCCCTGGCGTCGACACCACTCGCGGGTCGGTCGAAGCGCGCTTTCGCGTGCCGGAACCGCCGGATTATCTGCGCGCAGACATGACCGTGTCGATCGACATTGGCGTCGGACGCAAGGACCGCGCATTCACCGTCCCGGCGGAGGCGGTGCGCGAATCGGGCAACTCGCAAACGGTCCAGGTAGTGCGTGACAGCATCGCGCATAGCCTGAAAGTCAACATCGGCATCCGCACCGGCAGCCGCGTTGAAATCACCTCCGGCATTGCCGAAAGCGACACCGTTGTGCTTACGCGCGGCATCGAGGACGGCACGCGCGTTCACGCGCTGGAAGTCCGGCGCTAAGGCACGCATGCGATTCGAGTGGATCGTCGCGCTGCGCTTTTTGCGCGAGGGTGGCATGCAAACGCTGATGATCGTGGCGGGCACCACCATCGGCATCGCGGTGATCGTGTTCATCACCGCTTTTCTCGGCGATCTGCAGCGCGACCTGATCAAACGCACGCTCGGCGTGCAGGCTCATATCGTAATCCGGCCGGCGGAGGAAGTGGCGCGGCCGCTGCGCGATCCGCCGGCGGCCGCGGCCGCACTGCCGCAAGTGCAGGCGCGCGCGCAGCGTTTGCGCTCTGTCGATCAATGGCAGTCCCTGCTGCAGGCGCTTGAAGCCACCCCCGGCGTGCGTGCGATTTCCCCGATCGCCGCCGGCCCCGGCATCGTCACGCGCGGCGACTCCAACAAAACGGTGACGATCATGGGCATAGTCCCCGCGCCGTACATCGCGGTCACCCGCTTCAATGAAAAAATAGTCGCGGGCGACATGCGACTCGATCCGGGCGATGTGCTGATCGGAACCGACCTCGCGAAAGATCTCGGGGTAGGCCCCGGCGACAAACTGCGCCTGTCGACGCCGACCTCGCCAGGGGATGCCTATCAAGTGCGCGGCATTTACGATCTGGGCATCCGCAATCTCAACCGTGCCTATGTATACGTCGGCCTGGCGCCGGCACAGGCATTGCACGCCCTGCCGGGCGGCGTGTCGAGCATCGAACTTGCGGTGGTGGACCTCTTTGGCGCGGAAAATCTGGCCACGCGTCTGCGCCGCACGATTCCGCATGAAGTGGAGAGCTGGATGCGGGCAAATCCACAATTGCTGGCGGGACTGTCGAATCAGACGGTCATGACCCTGTTGATCCGCTTCTTTCTCGCGCTCGTGGTGGCAATCGGCGTATCAAGCGTGTTGGTCGTCGCCGTCGTGCAGAAAACCAAGGAAATCGGCATCCTGCGCGCGATGGGCGCTTCGCGCGGCCGCATCCTGCGCGTGTTTTTGCTGCAGGGCGCGCTGATTGGCGCCAGCGGCGCCGTGCTGGGTTGCCTGTGCGGCTATACACTGACTGCCGTCATGAGCAACATTCTGCGCTCGTCGGACGGCACGCGACTCTTTACGGCGCGACTGGAACCGGAGCTGTACCTGTATACGCTGTTGGCCGCGGCGGCGCTCGGGCTGATCGCGGCGGTGATGCCGGCACGGCGCGCGGCGCGACTCGATCCCGCACAGGCGATCCGGATATGACGGCCAGCCTTATCGAGCTTGCGGATATCCGCAAAACCTATAATGAAAACACCGCCGTCGCCGAGGAGGTTCTGCACGGCATTAACATCACGGTGCGCGAAGGGGAGTTCGCCTGCCTCATCGGCCCTTCGGGTTCGGGCAAGAGCACTCTGCTCAATCTGATCGGGCTCCTCGAACGGCCCTCAGCCGGCTCTTACCTCCTGAAGGGCCGTGCGATTCAGGAAGCAGGCGACGACGAACGCACCCGCGCGCGGCTGGAAACGTTGGGCTTTGTGTTTCAATTCCATCATTTGCTGCCGGCGTTTTCCGCGCTTGAGAACGTGATGCTGCCGGGACTCATGCGCGACGGCGCATTCACCCGGCAACAACGCGCCAACGCGCAGCAACTTCTGGCCGCGGTCGGCCTGGCGGATGCGCGGGACAAGCCGCCCAACCAGTTGTCGGGCGGCATGCAGCAGCGCGTGGCGATCGCCCGCGCGCTGGCACTCGCGCCGGCTCTGGTGCTTGCGGACGAGCCAACCGGCAATCTTGACACCCACTCTGCCGACGAGGTGTTTGCGCTTATGCGACATTTCAATCAAACCAAAGGCACTGCGTTCCTGCTCGTGACACACGATCCGCGGCTGGCGGCGCGCTGCGATCGCGTCATCGAGTTGCGCGACGGCGCCATCGTCAGCGATGCGGCCAGCGCAGCGCCCGCATAATCGCATGGTGAAAAGTCCCTGGCCGCAAGTGATCACTGCCGCCGCAGTATCGCGTGCTCGCAATGCCACGTGCTGCCTGATCCGCGGCGTCACACTGCCAGCGAATGGCCTACCATCGTCGAACGCATGCAGCGCAATATGGCGTGAGCGAACCGGGTGACCGGAGATGCGGCGTTGCGCACATCGCCAGAACTCGACACCGCCGATATTATTCGCTTCCTGTAGCGCCACAGCCGGGGCAAGTGAAGGGTGAGGGGTGACGATTGGAACTCGGCGTGCAGTATTCGTTTCTTCGCCTCTCGCCTCTCGCCTCTCGCTTCCGCTACGCGGGGACCTTCATCCCGCGCTGCACCGCCGGACGCGCGGAGATCGCGTCGAACCAGCGCTTCACGTTGGCAAAATCGGCGAGGTTGGTTTTATGCCATTCGAAGCGCGCCACCCACGGATAGGTCGCGATGTCGGCGATCGAATATTCCTCGGCAAGGTACTCGTGAGTTGCCAGGCGCGCATCAAGCACGCCGTACAGGCGGTCTTTTTCTTTGGTGTAGCGGTTGATTGCGTACGGCACCGGCTCCTTGGCCGCGCGCAGGAAATGGTGCACCTGTCCGAACATCGGCCCGACGCCGCCCATCTGGAACATCAGCCATTGCAGCGCGTCGTATTTCAGGCGGTCGGATTTCGGCAGCAGCTTGCCGGTCTTGCCCGCCAGATAAATAAGTATCGCGCCCGACTCCATCATCGCGTACGGCTTGCCGTCGGGGCCGTCGGGATCGACCAGCGCCGGAATCTTGCTGTTGGGACTGATGGCGACGAACTCGGGTGTGAACTGGTCGTTCTCGCCGATATTGATCGCGTGGGCACGATACGGCAGCCCGGTTTCTTCGAGCATGATGGAAACCTTGCGCCCGTTGGGCGTGGTCCAGGTATAAAGATCGAGCATGGGCGCCCCCTTGTTTGAAACCCGTTTTGCCAACACAGTTTTGGCGGCCAGCGCCGCCTTGATCGCGACGAGACGCGCCTGCGCGACCCGTTCCTTGATTTGCGCCGGCTCGGTGCAGCTTTTCGCCACCGCGCCTGCATCGACCGCGCGGGCGGCGGCCAGTGCAGCCCGCAGCCGTCCCGCCGCGGGATTGAGCGCAGGCTCGTCCGCAGCAGCAGCACAAACATCCAGCAACTGCATGAAGCGGTCAGGCCGGCGCAACGCATCGGTCGCCTGCAACAACCACAGCAACGTATCGATGGACAACGTCAGCGCCTTGCCCACGTCGGCGTGATAGCGCGCCGCCAGCAACGCCAGCTCGCGGCAATCCTGAGGCGCGCGCAAACGCTCGCACAACAACTCTATTGCGCCTGCTTCCGCATGCATGGCGATCAGCGCAAAACGCGCGGCCAGCGGCAAGCCGTGTGCAGCACCCGCATCCAGCGCGGCGAGCTGCCGCTTGCCGGCGACGCCAACGAGTTGCCCGGCCAGTTCCGGCAGTACCACCGCCGCTGCGCCGCATTCGGTCAGCACGCGGAACATGCGCGACGGCTCGTGCTCCATCAGTCCGCGCGCAAGCTCCTGCCAGACGCGTTCGGCAACCAGCGCAGAGGCTTCGCCGTGCACCACCATCTCGCGCATCAGTTGCAGGGTGGTTGGTGCTATCGCAAAATCAAAACGCGCGGCGAAACGCGCCACGCGCAGTATGCGCACCGGGTCTTCGGCGAAAGCCGGCCCGACGTGCCGCAATACGCGCGCCTTGAGGTCGGCAACGCCGCCGAACGGATCGATGATATTGCCGGCGTCGTCTTTGGCCAGCGCGTTGACCGTGAGATCGCGGCGCGCGAGGTCTTCTTCCAGAGTAACGTCGGGCGCAGCGTGAAATTCGAAACCGTGATAACCGCGCGCGGTTTTGCGCTCGGTGCGCGCCAGCGCGTATTCCTCTTTGGTTTCAGGATGCAGAAATACCGGAAAATCCTTGCCGACCGGTTTGTAGCCGAGCTTCACCATTTCCGCCGGCGTGGCGCCGACCACCACGAAATCGCGATCGGTCACCGGCAGGCCGAGCAGTTCATCGCGCACGGAGCCGCCGACCGCGTATATTTTCATGCGGATGAGCCTTGGTATTCAAATTGCGGCAGCACTTCGGTCTCGGTCAGCGCCGCCGCATACCATTCCTGCATGGCGGGCAGCGCGAGCACGCGATTGGCATAGCCCTGTGTCGCATCTGACAGTTTGACGGCGTAAGTCTTGAAACGCGTAACGACCGGCGAGTACATAGCGTCCGCGACGCTGAAAGCGCCCAGCAAAAACGGGCCGCCGTAACGCGTCAGGCAGTCGCTCCACATGGCGTCGATACGCGCGATGTCGGCGCCCGCCCCGGCGGTAATGGCGACACCCGGAATGACGCGCCGTACGTTCATCGTCATGCTGCGGCGCAGGGACGAAAATCCCGAGTGCATTTCCGCGCTGATGGCACGCCCGTGCGCGCGCGCCGCGATATCCGCCGGCCACAGCTTTTTGTCGGGATGACGTTCAGCGATATATTCGCAGATCGCGAGCGAGTCCCAGATCGTCACCGCGCCATCGACCAGTACCGGCACTTTGCCGGACGGCGCGTAATGGCGGATTTTAGCGTCATGATTATCCTGGTAGAGCGGAATTCTTTGTTCGTCGAACGCGAGTCCGGCGTATTTCATCGCCAGCCACGGACGCAGCGACCACGACGAATAGGCCTTGTTGCCGATGACGAGCTGATATTGCGCCATGAGCGACTGCAGGGTCAGGAAGCGCGTCCCGCGTGGTCGCGATAACCGCGATAGCGGGCGCGCGGCGATGCGGCGCCCAACCACGCCGGGGCGGTGGCCTCGATCGCGGCAGGCACTATGCCGAAGGGAAACGGCTGGCTGCTGACGTTGTCGACTTTCATCGACGCCAGGTTGTCACGTGTCATCAGTTTGACCGGCAACAGTTCCAGCGAGAACGCCTGCAAATAAGACAATGCGCTGTTCAGGCCGACGATGGGCCGGCGGTGCCCGCAGAGATCGCCGGCGAGTGCAACCAGTTCGCGCAGCGTGTAAACGCGCGGGCCGCAGAGTTCATAGGTTTTTCCGTGCGTCGCAAGAGCATCGAGGCTCGCCACCACCGCGGCAGCGACGTCCTCGACATAAACCGGCTGAAAACGCGCATCCGCGCGCGCGAGGAACACGACCGGCAGCATTTTTTGCAGCTGTGCGAACAGATTCAGGAAACGATCGTAACGGCCGAAGATGACGGACGGACGGAAAATCGTCCAGTCGAGACTTGATGCGCGGACCAGCTCTTCCGCCGTACCCTTGGTTTTCTGGTAACGGCTGGGGCCGTTGACATCGGCGCCCAGCGCGCTCATGTGAACATAGCGGCGCACGCCGTTGGCCGCGCATGCGGCAATGATCTTCCGCGTCAATTCCACATGCGCCTGCTCGAAACTGCGCTCGCCGCGCCCGTCGTACAGCACGCCCACCAGGTCGATCACCGCGTCCATGCCGCGCACCAGATCCGCGAGCACCGCAGTGTCATGCACGTCGGCGTTCACCACGTCGACGGTCGGCAGCAGGATCAGCGATCTGGCGCGTTCGCGATCGCGCGTCGGCACGCGCACGTGGTAACGTTGCGCGCTCAGCAACTGCACGATGTGGCTGCCGACAAAACCACTCCCTCCGATCACACAAACCCGGGTCAATTGCATATTCTTCCGCCGCTCCTTTTTGCCACATGCGTCACGCAGTTCACCCGCCCGGCTCGTCCAGCGGCTTTTCAGCCGCGCGCGATCGCGGCACGATAACGCCGATGCGCTCCTTCAGCGACAACAGCGTCTGCCCGAACTGCTGGCTGTAGTAATTCGCGTTGCTCATGACTTTCTTCACGTAATCGCGCGTTTCATTGAATGGTATCGATTCGGCATAGATCGCCGCATCCATCGGCTCGTCGGCGCGCCACGCGCGCGCGCGCGCCGGTCCCGCATTATAGGCCGCGGACGCCAGCACCGGATGGTTGTCCAGCGTATCGAGCACGTGCTTGAGGTACCAGGTCCCGAGATTCAGGTTGGTCTCGACATTGACGGTCTGCGCCCCGCCGCGAAAATCCTTGAGGCCGACTTTCTGCGCGACCCAGCGCGCGGTAGCAGGCATCAACTGCATGAGGCCCGCCGCACCGGCGCTCGATTTGACGTCGGCGATGAAGCGGCTTTCCTGGCGGATCAGCCCGTAGACCCATGCCTCGTCCAACTGCTGCTGGCTGACATAACCTTTCATCACGTCGCGATAGGGCGCGAGGTAGCGCATGCTGAAATCGTGCAGTTCGCGCGTACGGTCGGCGGTGTTGATCGCGCGATCGTAAATTTCGCTGCGGTGCGCGAATTCGGCGGCCGCCAGGAGCTGCTTGTCGTCGAAATTGCGTATCGTCCAGCTCCATTCGCGGTTGCCTTCGAAGCGCAGATTGAGCCGGTAAAACGCCAGCGCGCGCTGGAAGCCCGGCACCTTTGCCATCGCCTGTACTTCGTCGCGGGTTGGCTTGTACGAAGCCGCCGGTGTCTTGCCGCGGCCGCCGAGTTCTTCGGCCGCCAGCTGCCCGTAGAAAGAAAAGTCCGTCGCGAGCGCCGTAAATAGCGCCTGCGCTTCCGCCGCGCGGCCCTGCGCTTTCGCCGCGCGCGCTTTCCAATAGCGCCACGCCGGTTCCTGCGCTTCTTTCGGCGACATCGCATCGACCGCGGCTAGCACGTCGGGCCAGCTTTTCGCGCGCAGCGCGATGCGCACTTTCCATGCGAGTTGCTGATCGTTGAGTTCCGCTGCCTTGGCGTACCAGGCCAGCGCGTTCGGATCGTGACGCTGCGCGCCCTGGTAGGCGATCAGCCCCCAGACGTAAGCGCGCTCGGCGTCGGTAAACCGCTCGCCGAGCTTCGCCCACTGCTGCGCAGCCTGCGACGGCGCGGTGCGCGCCAGGCGATGCGCCGCGTACATCACGGTCTCGCGCCCCGCGCGCGTCTTGAGATTGAAATTCTTGTGTTCGAGGAACGCCTGCGGATTGACCGCAATGCCAGACAGGGCGCGCGCCTCGGGTTGTTCTTTCGCGGGCAGATATTCGGCCGCGCGGCGTGCAACGCTGGCATTCCCGGCTTCGAGCGCAAGACGGATGCGCGCCCACACATCGTCGGGCCCGAGCTGCGAGCGCTCGGCCAGCGCATCGAACATCGGCGTGCAGCTGTCGGGCCGATCGCGGCCGCTGAACCACAAACGGCGCGCGTAACTTAAAGCTTCTTCTTTCCCGGCGCGCCAGCGGCTTTGCAGGGTGTAGCACAGCAGTTCGACGTCTTCGCCGGGCGCTTGCGTGTACTCAGCGTCGAACTGCTCCCATTGCTGCCGCGTGGCGAGCAGCCGCAGCCAGTCGGCGCGCAGGCTGACGGCGACCGGGGCGTCCTTGGTGCGCTCAAGCAACGCCTGCACTTCCTCCGGCGTCGCCTGCTCCAGACGCAGCCGCAACCGCCAGTACGCGATGTAGGGTTCCAGCGGATAGCCGCTAAGCGACTTCGCGGAACGCTCGAACTTGACCACATCGCCCACGCGAAATGCCTCGCGTGCGGCAAGGAAATCATCGTCCTGCGCGGCCCGCGCCATGCCCGCGCACGCCAATAGCGCGCACAAAAACAGCAAGCCCGACCGGATACTGTGGTTCATCTATGCGATTTTACGGCTTTTACGCCGGATACCCCTGCTTGATTCCTGCCAGCATCGACAGGCTGCTAGGCCAGGAACAGGCGATAAGCCGGATTGCGGGTTTCGTCCGAATACGGGTAGCCAAGTTTGGCCAGGAACGTCTTGAATGCCGCCTTGTCGCCCGGCGGCACTTGCATGCCGACCAGCACGCGGCCGTAGTCGGCGCCGTGGTTGCGGTAGTGGAAAAGACTGATGTTCCAGCCATGACGCATGCTGTTCAAAAACTTCATCAGCGCGCCGGGCCGCTCCGGAAATTCGAAACGGTAAAGAATCTCGTGCCTGGCGCCAGGGGCGTGACCGCCGACCATGTGGCGCACATGCGACTTGGCGACTTCGTTGTCGCTGAAATCGAGTGTCTGCAGGCCATTCCTGCGCAGCGCGCGCACCAAGCGCGCGGTCTCGGCGCTGTTATGCACCTGCACGCCGACGAACACGTGGGCCTCGCACGCGTCGCCGTAACGGTAATTGAATTCAGTGACGCTGCGCGGCCCCAGCAGCGTGCAGAATTTGCGAAAACTGCCGGGGGTCTCAGGTATCGTCACCGCCAGCACCGCCTCGCGTTTTTCGCCCAGCTCGGCTTCCTCGGCGACAAAGCGCAGACGGTCGAAATTCATGTTGGCGCCGCACGCGACCGCCACCAGTGTTTTGCCGCGCACGCCTTTACGCTCGACCCACGCCTTGGCACCGGCAATCGCCAGCGCGCCGGCGGGTTCCAGCACAGCGCGGGTGTCTTCGAACACGTCTTTGATCGCCGCGCAGATGGCCGCCGTATCGACTCTTATCACCTCGTCGACGAGCTCGCGGCAAATGCGAAATGGCTCCACGCCGACCTGCCGCACCGCAACGCCGTCAGCAAATAACCCGACATGGTCGAGTTTCACGCGGCGGCCGGCCTTCAGCGAACGGTACATGGCGTCGGCATCGAACGGCTCGACGCCGATGATTTTGATATTGGGGCGCAGGCGCTTCACATAGGACGCGATGCCGGCGATCAGGCCGCCGCCGCCGATGGCGACGAAGATGGCGTCGATATCGCGCCGCGTCTGGCGCAGGATTTCCATCGCTATCGTGCCCTGCCCCGCGATCACGTCGGGATCGTCATAAGGATGCACGAAAGTCAGCCGCTGGCTGCGCGCGAGCTTGACCGAGTGCGCGTAGGCCTCGTCGTAGGTGTCCCCGTGCAAAACCACTTTGGCGCCGCGTCCTGCCACCGCCGTCACCTTGATCTGCGGCGTGGTCACCGGCATGACGATGGTAGCGTTGCATTTGAGTTTTTGCGCGGCGAGTGCCACGCCCTGGGCGTGATTGCCTGCCGATGCCGCGATTACGCCGCGCGCCAGCGCCGCCGCCGGCAGGCGCGACATCTTGTTGTAAGCGCCGCGCAGCTTGAACGAGAACACCGGCTGCATGTCTTCGCGCTTGAGCAAGAGGGTGTTGTTGAGTCGTGCCGACAGATTGGGCGCGCGCTCCAGCGGCGTTTCGACGGCCACGTCATAAACGCGCGCGGTCAGGATGCGCTCGAGATAATCGATTTTCATGGGATGGACAGCGGTGCAAAAGGGCGTAAAGAGTAGCAGGAACCTGCACTTTTTACCAATTGCCAAACCCCCGGGGTATGGGGGGTAAAAAAATAGGCCCGGCGCCCCTTGCCGGAGCCCGCCGGCGTCCGTTATTCCATTGCCATTTACTAATTACCGCTCACCATTTACCATAGCTGCATGACACAGGATGAACTCAAGCAGGCGGTGGCGCGGGCGGCCATAGAGCACGTGCCGGTCGGCTGCATAGTCGGCGTCGGTACCGGTTCAACGGCGAATTACTTCATCGACGAACTGGGCAAGATCAAGCACAAGATCGACGGTGCGGTGGCGAGTTCCAACGCCTCCGCCCAGCGCCTGAAAAAGCTCGGCATCGAGGTGCTCGAACTCAACAATGTCTCCGATCTGCCCGTCTACGTCGATGGCGCAGACGAGATCACCCGCCACCTGTCGATGATCAAGGGCGGCGGCGGCGCGTTGACGCGCGAGAAAATCGTCGCCGCGGTCGCGCGCAAGTTCGTCTGCATCGCCGACCAGTCGAAACTGGTCGATGTCCTGGGCAAGTTTCCACTGCCGATCGAGGTCATCCCCATGGCGCGCTCGTACGTGGCGCGCGAACTGGTAAAGCTCGGCGGCCAGCCGGCTCTACGCGTTGGCTTTACCACCGACAACGGCAACGTGATTCTCGACGTGCACAACCTGCAGATCATGAAACCGCTTGAACTGGAAAGCACCCTCAACCAGATTACCGGGGTGGTCGCGAGCGGATTGTTCGCGCGGCGCGGCGCGGACGTGCTGCTGCTGGGAGCGGACAAAGGGGTGCAAACCCTGACACGCTAGAAGCATGCGTGTCAAAGCGGGAGTACAAACACTAACGCGCTAGCAGCACGCGCGTTGAAGCGGGCGTACAACCCCCGACGCGTTAGCGTCGTCGATCCAGGTCAGCGCTAAATCAAATCAGGAGAAATGGCGACGCGCAGATGGGTGCGCGCCTGCTCGACATCGGCGCGACGCGCGATCCACATCACCGCGCCTTTTTTCACGTTCCATTGTTCCTTCGCGCCAGTCAGCAAAAGCGCCGCCGTTTCGCCCAGGGTCGGCTGATGCCCTACTATCACGACGGTTTCTTCTGCGCCGGGCCAGCCCGCCGCCAGCAGCACGTCTTCCGCTGAAGCGGAGGTGCCGATGGCCGGCACCGTCTTGAACGCGGGACTCAGCGCGCGCGCCGTCTGCTGTGCGCGCTTGGCGGGACTCGCGAGGATTACCGCGGTATCGGGGATGCGGGCGCGCAACCACTTTGCCATGCGCGCCGCCTGCTTGATGCCCTTGGCGGTGAGCTTGCGCTCGCCGTCGGGCGTACCGCCTTCCGCATCAGCATGGCGCCACAGAATCAGTTCCATCTTCGCCTGCTATGGCCGGCTTACTTGCCGGACGGCGGCACGTAGCCTTGCGCCGCATCGGCACCGCTGCCGAAGAAATGCTTGTTCATCTGCTCCACCAGATAATCGCGCGCCTTTTTATCGGCGAGATTGAGACGGTTCTCGTTGACCAGCATCTTCTGCTGCTCGAGCCATTGCTTCCACGCTTCTTTCGAAACGTTCTCGAAAATCTTCCTGCCGATCTCGCCGGGGTACGGCGAAAAATCGAGCCCTTCGGCTTCGCGGCCGAGCTTGATGCATTTGACCATTCTTGACATGAAGACTGCTCCGGTAAATCGCTGCGTTCGTTACAAGCGCTTGATCAGCACCTGCGAGCGGCGTTGATAGTTGTACAGGTCCTGCTTGCGGCGCGGCAACACGGTTACCGGTGCCGGGTCGAATCCGCGCTCGATGAACCAGTGCGCGGTCCGCGTCGTCAGCACGAAAAGCCGTTTAATTTTGCGCTGTTTGGCGCGCGCCTCGATTGCCTCTACGAGGCGCTCGCCTGCGCCGAGACGCCGGTGGTCCGGATGCACGGCAAGGCAGGCGAGTTCGGCCATGCCGTCGTCGTACTGGTAGAGCGCGGCGCAGCCTATGATTTCACGGTCGTGCTCGAGCACGTAGAAACGCTCGATTTCCATTTCGAGCAGATCGCGGCCGCGCTTGACCAGGGTGCCGTCGGCTTCGAGCGGCTCGAGCAGGCGCAGCACGCCGCCGATATCCTCGATGCGCGCCGGGCGCAATTTTTCGAGCGGGTCCTGCGTCAGCATGGTGCCGACGCCGCGCCGCGTAAAGAGTTCAAGCAGCAGCGCGCCATCGGCGTGGCGCGACAGCAGGTGGGCGCGCTTCACGCCGGCGCGGCAGGCGCTCACGGCCCGCGGCAAATACATATTCACATCGCCTGCCAGCGCACCGGGGCGCGCGAGCAGCTTCTCGGCCTGGCTGCACGTCAATTCGTGCTTGAGTTCGGCGCGCTTGCCGGTGACCACCCCCGGCGTATCCATCAGGAAGATCAGCTTCTCCGCGCCCAGCGCGACGGCCGCCGACATCGCAACGTCTTCGAGCGCGAGATTGAAAATCTGGCCGGTCGGCGAATAACCGAGCGGCGACAGCAGCACGAGTTCGTTGTGGTCGAGCCGGTCGTTGATGCCGGTGACGTCGATCTTGCGCACTTCGCCGGTATGCACGAGGTCCACGCCGTCCACGATGCCGATCGGCCGGGCGGTCACGAAATTGCCGCTGGCGACACGGATATCGGAACCCGCCATCGGCGAATTCGGCAGGCCCATCGACAGCAGCGCTTCGATTTCCACCCGCATCCTGCCGCTGGCCTCCTTGGCGCAGGACAACGCAACGTCGTCGGTGATGCGCAGCCCCTTGACGTAACTCGCGCGGTGCTTAAGCTGCTTCAGGCGGGCTTCGATCTGCGGCCTTGCGCCGTGCACGAGCACCAGGCGCACACCCAGGCTCGCCAGCAGATTCAGATCGTGGATGAGGGCAAGAAAGCGCGCGTCCGCCACCACCTCGCCGCCGAACGCGATGACGAAAGTGCGGCCGCCGAACGCGTGGATATAGGGCGCCGCGGAGCGGAACCACTTGACGAAATCAGCAGAGACGGACAGCGCCATGACATGACTCGATACGGTTTTTTATTCAAGCGCATGTTATGCGAGAAAGCGCGTCAAGGAAAGCGCCGTGCAGGGCCGGGAGGCCGTCAACAGCGGCTCAAGCCCGTATCAGAAATCGCCCCACAAAGTGTTGAGCGCAGCCAGGGCGGCGAGCGCCGCAGTCTCCGTGCGCAGCACGCGCGGCCCCAATTTCAACGCAACGAACCCGCGCTGGCGCGCCAGTTCGGCCTCGACTTGGGTAAAACCGCCTTCGGGTCCCGCCAGCAAAGTCACCGCCGCCGGCCGTTGCATTTCCGCGAGGCGCTGCGCGGCGTGCGGGGACAGCAGGATGCGCAACTCGTCGTCGCGCGGCGCCGGCAAGCCGCCCAGCCAATCGATCACCGGCTGCGGGGGCACCACGTCCGGCACCGCGTTGCGGCCGCATTGCTCGCACGCGGCGATCATCACCTCGCGCCAGTGTTCGACGCGCTTGACCGCGCGCGCGGCGTCCAGCCGCACGATACTGCGCTCGCTGTAGAGCGGTTGCACGCCGCGAATGCCGAGTTCGACCGCCTTCTGCAGCGTGATGTCCATGCGCTCGCCGCTTGAAATCGCCTGCGCGAGGACGCATGGGAGGGGCGTCTCGCGGTCGACTGGCGCGCCACTGGCGAGCTTGACCGTAACCCCGTGTTTGTCGATGCGCGCGATGGTCGCGGCAAACTCGACTCCGCCGTTGAACACCACGAGTTGATCGCCGACCGCCGCGCGCAGCACGCGCGCCAGATGGTGCGCGGCGCTCTCGCGCAGGGCAAGCAACGCACCGGGCGCCAGCACATCGGGCGCATAAATGCGCGTGGATTGGGTAACAGCGCGCCGCATGTGAAGATTATGCCATACGGGTGCGCGCGTTCCCGCGTTTTACCGGCGCAACAAACAGGACTAGCAGCCTGTCGGACTTTCCAGTCGTAAAAGTACTATACTCGAATGGACGAATCACCGAGTAAGCCATGCCCAACTTCATACAAACCGACCGCAAGACCGACTACCTGTTGCCGCCCTCAGTGGATGACTGGCTGAACGAAGATCATCTGGCACGGTTTGTAGTTGAAGTGGTGGATCAGTTAGACCTATCGAATCTGACGCGGCAGTATGCAGGGCGCGGCTCGAAGGCACATCATCCGGCCACCCTGCTGGCGATACTGGTGTATGGTTACGCCACTGGCGTGTTCTCCAGCCGGCGGCTGGAACGAGCCACCTACGATTCCGTTGCCTTTCGCTATATTGCGGCAGGGACGCATCCCGACCACGACACCCTGGCCACCTTCCGCCGACGTTTTCTGGACGAGCTGGCGGGACTGTTTGTGCAGGTGCTGGAAGTGGCCCTGGAAATGAAGCTGCTCAAGCTGGGCACCGTCTGCCTGGACGGCACCAAGATTCACGCCAACGCCTCGCGCCACAGCGCGCTGTCGCATGGCCACATCGAGAAGCTTGAAGTCCAGCTCAAGGCCGAAGTGCAAGACCTCTTCGCACAGGCAGAGTCAGCCGACCAGGCGAACGTCCCGGACGGCGTCAGTCTGCCCGATGAAATCAAGCGTCGCGAAGACCGGTTGGCGGCGATGGCGGCAGCCAAGGTCAAGATCGCGGCGCGGGCCGAGGAACGGTATCAACGCGAGAAAGCCGAATACGACGAGAAGATGGCGGCACGCACCGCCAAAGAGAAAGACACTGGAAACAAGCCCGGCGGCAAGCCACCGCAGGCGCCAACCCCGGGGCCGAAGGACAGCGACCAGATCAACCTCACCGACGCCGAGTCGCGCATCATGCCGGTGTCCGGCGGCGGGTTTGAGCAGTGCTACAACGCCCAGGCAGCGGTGGATGTTGCCACCATGCTGGTCGTCGCCACCGGCCTCACCCAAGCGCCCAACGACAAGGAGCAGGTCGCGCCGATGCTCGAAACGCTCAAGGCGCAGGCCGCGGTGCTGGGCACCGCGGAGCGCCTGATCGCTGACACGGGTTTCTCCAGCGAGAAGAACATCAAGGCGTGCGAGGCCGCCGGGATAGAGCCGCTGATCGCAGTGGCCAGAGATGAGCATCATCCCGGGTGGCGCGAGCGCCACAGTGAGCCCTTGCCGTTGCCCACCGACGCCACGCCGATGCAGGCCATGGCGCATAAATTAAAAACCAAGGCGGGGCGAGCGGCCTATGCCTTGCGCAAGCAGACCGTCGAACCGGTGTTCGGCATCATCAAGTCGGTGATGGGCTTTCGGCAGTTCCTGTTGCGCGGGTTGGCGGGGGCGCGAGGCGAGTGGTCTTTGGTGTGTCTCGCGTGGAATTTGAAACGCATGGCCGTATTACGTCTACAGTAGAGCAATTCACTGCAAAAACGCCCTCTATCGACCCAACAATGTTTCAACTTCCTGAAAAGCAGCGCGCCGAGCGATTATTTGTTTGTTTGCTGATGCTGTGTCCGACAGGCTGCTAGAG
>CANJHY010000009.1:0-47262 GCA_947474275.1 Betaproteobacteria bacterium
GAACCAGGATTCGGCTTGATGCTAAGATACAGGCGTAAATGAACCGCTGAATCCCGAATTTAACTCCTGAATCCTTGTATTTGTGGTGCCCAGGAAGGGACTCGAACCCCCACAGTGTTTCCACCGCATGGACCTGAACCATGTGCGTCTACCAATTCCGCCACCTGGGCATACAAGGCGGGCAAATTTAATCATTAAAGGCTCATTTGTCAAATGAAAACGCGAAAATCCCGATCACGCACGCGTGACGATTCGCGATCGCAGCATGGCGCGGGTGCAGTAACCAAGCCAAAAAAAGCCGCGCCCGCGAAAGCGGCGCGCGTGGGATCTTCCCCGCAAAACTCCACCGGTGTGAAGCGTTCCACGCCAGACGCCGCTCGCCTCTTGCGTGCGCCCACGCGCAGCGGCGATCCGTTTCAAGCGCGCGAGAGCAGCAATTACGATGAACCGGTGCCGAGCCGGGAAATGATACTCGAGACGTTGAACGAGCAGGGCGTACCGGTCAGCAATGCGGAACTCGAAAAACTGCTCGGCATCACCGACAGCGAGCGCGAAGGTTTCGAGCGCCGGCTCGGCGCCATGCAGCGCGACGGCCAGATCATGCGCAACCGCCGCGATGCGATTTGCGTCGTCACCAAGCTCGACTTGATTGCCGGCAAGGTGCAGGGGCATCCGGACGGTTTCGGTTTCCTGATTAGGGACGACGCGGGTCCCGACATGTTTCTCGGGCCGCACGAAATGCACAAGATTCTGCACGGCGACCGCGTTGCCGCGCGCGAGATCGGGCTCGACCGCCGCGGCCGGCCCGAGGCGAAAATCGTCGAAGTGCTCGAGCACGTCAATCATCACCTGGTCGGGCGGTTGCGCAACGAGCAGGGCGTGTTGTTCGTCGTGCCGGAAAACCGCCGCATCAGCCAGGAACTGCTGGTGCCGCCGGGCAACGAGTTGAACGCCAAGCCGGGACAGGTGGTCGTCGCGGAAATCATCACGCAACCGGCGCGCCACGCGCAGCCGGTCGCGCGCGTGGTCGAGATCCTCGGCAACTATGCCGATCCGGGGATGGAAATCGAGATCGCGCTGCGCAAGCACGATTTGCCGTATGAGTTTCCGCCGTCGGTAGAAAAAGCGTGCGCCCGTTTCAGCGGCAAAGTGACCGCAGAGGACATGGCGGGACGCGAAGATGTGCGCAAGCTGCCGCTGGTCACGATAGACGGTGAGACCGCTCGCGATTTCGACGACGCCGTGTACTGCGAGCCGCGCGGCAAGGGCTTCCGTCTGCTGGTGGCGATTGCCGATGTCAGTCATTACGTCGATCACGGCGATGCCCTCGACCGCGAAGCGCTTAACCGCGGTAACTCGGTTTATTTTCCGCGCCGCGTGATCCCGATGCTGCCGGAAGTGCTGTCGAACGGCCTGTGCTCGCTGAATCCGCAAGTCGATCGCCTGTGTATGGTATGCGACATGAATATCGATGCGCACGGCGACGTCACCGAGTGCCGGTTTTACCCGTCCGTCATGTGGTCGCACGCGAGGTTCACCTATACGGTAGTGGCGGAGATATTGAAAGATCCTCAGGGCGCGGCCGCCGCGCAACATCGCGCGCTGGTACCGCAGCTGACCAACCTGTCCAAGTTGTACCAGGTACTGGCGAAATCGCGTGCCAAGCGCGGCGCAATTGATTTCGAGACCATAGAAACGCAGATGATATTCGACGCGCAGGGCAAGATAGAGCGCATCGTGCCGGTGGAGCGCAACGACGCCCATCGCATCATCGAGGAATGCATGCTGGCAGCCAACGTGTGCGCATCGGATATTCTGCGCAAGAACGAACATGCGGCGCTTTACCGCGTGCACCAGGGGCCAACGCCGGAACGTCTGTTGGGACTGCGCGAATTCCTCAAGGGCTTCGGGCTCGAGCTCGGCGGCGGCGAAGCGCCGCGCGCGCACGATTACGCCAAGGTGCTGGAGCGCGTCAAAGGCCGGCCCGATGCCCAGTTATTGCAGACTGCGATGCTGCGCTCACTGCGCCAGGCGGTATACAGCCCTGACAACCTCGGGCATTTCGGGCTTGCCTACGAGTCTTACACGCATTTCACGTCGCCGATCCGGCGTTACCCCGATCTGCTGATACATCGTGCGATCAAGGCGGTCATCAGGCACAAGCGTTACGAGCCGGGCAAGTGGCAGGAACTGGGCATGCAATGCTCGCTGACCGAGCGCCGTGCGGATGAGGCGACGCGCGACGTCGAGGCGTGGCTGAAATGTTATTACATGCGCGACCGCGTCGGCGATGTATTCGATGGCACCATCAGCTCGGCAGTGGCATTCGGTATTTTTGTCGCGCTGGACGGCGTTTATGTCGAGGGCCTGGTGCATGTGTCTGACCTCGGCAGCGACTATTTTCACTACGATGCGGCGAAACACCAGTTGGTAGGTGAGCGCACCGCGAAGCGGTATCGGCTGGGTGATCGCGTGCGTGTCAGGGTGGTGCGCGTCGATATTGAATCGAGCAAAATCGATTTCGTGCTGGAAGAAAGCGGCGCCGCCGGATTCGCTGGCAAGCCGACGAAAGGCAGACGCAAATAGCGTTGCTAACGGGTTGATCATGGCTGACGGACATATTATTTACGGTTTTCACGCGGTGATCAGCCGCCTGCGCCAGCATGCCGCTAGCGTGCAGGAAATTTATCTCGATGCCACGCGCAACGACGTGCGCGCTCAGGATCTGACCAAACTGACGGAGAGCCACGCGGTGCGCATCATGGCGGTTGATGGCAAGCGTCTCGATGGTTTAACCGGCCATGCGCGCCATCAAGGGGTCGCTGCGCGCGTCGTCGCGATGCATTTGAAACATGATCTCGATGACGTGCTCGGCGGCATCAGCGGGCCGGCCTTGCTGCTGGTACTCGACGGCGTGCAGGACCCGCACAATCTTGGGGCGTGTTTGCGCGTGGCAGACGCATTCGGCGTGCATGCGGTAATCGCACCTAAGGACCGCGCCGTGGGCATTACTGCAGTCGTGTCCAAAGTCGCGAGTGGGGCGGCGGAAACGGTCCCCTACATCACCGTCACCAACCTGGCGCGTACTTTGCGCGAGTTGAAGGATTCCGGCATCTGGATCATGGGTGCGGACGAACACGGCACTACCGGTTTATACGACTCCACGCTGAAGGGGGCGCTGGCATGGGTCCTCGGCGCGGAGGGCGAGGGGATGCGGCGGCTTACGCGCGAGCACTGCGACGAACTCGTGCGCATTCCGATGAGCGGCAGCGTCGAAAGTCTCAATGTTTCGGTCGCGAGCGGTGTTTGTCTTGGCGAGACGTTCCGGCAGCGCGCATTGCAGGAGCAAAAAATAGCACCAATGCGTTAGGATTCGTGCGAAATATCACATATATACAACTACACATAGGTATAGAATCAATGAATCTTGCTCCGCACGGAGAAAAACGGAAACATGGCAATCCAGCATCCTCGCCAACGGCATCCGTTCAGGGCAAAAGTGATTTCGGTCGCTGTGGGTGCGTGTTTTTCCGTTTCCGTGCAGACTGTGCTGGCGGCGCCGACCGGCGCGAAAGTCGTCAGCGGCACTGCGACCGTCAGCCAGCAAGGCAATCTAACTACAGTCACGAATTCGCCGGGCGCCGTTATCAACTGGCAGGCCTTCTCGATCGGTGCCAACGAGGTCACGCGCTTCATCCAGCAGTCCGCCGCTAGTTCCGTTCTGAACCGCGTCGTCGGGGTCGACCCGTCGATCATACTCGGCGTGCTGCAGTCGAACGGCCGCGTGCTGCTGATCAATCCGAACGGCATCGTGTTCGGTGCCGGCGCGCAGATCGACGTCGCCGGGCTGGTCGCTTCTTCGCTCAATCTGTCGAACGCCGATTTTGCCGCTGGACGTTTGCGCTTCAGTGACACGCCAGGCGCCGGCAGCGTCAACAACCAGGGCGCTATCACGACGCCGACCGGCGGCCAGGTCTACCTGATCGCGCCGAACGTGCAGAACAGCGGCATCATCACCAGCCCACAGGGCGAAATCATTCTGGCGGCAGGTCGCAGTGTTGATCTGGTCGATGCCGGCACGCCGAATCTGCGTATCGAAATCACCGCGCCCGACACCCAGGCCATCAACATCGGCCAGATCATCGCGCGCAGCGGCAAGATCGGGATATATGCCGCGCTGGTGAAGAACAGCGGCGAGATTCGCGCCGATGGCGTGGTCGTAGGCGCAAACGGCGAAATCCTGCTGCGGGCGAAGCAGAATGTCACGCTCGAAAATGGCAGCGTCATCAGCGCGTCCGGGCCGACCGCAGGCAAGATCACCATACAGGCAGAGTCCGGCACGGTGGCGATGGCCGGCAGGCTGGAAGCAAACGCCACCCAGGGCAAGGGCGGGACTATCAATATATCCGGCCAGAGCATTACGGCGGATTCCGGCGTTAACATCTCGGCCAGCGGTACCCAGGGCGGCACCGTGATTTTCACGGCTACGGGAACGGGGACGGCGAGTGCGGCGGGCGCCAGCCAAATCACACTCAATACGCCGTCCGTGCTGCTCCCAACCGGCAATCAAATCAGCGTCGGCGGCGGACAAAGCGCCGGCGCGCTCACGGTTACCACGCCCAGCACGGGGAATACAGTTCTGCTGGCGGACGCGGCAACGATCGGCGGCGCGTCAATTGTGCAGCCCGGCGAAGGCTCGGTCGTGCTGCAGGGATCCATCGCCGTCACAGGTAGCGAAGGTCGCGGCGGCAACGTCACCATCACCGCGCATAACGAAATCACGCTTGATGCCACCAGCCGTATCCTCGCGAATGGACATGCGGGCGGCGAAGTGCGGGTGGAGGCGACCAAGGGCACGCTGCTCGCTTCCGGGTTGATTGATGCCACCGGCGGCAACGGCCCGGGCGGCATGGTGTTGCTGCTCGCACCGCGTGTGGCTCTGTTGCGCAGGGCCATAGTCGACGTGTCGGGCGCCGTTGGTGGCGGTCTGGCGCTCATCGGCGGCGACTATCAGGGCCGCAATCCGCTGATACAGAACGCGAGCCGCACCTATTTCGGGCCGGATGCGATCATCCGCGCCGACGCCATTACGTCCGGCAACGGCGGCAAAGTCATCGTCTGGTCGGACGACGGCACCCAGAGTTACGGCACCATCAGCGCGCGCGGTGGCGCGCTTTCGGGCAACGGCGGATTTGTCGAAGTTTCGGGCAAAGCGTGGCTCGATTTTTCCGCATCCGTGAACACGTCTGCGCCGCACGGCAAGTTCGGCACGCTGTTGCTCGACCCGAAGAATCTCGAAATCATCACCAGCGGTGGTGCCTTTCTTGGCAATCATCTGTTTGGAGACAATCCCGCGGGCAATTCGACCATCGATCCGGTCAATATCAACGGGCTGATGACACCGGTACTCCTGCAGGCTGACAACAACATCACGTTCACCGACGCGATTGGCATGACCAACCCGGGGACCTCACTCACCGCGCAGGCTGGCAACTCGATTTTCGTCAACGCCAATATCACCACCACCAACGGCGACATCACGCTGATCGCCAACGAAACCACGGCAAATGGAGTGACCGGCGGCAACCGCGATGCAGGTGTGGCGACTATCAGCATGGCGACGGGCACCACGCTAAACGCCGGCGCCGGCAATATTTTCCTGAAAATGAACACCGGCAGCGGCCACGCCGGCACCAGCGGCAACATCGTCGTTGAAAACCTGACTGCCGCCAACGTCAGTATCATTCACGATGGCTTGACCCCCGACAGCGCGATTCTGCGCGCGAGCGGCAGCTCGCTCATCACCGCCAGCAGCGCGGTGTTCATGGAACTCGAAAACGCGACCGGCGCGAACGCGAGCATCGGCACCATCGCCGAACCGATCCGCATCGATACGCCGGTGCTCGAAGCGCACTACCACAACGCAAGCGGCGGGATCTTTTTCGATTCGCCGAACGCGCGCGACCTGCAGATCGGCGGCGTGCCGGGCGCGATATTCTCCGGGCTGGTGCGCGGCGTGCAAACGATTTCCGGCGGGCCGATAGAAATCCAGGTGAACGGCAAGCTGTCGCAGCTCGCGGGCGCCGCGGGTTGCGGATTGACGGGCGGCACCGGCGGACCGATTTGCGCCGGCGGCGGTGTCTATAACCCCGGCGATACGGTATTCCTGCGCGCGGCCGACATGAATCTGCAGGGGGCGGTCAGCGGCTGGGACGTTTACCTCGCACCGTACGGCAGAGGCACTGTCACGCTCGGTTCCGCGGGCGTGGGCGGCAGCCTGCATCTGTCGCAGACTGAGGTCAATTTCGTCGACGCGATCACCTTAAACATCGGCGATCAGTTCGTTTCCGGCGACGTGAATTTCGCCGGCGATCTGACGACACCTTTGCTGTTCGGCATTCGCACCAGCGGCCATATCGCAAGCGGCGCATTTACACTGACCGTAGGTGGAACCGGCAATGGCAATACCGACCTGTATGCGCAGACCGGCATCCAGCTCAATATAAAAACCGCGACACTGTCGGCGTACAACGCCGGCTCGACGGGCAATATCAACATTGCCGAAACCAGCGCGAGCGCATTGCCGCTGACGCTCGACGCCGGCACCTCGGCAGAATCGCTGCGCAACGACGCCGACGGCGGCAGCATCACCCTGACCACCACTAATCGCTCGATTGTGGTTGCTGATTCCATCCTCGGACAGGGTGACGTGACGCTCGGTGCGAAGGGCGATCTCACCGTCAGCGGGGTAACCGTTTACGCCCGTGACAACGTCGTATTGACTTCGACTGTTGGCAACATCCTCATCGACAGTGGCGCGGAGGTCAAGGCCGGCAATGGATCGTATGGTCCCGCGACGGTCACCGTAACGTCTACCGCCGGCAGCGTCACGATCGACAATGCAAAAGTATGGGCCGACGGTGGCGATGGCGGCATCGCGAACGTGACGCTGACGGCCGCAACCGGAATCACCATCAGTGGCGATGGCGGCGAAGGTTCTAAGGGAGTGTTTGCCTATGGCGGCAACAGCTCTTCCTTCAGCGGCGGCGATGCCACTATTACGCTCGCCGGCGGAACGGGTCCGATATTGATTGACCAATCCGCAGTCGTACTCGCGACCGGTGGCGGCGGCAACAATTTTGTCGGCGGTGACGCGGACATCACGTTTACAACGACCGGGAGCATTACGCTCGACACTGGCAGCCGGCTTTATGCCCAGGGCGGATATGGATATGAGGGCGGCGGTGCTGCCACCATTACGCTGACCAGCGGCAACGGCGGCATCAAGCTCGATACCGGCGCTGTTATCGAGGCCTACGGCGGCTACGCCGGTGATGGCGGCGAAGGCTCGACCACGGGGGGCGCGGCGACGGTAGAACTCACGGCAACGGGAACCGGCGGGATTCTTATCCAGGGTGCCGGCACGCGGATATATGCAGAGGGCGGCGGCGGAGATTTCGACGGTGGGGATGCGACCATAACGCTGAATGCGGCGTCCGGCGGCATAAAACTCGATACGGGCGCTTTGGTCAAGGCGCAGGGCGGCGATGGTGGTGCGGGCGGGTTTAACTACGCTGGCAATGGCGGCAGTGCAACGATTGAACTGACGACCACCGCGGGCGGCGACATCAACATATTGGCTGCAAGCCAGGTGCAGGCGCTCGGTGGCTACGGCCATGGCTACGACTCCGGCAATGGCGGAAGTGCGACGGTCGAGCTTTCGTCGGCCGGCGCCATAAACATTCTGGGCGGCAGCAAAGTGCAGGCGTTCGGCGGTCACGGTAATGGTGGCGACTACGGCTATGGTGGCGATGCAACCATCAACCTGAGCAGCGGTGTGCTTGGCATTACTGCCGATGGCGGCGAAGGTTGGGCGCTGGGCGGCGACGGCTACGGTTATTACGATGGCAACGGAGGTGTGGCAACGATCAATCTGATCGGCGGAACGGGCCCAATCCTGCTGAAGAACGCCTCGCAGATCGAGGCCAAAGGCGGTTACTCGGACTTGAACTATGGCGGCGACGCGACGGTTAGTCTGACGACTGCCGGCAATATCACCATCGATAATCTCACCACTTCCATCACTGCATTGGGCGGCTCCGGCTACTACGACAGTGGCTTCGGCAGAGTAGAGGCGCTGACGACTGCCGGCGACATCTTGCTCAAGGGCGGCACGATATCCGCCGACGGTGCTGAGGGCTCATACATCGCGCTGGGTGCGGTTGGCGGCAAAATTGATGGCAATGGCCTGTCCGGAACCATTCTTAGCTCACCCTCAGGCCCTATCTACCTCGGCGCGCTCAAGGGCATAGGCACGGTCGGCAATCCGGTGCGTTTCACCGATGACGGTCAGGACATCGAAGTGTGCAACGGCGGCGATTTCCTCGCCATGTGTTCGGCCCCGCAGACGGGGCGGAGCGGCGACATTGTGCTGGCGCAGACCACCGGGACGATTAATATCGACGGCATATCCAACGTCATCAATCTGGCGCCCAACGGCGGTTTCGATATAACGGCTGAGACCGGCGGCATATTGGTCACCAACAACATTACATTGGCGGCAAACGGCAGCGGCAACATCGGTTTGCACGCGCTGGGTGGTTCGATTCAGGTTGACAACGGTTCGGGGTTGACGACGGCGAACGGCACGATCACGCTGCAGTCCGACGCGCTCGATCTGTTCGGTGATCCGGGTTCGATTAACGCGGGGGCCGGCGGTACAGTTGCGTTGCGTACCGCGTTGACTACAACGAGCATTAACCTTGGCGGAACGGGTTCGGCTGGAATTCTGGGAATCGATAACTCGACGCTCTCAAGCATCTCCGCGGGCACGGTGCGTATCGGTGACCTTGCCAATACCGGTGGCATTGCGGTCAGCGGCATTGATCTGACCGGTATCGCGAATACGTTGTCGTTGGTTACCGGCAGCGGCAATATCACGCAGTCCGGTGCGCTAACCGCTACCAATCTGGCTATCAAGAGCAATGGCAACGTCACGCTCAACGATGCGTCGAATTCGGTGCTGAACGTGGCCGCCGATCTTACCGGCGGTGTCGGCGCGCTGGGTTTCACGGCGACCGGCTACAACGTTGCGGGCGCCGCCATCGACGGCGTGTCGGGCGTCAAGACGAACGGCGGCAATATCACGCTGGCTTCGCCCAATCCGGGCGAGGGCATCTTCGTCGCATCGAGCGGCGGCGGTTATACGATCGACACCGGCTTGGTGGGGGGTGTCCTGACGATCAGTACCGGCGATTGGTTGGTGGTGAACGATGGCGCCGATATGCGCGCCGGCCAGATTGCGCTGTCGAGTGCCAATAGCCTTGGCATTGCGGTGGGGCAGATCAATCTGGTTGCCACGGGAGTTGGCGCAACCGCAGTAAACTTTAGCGCGCCCAGCGGTCCGATTACGAGTTCAGCCGACATCACGAGTGCGGGCGGCGTGCGGATGAATTCAGATGGTGACATTCGGCTCGATAACGGCCATTCCGGCAGCACCATCATCGCCGCCGGCGCCGTCGACATTCAGTCGATGAACGGCATTATTCATACAGGCGTTCCCGATACCGAGTACGTGAACATCACCGGCGGCAGCGTAACGCTGAATGCCAAAGGTTATATCGACCTCGGACGCGGCGTTGCCGGCAGCAACGGCAGCGTGCATGCAACCGCGGGCAATATCGACATCACGTCCCTGACCGATTCATTCGGCGGCTGCGCGGTCGTCTCCCACTGCTATCGCGGCGACGTCATTGCCGATGCCGGCAACATTACGATTAACACCAATTGGTAGACCTCGGTGCGCGGCAACATCACCGCATCCGGCAGTGTATTCATCAAAGATACCGGCATTTCGGATCCCGCCAATAACATGATCCGTGTGAAGAACGTTACGGCGGGCACGACAATCACGCTCGACAGCGCCAGCATCATTCATCACGACCCAGCGTTGGGCGGGCTGTTATCAGCGCCGACGATCAATCTCACATCGGCGACCGGCATGTCGTTGCGGGTCGCCAGCAACGGCGTAAATTTAAGCGCAGTTAATACCGGGTCAACGGGTGACGTCCAGCTAACCAGCACAGCGCCGACATTTACGGTCGGTGGCGGCGGCGCAACGATCAGCAATGCGGCGCCAGGCGGAGGCTATTACATCACTGCGCAGAACGACCTGGTGCTGAACGGGGGTACGGCAGACGACCGCCAGGCACTCTTCGGTGCGCAGGGAATGTTGACGGTAAACGGTTATTCGAACGCCAGCGGCATGGGCGTTTTGATGGCGGGCAACAACATCGCGTTCAACGGAGCGACCAATGTCAGCGGCGCCCTGGGCGTGATCGGCAACAATGTTGACATCAACACAACTGTGCAGGGTAGCTCGGTCAATGTCGTGGCGGGCGCTCTGAATGTGAATGGCGGCGATTTCCAGTCCACGGCGGGCAACTTCACCGGTACGGTGACTGGTGACGTCAACGTTGCCGGCGGCGGCCGCATTTACGGCAATCCGGATGTCAATCTGACAGTGGGCGGGACCATTTTCATCAACGGCGTAAACTCGAAAATCGAGGCATTTTCGCCGACATCGATCCGAGTACTGTTCCCGCTGCTTGCCAGCGGCGGATTCCAGATTAATGGAGCGGCCGGAACGGTTTGGGACGTGATTACCAATACCGGCTTTTTCGCCGGTGGCCTGCCCGCCGTACTCGGCGGAAGCCTGCAGATTACCTACGGGGTGGTCGGCCTGCCGCCGAGCGTCGTCGCGGCGATTAACACTATCGTGGACGCGACCAAGGATAAGGATCAGAAAAAGGACAAGGACGCCAACAAGGAAAAGACCGACAAGGACGAAAAATCCGTCGGCGGCAACCTGAAGATGCAATGCAACTGATGTAATCTGAGAAAACACCAGACCACCGATATGCCAGATATGATCACATCGAGCGCACAAAAAAATGCCGCCCCGAGAGTGGCCAAGGCTGCTCTGCTGGCCGTGATTTTCCTGCTCTCGAGCCTGGCGAGCATGTCCGCGCTGGCCGCCGCCGCGGGCGAGGTCCTGCACGTCAGCGGGACGTTGTCGGTCATGCGGCCCAATGGAGCCATATTGGTGCTCGGCCAGAAATCCGAAGTCTTCCAGGGTGACGTGCTGTCGACGCAAAAAGACAGCTACGCGCAAATCAATTTCAGCGATGGCAGTTCGCTGACCATGCGCCCGCTTACCCAGATGAAAGTCGATGCTTACAGCTATGTCGCCGACAAGTCGGAGGCCGACGGCGTATTTTTCCGCCTGTTCAAAGGCGGCATGCGTACCGTCACCGGCCTGATCGGCAAGCGCGGGAACCAGAATGCCTATCGCATCGGCACTGCTACAGCGACGATCGGCATTCGCGGCTCGATAGGCGACACTATCGCCTGCGCCCCGAGTTGCGATGGCGTCGTCAAAGGCGGCGAAACGCTGCAGCCGGGCACTCACCACGAGACCCACAGCGGCGTCTACACAATGCAGATCGACAATGTTAAGGCCGCTGATGGATCCTCTAACGGCGAGCGCGTAATTCTCGCGCAGAACGACATCGGGGCCGTGAAGAGCGATCAACCGCCCGGCGGCGGCGGCATGTTGCTGGCCCAGGCCACGCCCAACATCGTGGTGATCGGCGAAGGGCAGTCAGGGTTTTCGAACGGCCTCGAAATCAAGGTATCGATCGGCGGCATCGGCGGCGGGAAGATTGATTTGTACTTGCCGACCGCAGGCGGTCTCAAGAGCGCGGCCGGCTGTAAATAGCGTTCCGCCCCACCCCCGCGCGCCAAATAATATATGTGTCATCATGCTGCCAGTTTGAGGCGCAGGGATAGCCATGAGCGCCGAAATCAAGCTGAGCGACAGGGCATTCCCCGTTTCGCCGGCGTTCATCGAGTTTCTGCATCATTGCATTACCGGGCGCGAGCAGGATGTGTCCTTGCACGATCAGCTCAGCGAGGTGCTGGCGCCGGTCGATGCCGAAAGAAAGCGCGCGGTGGCGCAATCGGTGGCCGGAGACCGAATACGTGATTACGCTGCGGCATCCGGTTGCGGCGGCGATCTCGACCTACGAAAAATTCACCGGCTTGCCCGCGTGAGCGCAGTGTGGCACACAGTCGGCCTGGTGTTCCCGCGCGACGAGATAATGGAATGTCGGTAACACCATCCGCACACGGCTACCTTTAGCGCCGATTCGCGGCACGCGCGTCAGGGGCGCAGATACAGCGTATGGCGCGCTGCAAGCGTGTTGGTGTAGTCACAAGGTGCCGTCCGCCGCGACTATAATTGACACGCGGATCAGCCGCTTTTCCCGGGGGCGAATTCAACCATGTCGCCGATATTGAAGTTTCGCAGTGCAATGCCATCGGTTGCATGGCCCGGGATGCCGTCGCCCGGCGCCGCCACCGCGCTCGCCTTGCAGTTCCAACTCGAACAAACCCAGTGGTGGCCGTCGGCCGTACTGGAACAACACCAGATGCGTCAACTGCAATTGTTGCTGCAGCACGCTCATGACACGCTGCCGTTCTGGCGAACGCGACTTGCCACTGCCGGCTTCCAGCCGGGTATGATGCCGACGCGCGAATGGCTTTCGGCTGTTCCGTTATTGACGCGCAGCGAAATTCAAGCCCAGGGCGAGGCGCTGTTGTGCCGCAACGTCCCTCCTCAGCACGGCGAGATTGGTAAAGGGACAACTTCGGGTTCGACCGGCCGTCCTATTAATTTTTACACTACCGATCTCACCCAGTATTTCTGGCGCGGGTATACGTTGCGCGAGCACGTGTGGCAACAGCGCGATTTGTCCGGAAAGCTTGCGGCGATCCGCACTGCGCTTGAGACTTCCACTGCGCCGAGCTGGGGTTCCGCGACGGACGTGGCGCTGGAGACCGGGCCCTGCGTCATGCTGAATATACGCACCGATCTTGACGCGCAGATCGAATGGCTGCGGTCGGCAAATCCTGACTACCTGATTACCTACGCTTCCAATTTGCGTGCCTTGGCGTTGCGTGCCCTGGCACGCGGCGTGCCGTTACCTCGACTGCGACAGGTAAGGTCATTCGGCGAAGCGCTTCCAGCCGACCTGCGGGAGCTGTGCCGGCGTGCCTGGAATGTACCGGTGGTTGATATTTACAGCGCGCAAGAGGTCGGCTATATCGCTTTGCAGTGTCCGCTGCATGAGCATTACCACGTGCAGGCAGAAGGCCTCATCTGCGAGATTCTCGATGTAGATAACAAACCGTGCGCGCCGGGGCAGATCGGACGCGTCGTGGTGACCCCCCTGCATAATTTTGCGATGCCGCTGGTCCGCTACGAAATCGGGGACTATGCCGAGGCGGGCGGGCCGTGCGAATGCGGTCGCCAGTTGCCGGTGATCCGGCGCATTCTGGGGCGTGTGCGCAACATCCTGACGTTGCCCGATGGTCGCCGGCACTGGGCGAGTTTTCCGAGCGAAAAATGGGTGCATGTCGCACCGGTCAGGCAGTTGCAGTTGGTGCAGAAAAGCCGCGATGCCATTCTGTTACGCATTGTTGCATCGCGTGCATTGACTCTGGAGGAAAGGCAAAAACTAGGTGAAACGTTGCGGCAGGCACTTGGCCACTCGTTCCGGATTGACATAGAGGAGGTCGCCGAGATACCGCGTGCAGCGAATTATAAGTTCGAGGAATTCATCTCCGAGATTGTTGATTGAAGCCGGCACTTGGCCGACCGCGCGCAAGGGCGTGGCGAATGAATAATTCGTATCCGGCCCGTCGACTCGATGGTCCGGTAGCCTGCCTATTTCGCCAGGGTGCTGTCTATATTTGAATGGAGAGGGGCTTGCCGACGCAGCTTTAATTGATTTGGCAGGCCGAATACGGCGCATACACGCCATTTTTCAATCGTCAGGGCTATATTCGACTGTGGCCTGCGGCATACAGTGTTACAGCAGTTCTTGGAGAATACGCTTGAAATGATTGAATTTTATAGTATATTTTGGTATGATTAGTTTTAATAACGATACTGTGAAAGCCACACGCTTGCGAAAGCCCTTGCAACGCTGCCTGAGCCTCATTGCACTGACCGTGTGGGCGAGTTTTGCTTCGTTCGCAGTGCCTGCATGGGCGCAGTCGCCGCAAGCCGATGCCCCGGTTTCGCCGCGTTTTGAGGTAGTGCGCTATGAAGTGGTCGGCAATACTCTTCTCGATGCGGCCGCAATCGACGCGGCGATTGCTCCCTATACCGGCAAGCAGAAGGATTTTTCCGACATTCAGCGCGCGCTCGAAGAACTCGAGCACGTCTATCGCGATCGCGGCTATGGCGTGGTGCAGGTGTTGTTGCCGGAGCAGGACATTACGCGCGGCGTCGTGCGGTTGCGGGTAATTGAGCCCAAGGTCGGCAAGATCATCATCGAGGGCAATGAATTTTTCGACGAGAGCAACGTGCGCCGCAGTCTGCCGGGAATACAGCCTGGAGCCACGCCGAATTCGCAGTTGCTGGCGCAGAATCTGCAATTGCTGGCGGAGCATCCGGCCAAGCAGACGACTGTGCTGCTCAAGGCGGGTGCGACCGAAGCGCAGGTCGACGCCACGGTCAAGGTGGTCGATGAAAAGCCGCTCAAGTTCGTTGCTACGTTCGACAATTCCGGTACTGTCGATACCGGGCGTTTCCGCACCGGTATCGCGATGCAGCATTCAAACGTGTTCAACCGCGATCACGTGTTCAACTTCCAGTACGTAACATCGCCGGAGAACCCAAATAAGGTCACAATATTCGGCGCCGGCTACCGCATACCGCTTTACGAGTACAACAGCGCGCTCGAGTTTTTCGCCGGTTATTCTGACGTGAGTTCCGGCACGCTGCAGGGGCTTTTCAACGTCAGCGGCAGCGGCACCGTCATGGGCGCACGCTACAACCTCTATCTGCCGAAGATCGCGGAGTACGAGCACAAGGTCGCTTTCGGGCTTGATTACCGCGCTTTCAAGACCAACGTGACGACGCTGACGGGCACGCCCCTGGTGCCGGACGTGACGGTGCTGCCGGCGAGCGTCACTTACAGCGGGCAGTGGCGCATGAGCACTTCGGAGCTCGGTTTTTACCTGGGCTATTCGCAGAATATCCCGGGCATGAACGATGGCGGCGACAACGACTTCAAATTACCCAAGGCGGGGATTACCGCGCCCGTACGCGTCGATGCGACCGCAAACTACCGGATATGGCGGTGGGGCGCGAATTACAGCCGGGCGCTGCCCGGCGAGTGGCAGTTGCGCACCGTCATCAACGGACAGTACACCAACGACGCGCTGATACCGGGCGAGCAGTTCGGCTTTGGCGGCCCGGATTCGGTGCGCGGCTTCAATAACCGCGAGGTTTCCAACGACAAGGGCTATGCAGCCAGCATCGAAATCTATACGCCTGAATTGGGGGCGAGATTCAACTGGAAAAACGTCAAGATGCGCCTGCTGGGGTTTTACGACATGGGCACCACCGGCCGCAACAGCATACAGCTGGGCGAATTGTCAGGGCAGTCGGGCGGCAGCGTCGGTTTCGGCGTGCGCATGACCTACGGCAAGCATCTTAACTTGCGCCTCGATTTCTCGCAGGTCGTGGACCCCGCCGGCAACCAGGCCAATGGTGACCAGATGGTGCAGGGCAGTATCGCCATCCCGTTCTGAGCCCTGACCGGGGCTGCATTGCTATCTCGCTGAAACATCTGTAGAATCTGCCCCTCGGTTAACGTCATTCGGCGGTTTTTAACCTCAGTCCTTGCCTCACCGTCCACGCATAACGGGAGGCTTTATCCATAAGGAGATTTATCGATGCGACATTATGAAATCGTTTTTATCGTACATCCCGACCAGAGCGAACAGGTCCCCGGGATGGTCGAGCGCTACCGCTCGACGGTGCTGGCCAAGGGCGGCAAGATGCATCGCCTCGAAGATTGGGGCCGGCGCCAGATGGCATATCCCATCCAGAAAATGCACAAAGCGCATTACGTGCTCATGAACATCGAGTGCAACAACGAAACGCTCGAGGAACTCGAACACGCGTTCAAGTTCAATGACGCCGTGCTGCGCCACCTGACCGTCCGCATGACGGAAGCGATGACAGCGCCCTCGCCGATGATGAAAGAGGAAAAATCGCGTTCATTGACGCAGCCGTCGGCCCCAGCGGCAGCACCGGCACCGGCACCCGCACCTGTTGCAGCGCCTGCCACGGCACCCGCCACGACATAGGTGAAACGCAATCAGGTCGTCATCGACGGCCGCTTGCTCAAACGCGCGACATTGCGGCACACGCCGGCCGGGATTCCCGTAATCGACCTCGTAATTGATCACAAGTCGATACAGACGGAAGCTGGCGGGCAGCGCGAAGCGCGATGCGAGGTCGAAGCGGTGGCGATAGGCGAACTGGCAGTCAGGCTCAGCACACAAAAACTCAATCAGCCGTTGCAGATTAAAGGCTTTCTCACACAGCACAGCATCAAGGATCGCAGGCTGGTGTTGCACGTGACAGACGCAATCGGCAACGGCGCCGAATAGAACAGGAATCAAGGAGAACAAAGATGGCAATGGGACGCGGCAAGGGCAGGGGCAAGAACGACAAGAAGGACAAGGACAAAAAACGCGGCGCGAAGAACCTCTTCCGGCGCAAGAAGTTCTGTCGCTTCACGGTCGAGAAAATCAAGCAGATCGACTACAAAGACGTCGACTTGCTGAAAGACTTCATCAACGAAAACGGCAAGATCATCCCGGCGCGGATTACCGGCACCAAGGCGCGCTACCAGCGCCAGCTGGGCGATGCGATCATGCGCGCGCGGTTCCTGGCGCTCCTGCCGTACACCGATCTGCACTGAGAGGACTGCCATGCAAATCATACTGCTCGAAAAAGTGGTCAACCTTGGCCAACTGGGTGAAGTGGTCAAAGTGAAAGACGGTTTTGCCCGCAATTACCTGATCCCGCAAGGCAAGGCCAAGCGCGCGACCCAGGCCAGCATCGCCGAATTCGAAAAACGCCGCGCCGAGCTCGAAAAGGCCCAGGCCGACGCGCTGACCGCCGCGCAGGAACGCGCTGCCAAGCTCGATGGCCTGATGGTGCAGATCACGCAGAAAGCCGGCGTCGACGGCAAGCTGTTCGGCTCGGTCACCAATTCGGATATCTCCGATGCGTTGAAGGCGCAGGGTTTCGAGGTGCCGAAGGCGGCCATCCGCATGCCCGCGGGTCCGTTGAAGCAGATCGGCGACCAGCAACTCAAAGTCGCATTGCACACCGACGTGGTGGTCACGATTACCGTGTCCGTGCTCGGCGACGCAGCCTGAAGCGGGCGCCGTCAGCACGTTAGCATTCATTTCAAACAGATTTTTTGCGGCAAAAAAAGGGCTGGCGACAGCCCTTTTTTTATGCGGCTGGCTCTGGTAAATTGCAGCGTGTCTCGGCAGTTCGCGCAGTCCGACAGGCCTGAAAAAACTTCCCCCAGCACTAACCGAAAGCCGCCCTCATGGCACAGGCCGTAACGCCAATCAACCGTGATCCGCAGATCGAAGCACTCAAGCTGCCGCCGTACTCGGTCGAGGCCGAGCAGTCGGTGCTGGGCGGCCTGCTGCTCGACAACACTGCGTGGGAAAAAATCGCCGACCTGCTGACGGACGCTGATTTTTATCGCGCGGACCATCGCCAGATTTATCGCCATATTTCGCTGCTGATCGAAGACAACAAGCCGGCCGATGCGCTGACCGTGGCCGAAAGCCTGGAGCGCAGCGCCAAGCTCGAAGAAGTTGGCGGCCAAGCCTATCTCGGTTCGCTCGCGGTGAACACGCCGAGCGCGGCGAACATCAGGCGTTATGCAGAAATCGTGCGCGAGCGCGCCATCATGCGCAGGCTCGCGGAAGTCGGCACCGGCATCACCGATTCGGTGTACAACCCCCTCGGTCGCTCTGCCAAGGACCTGCTCGATAACGCGGAAAAAGAAGTGTTCGCGATCGCCGAGGCCGGCTCGCGCGGCCGCCAGGGCTTCAGTGAAATCCAGCCGTTGCTGACCAAGGTGGTGGAGCGCATAGACACGCTGTACAAGCGCGATAACCCGAGCGATGTCACGGGCATCGCTACCGGCTTTACCGATCTCGACCGCATGACCTCCGGCCTGCAACCGGGCGACCTGGTGATCGTGGCGGGGCGGCCGAGTATGGGCAAGACGGCGCTGGCGCTAAACATTGCCGAACACGTGGCGTTGTCGGTAGGGATGCCGGCCGCGATATTCAGCATGGAAATGAGCGGTCCCCAGCTGGTCATGCGCATGCTGGGCTCGCTCGGCCGGCTGGACCAGCACAAGATGCGCACTGGCGCGCTGAACGACGACGACTGGCAGAAACTGACGACCTCGGTCGGCAGGCTCAACGAGGCGCCCATATTCATCGACGAGAGTGGCATGTTGAACCCTACCGAGTTGCGCGGCAGGGCGCGCCGCCTGCATCGTCAGCAGGGCGGCCCCGGTCTTGGCCTGATCGTGATCGATTACCTGCAACTGATGGAAACCGGCAACAGCATGGAAAACCGCGCGACCGAAGTCGCGGAAATATCGCGTGCGTTGAAAGCCGTAGCGAAGGAGCTCAACGTACCGGTTGTCGCGTTATCGCAATTGAATCGGGGGCTGGAACAGCGTCCGAACAAGCGTCCGGTCATGTCGGACCTGCGCGAATCCGGCGCCATCGAGCAGGATGCCGACCTGATCCTGTTTATCTATCGCGATGAGGTTTACAACCCGGATTCGCCCGATAAGGGCACGGCAGAAATCATCATCGGCAAGCAGCGTAACGGGCCCATCGGCACCGTCAAGCTCACTTTCCTCGGGCAATACACACGCTTCGAGAACTTTGCGGCGCCAGGCCGCTACTAAATCCCGACTACAGTACTTCCGCTGCGTGGTCGGCCAGCCGCGAGCGTTCTCCGCGTTGCAGCGTAATGTGTCCGCTGTGCGTCCAGCCTTTGAAGCGGTCGACCACGTAAGTCAGTCCTGAACTGCCCTCGGTCAGGTACGGCGTGTCGATCTGCGAGATATTGCCGAGCACCACCACCTTGGTGCCGGGACCGGCGCGCGTGATCAGCGTTTTCATCTGCTTGGGCGTCAGGTTCTGCGCCTCGTCGATGATCAGGTACTTGTTGAGAAAGGTGCGGCCGCGCATGAAATTGAGCGACTTGACCTTGATGCGCGAACGGATGAGGTCGCGCGTGGCGGCGCGTCCCCATTCGCCGGCCTCGTCGTCGGTTTTGTTGAGGACGTCGAGATTGTCTTCGAGCGCACCCATCCACGGATTCATTTTTTCTTCTTCGGTGCCGGGCAGAAAGCCGATGTCTTCGCCGACCGGGATCGTGACCCGCGTCATGATGATTTCGGTGTAGGTCTTGTGTTCCAGCGTCTGCATGAGCCCGGCGGCGAGCGTCAACAGTGTTTTCCCGGTACCGGCCTGGCCGAGCAGGGTGACGAAGTCGATATCGGGGTTCATCAGCGCGTTGAGCGCGAAATTCTGCTCCCGGTTGCGCGCGACGATGCCCCAGACGTTGTGCCGCTGCTGCGCGAAGTCCTTGATCGTCTGCAGGATGGCGGTCTTGCCGGTGACTTCCTTGACCTGCGCGTAAAGCGGACGCTCGGCCTCCTGGAATACAAATTCGTTGACCATCATGCTCGCGCACAGCGGGCCGTGCAGGCGGTAGTAGGTGTGCCCGGACTGCTGCCACGATTCCATGCCCTTGCTGTGCTTGTCCCAGAAATCGGCCGGCAGTTCGCGCGTCCCGGTGTAGAGCAGATCGGTGTCTTCGAGCACCTTGTCGTTGAAATAATCCTCGGCCGCGAACCCCAGGGCACGCGCCTTGATGCGCATGTTGATGTCCTTGCTGACGAGGATGACCTGGCGCTTGGGGTGCGCTTCCTGCAGGAATTTAACGACGCCGATGATCTGGTTGTCCGCTTTGCCGCTGGCGAGCCGCGCCGGCAGCTCGCCGGTGATCGACTGGGTCTGTAAAAAGAGCCGGCCGGACGCGTCGCCGCCGTTGTGCTTGCTGAGCTCGATGCCGCTTTCGATATCCTGCTCGCTGCCGCTGACGATTTCGTCGAGGAATCGGCTGGCCTGGCGCGCGTTGCGCGCGACTTCCGACATGCCTTTCTTGTTGCTGTCGAGTTCCTCGAGGGTGGCCATCGGAATGTAGATATCGTGTTCCTCGAAGCGGAACAGACTGGTGGGATCGTGCATCAGCACATTGGTGTCAAGCACGAAGAACTTGACGTTGGCGGGCAGGCGCGTCACTGCGGAAGCGGCTTTACGCTGGGTCATGGATGGCGATGGGTGATGGGTAATGGGTGATGGGCGACAGGTGACGGGCGAACGTTTGCGATCGAGCCGGTTGTTTACTCATCGCTCATTACCCATTACCGATTCACCGGAGTGTGTTGACGAAATCGAGCACTTCCTGGACGTGGCCGGGCACTTTGAGGCCGCGCCACTCGCGCGCCAGCTGGCCGCTCGCGTCGAACACGAAAGTGCTGCGCTCTATGCCGCGCACCTGGCGCCCGTACATGTTTTTCATTTTGATGACGCCGAACAGCTTGCACGCCGTTTCTTCCGCGTCGGACAGGAGTTCGAACGGGAAGCTCATTTTCGCCTTGAAGCCTTCGTGCGATTTCAGACTGTCGCGCGAGACGCCGAAGATCGCGCATTGGAGTTTCTGGAACTGCGGGTAGAGGTCGCGGAAATTCTGGCCCTCGGTAGTGCAGCCTGGCGTGTTGTCTTTGGGGTAGAAGTAGATGACGACCGGGTGGCCGCGTTGCTCGAAAAACTTGAAGGTCTTGTTGCTGGTTGCCGGGAGTTCAAAATCAGCAAACGGTTGCTTGGGCATAGACGCTTATGGTGATGAGCCTGTACATGATTGTCAGGCAAATGTGCTGGCTAGGCAAGAGGAATTGAGCGCGCATCGGCGCCGCCCGGCGGGGAATTTTTGTTACTGGCGCGCGTAATAAAATGTACCGAAAAAATTTAGAAGTGCCATATAATAAACATGTAATATTCTGGCGTTCTCCTGCCGTTTTTCGTCGCATCTATCGGTTGATATTGTGAAATCCACGCTTTGCAGTCTGCTGTTCATGACGTCGTTTTGCGCGCTGTCCGGCGCGCAGGCAGGCGACGCTTACCCGACCCGTCCGATCCGCCTGCTGCTGCCGTTTGCCGCCGGCGGCACCGTCGATATCATGGCGCGCCCGATCGCGGCCAAGCTGCACGAACTGCTCGGCATGCCCGTGATCGTGGACAACCGGCCCTCGGCGGGCGGCATACTGGCGGCGGAACTGACGAAACAGGCCGCGCCGGATGGTCAGACCCTGTTCATGGCGTCGTCGAGCACGCTTTTTATCGGCCCGGCCTATTTCAAGAAGGTGAGCTACGACACGCTGAAAGACTTCACGCCGATATCGCTGGTGGCCCAGCAGCCGCTGCTCATAGTGGGGAACATCGGGCTGCCGATACGCAACGTGAAGGAATTGATCGCGTATGCCAAATCGCGTCCGGCAAAGCTCAATTACGGTACTGTCGGGCTGGGTACATCGAACCACCTGACCGGCGAATTGCTGTCGCACGCGGCGGGCATCAAAATGGAGTCGATAGCCTACAAGGGCGGCGCGCAGGGCATCACGGCTGTGATCGGCAATGAAATCGAACTCATGATCACGCAGCCGAACACCGGCTTGCCATACGTGAAAAGCGGCCGCGTGCGCGCGATCGCGACCACCGGCGTCAAGCGCAGCGCAATCTATCCCGACACCGAGACCCTGGTCGAAGCAGGCTACAAGGATCTGGCGATTACCGGCTATTACACTATCGTCGGGCCGCGCGGGCTGCCGCCGCCCATCGTGCAGCGTCTCAATACCGAGATACGCCGTGCTATCGCCAGCCCCGCAGTAAGCGAAGCGTTGAGCAGCCAGGGCACGGAACCGGTAACCAGCACACCGGAAGAACTCGTGGCGCTCATACGCAAAGAAGCTGCGCACTGGCAGCGCGCAACCAAAGTCACTGGCATCAGGGAGCAGTAAATTACATGTACGAAAGCGAAACCTTTCGCGGGCTGCTGGAGCGCCTGCGCGCCGCCGGCGAACTCGAAGACATCAAAGACCCGGTCGACAGCCGCCATATCGCCACCCTCGTGGACCAGGCGGACAAAGCACTGCTGTTCCATAACGTCGTCGGCTACGACATCCCGGTCGTTTCGGGGCTGATTCGTTCGAGCAAGCGGGTTGCGATAGGTCTCGGCGTGGAGCATTACGCCGACATCGAGCAAAAGTTGACGCGCGCGATCGCGGCGCCGATTCCGCCGGTCTACGTCGAAACCAGCGCGACGCGCGAGGTGACGCAGATCGGCGACGAAGTCGATCTCTTCAATCTGCCGGTGCCGATGTCGTCCATCCTGGACGGCGGGCCGATGATTACCGCTGGCGTCACCATCGTGCGCGATGGCGATGGCCTCAACGCCGGCATCTATCGCTTCCTGCTGAAAGAGAAGAACCTGACTGGCATCGACATCGTCACGCCCAATAACCTGCGTGCTCTCGCGCAACGGGCATTTGAAGCTGGCAAACCATTGCCGATCTCGATTTCGATCGGCACGCATATGTATGAGTTCATGGCGGCAGGTTATCGCGCGCCGATGGGCGTAGACGAGATCAACATCGCGGGCGGATTGCGCGGCGCGCCCGTGCAGCTGTCGATGTGCGAAACCATAGACGTGCCTTACATCGCCGATGCCGAGATCGTCCTCGAAGCGGAAATCCTGCCGACGGGGTGGACCTGGCCTGAAGGCCGTTTCGGCGAGTTCACGCGCCTGATGGGCGGGCTGCACTGGAACCCGCTGGTGCGCGTGAAAGCGATTTCGCATCGCCGTAACCCCATCTATTACGCGCTGCACATGCCGTGGGAAGTGACCTGGCTGATGATTCCCACGCGTTGGTCGCAGTTGCGCGGCGCCATGAGGGCAGCGGGTGTGCAGGTCAAGGACATGAACGTGACGCTTGGCGGAGCGGGCTCATGGCACGTGGTCATTTCGATCAAGAAACAGGCCGGCGAGGGCAAGAACGCGCTGATGGCGGCGTTGTCCGTGGGCGATATCAAGCACGCAGTCGTGGTCGACGATGATATCGACGTCTACAACGGGCTCGATGTGGAATGGGCTATCGCGACGCGCGTGCAGGCCGACCGCGATGTTTTTGTGATTTCCGGTGCGCGCGCCAAGCCGCTGGATCCCAGCCTGCCGGTGATGCCCGCAGGCGTGGTGCCTACGGGCGCCAAGATCGGCATCGACGCCACCATACCGGAAGGCATCCCGCGCGAACGCTATGAACGCATTGCGTACGCCTATGCCGATGTCGCGAAATACGGCAGCTACAAGCTCGATGCGAAGGCCGTGACTGCGGGAGGGCACAGGCCCACCGAAGCGGAGATCGCCGCGCTTGCGGCGCAAATTTTCGCTCTGATCGATAAAAAGCCGCTGTACTACGCCGAAGTGCTGGAAGCGTTTCCCGCCGTGCCACTGCCGGCAGTCACGCGCGCTTTTGGCAAGCTCCACGTCGATGAAAAACTGTGGCAGGACCCGGAAGGCCGCATGTGCGTGCGCGGCTCGAAATTCGCGGCGGTCCTGCCCGTGCGTCGGTAAAAGCGCCGGCAAATGACGCAAGCGTTTAACCTGGGCGCGCTTTACGACGCCCGGACCGGCGGCGACGGCATTGCGCTGATCGACGTCCTCGATTGGGACAACCCGCGCACTTACAGCCATCGCGAAATCGACGATGCGGCAAACGCACTTGCGCGCGGGTTACTCAAGCGCGGGTTAGTGCGCGGCGACGCCGTGGCGATATTGTCGGCCAATCGCGCCGAGTTTGTAATTTCATTTCTCGGCATCGTGCGTGCTGGCCTGGTTGCGGTGCCCATCAGCCACAAGTTTCCCCGCGCTACGATTGAGTACGTGCTCAAGCACGCGTCGGTGAAGCAAATCATGTGCGACGGCGCGCGCCACGGCGTGTTGCCGGCGGGGCTTCCTGTCACCGATTACGACGAAGCCGGCGCGTTCGCGGCGCTGTGCGACGCCGGTGCTTTCGAAGCGGTGCGGCCGGACGCGGGCGAAACGGCCATGATTCTTTACACCTCGGGCTCGACCGGCGTACCCAAGGGCGTGCCGCTCAGCCACGAGGGCCAGTTGTGGGCGACGCGCACACGCATGAAACGCGGCGCGCCGTTCAACGCCCAGCGCCTGCTGGTCGCAGCACCCCTGTGTCACATGAACGGACTGTGTACGACGCTCTTCGTGATGGCGTCGGGTGCGAGCGAAGTTCTGATGCCGGAATTCCACGCGCGGCATTTTATGCAAGCCATAGAGCGTTTTCGCTGTACCTGGCTGACCGGAGTGCCGCCGATGTACGCGATGAGCCTGCGCGAGAAAGATCTTGTCGACGCGACGGACCGTTCCACGGTCGCCACGGTGCGCATGGGGTCGGCGCCGATTTCGCTCAAACTGTGGCACGAAATCGAAGCTACGTTTCCCCATGCAATGGTGATGAACAGCTACGGCACCACTGAATCCGGCCCTGTGATCTGCGGCCCGCGGCCCGATCGTAAATTGCCGCCCACCTCGATCGGCTGGCCGTTCGAGGGCGTCGAATTGCGGCTGGTCGATGCGCAGGGGCACGACGCCGAAGAGGGCGTGCTGTGGCAGCGCACGCCGGCCAATATGAGCGGCTACCTCGGCATGCCCGAGAGGACGCGCGAGGTGCTCACCGCGGACGGCTGGTACATTTCGGGAGACGTGTTTCGCCGCGACGCGGACGGAGCATACTTTTTTGTTGGTCGTGCCGATGATATGTTCGTGTGCGGCGGCGAAAACGTCTTTCCCGGTGAAGTCGAGCATCTGCTCGAGCAGCACCCGGACATCGCGCAGGCCTGCGTCGTGCCGGTGCCCGATGAGATCAAAGGCGAGAAGCCGTTCGCGTTCGTGGTGTTGAAACCCGGCAGCACGCTGACCGAGGACGACATCAAGAGCTACGCACTCGAACAAGGGCCTGCCTACCAGCATCCGCGCCGGGTATGTTTCGTCGACGCGCTGCCGCTTGCGGGCCCGAACAAGGTCGACCGCAAGGGGCTCAAGCAAAAAGCGGCCGAACTGTGGCAGGTTGCGGCCTAGCTCCCGGTATGAAACAAAATGGCCAAGTTCCCGTAGCTGCATCCACTGGCGCTGCGCATGCGTTGCAGCTCGACCTTGATCACGTCGGATGCCTAGTCAATGCGTTCGCTACGGGAGCGGGGCAGTGGGAGAAGCTGGGCTTTCAACTCACTCCTGAGAGCCGTCAGCGCGGGGCGGTGCCTGGCCGCGAGGGTTTTCACCCGTGGGCGACGGCGAACCGCTGCGTCATATTGCGCGATACTTATTTGGAGTTGATCGGCGTAGTCGATCCCGCCGCCTTCAACCCGTGGGCGCGGTTTATCGCCAAAAACGAAGGTTTGCATATCATGGCGCTGCGTTGCCGTGACGCCGCGTCCGCGCACGCGGCCCTGTCTGCTCGAACCGATGCGCTGCAGCCGCCGGTGCCGCGCGAGCGCATGCTGGACGTCGATGGCGCACCGCGCGCGATGCGTTTTCGCAATATCTTCAGCCGCGACGAAGCATGGCCGGAGGCGCGCTATCTGGTGATCGAGCACCAGACGCCGGAATTTCTCTGGCAGCCGCGCTACCAGCAGCACGAGAATGGCGCCTGCGACCTTGTTGCGGTCACTTTCGTTGCAGACGAGCCAGCGGCGCTTGTGCCTAGATTGGATGCGCTGGGCGCGAACATTGTCGCGCAGGATAGCGATTGCATCAGCGCGCGGCTGCCGGGCCGCGGCACTGTGCACATTATGCGCAGCGGGGCCTTTGCCGATGTCTACGGATACGCACGACATTCAGGGATGCAGGCGATCACAGTCAGTTTCAAGGATCTTGGGAATACGCTGGCGCTTTTCAAAAGCCGCGGCGTAACGGTTGCTCACTCGCGTTACGGACAGTGGATAGAGCCGCGCGACGCCAATGGATTCATCATGCATCTCGCAGAGGACAACAGACACTCATGAATTCCGCAGTCAAGCTCGATCATATCGGCGTGGCCATCAAAGACCTGGAACGCGGCCGCGCAGCCTACGCGCGATTGGGTTTCAATCTCACGCTGCGCAGCATCCATCGCGGTTCGCCCACGCCGGGCGCGCCGGTTATACCATTCGGGTCGGGCAATCACTGCGCGATGTTTCTTGAAGGTTATCTGGAAATCGTCGGTCTCACCGATCCCGCGATCTTCAGCAATATCAAACCGCTCGTCGCGCGCTATGAAGGCGCGCACATAGTCGCGTTTGGCGTCGAGTCTGCAGACGCCACTTACAAAGAGCTCTCAGCCCGCGGCATACCCATAGAGGCAGCGCGCCAGCTCGAGCGCGACGCGGCGTACGGGCCGCAAGGAACGGAGTTGCGGCGCGCAGCATTCCGCAACATGTATTTCGACCGCGCTGTCTACCCGGAAGCGCGCCTGCTGTATATCGAGCATCTGACGCGGGACGTGCTGTGGCAGCCGCATTTGCTGGATCATCCGAACGGCGTCGTTGCCCTACGCGATATATTTTTATGTGTTACCGATGCCGGCACGGTTGCAGACAAATATGCGAAGCTCTTCGGTGTTAAAGCTGAAGCGGTCGCGGCTGGAGAGTGGCGTATTAAGCTCGCGCACGGTCACGTCTGGATCGCAACGCCCGAGGCCTGGGCGCGCCGCGCGCCGGGTGCCGCAGTACCCGCGTTGCCGAGTCCGGCCGGCATAGGTTTCAAGGTCAAAAGTATCGCCGCAACGCGTGCGCTGCTTGCAAAGAACGGCGTCGAGGCGCGCGACGGGCTGGACGGCGGTGTCTGGGTAGCCCCTGAACACGCGTGCGGCGCCGCTATTTATTTTTTCAGCAACTGAGTTCGGAAACAGAATCATCATGAGGAAATTTCAGGCATGAAAGCGGCAGTGATACACGAGCACGGCGGCGCGGGCTCGATCAAATTCGAAGCGAACTTTCCCGATCCGCAACCGGGGCCGGACGACGTCATCGTGCGCGTGCGCGCCACCTCGCTCAATTACCACGACTTGTTCACGCGGCGCGGCATGCCCGGCATCAAGGTGCCCATGCCCTGCATCATGGGGATCGATTTTGCCGGCGATATCGTCGAGACGGGATCGGCAGTGAAGCAGTGGAAGGCCGGCGACCGCGTGCTGATCGACCCGATGGACCGCGTCAACAACGGCGGACTCATCGGCGAGATGTCGCATGGCGGGCTGGCGGAACTGTGCAAAGTGCCTGCACATCACCTCGTGGCGCTGCCGCAGGACATCAGCTATGAAGACGCGGCCTGCCTGCCGGTGGCTTATGGTACGGCTCTGCGCATGATGTATACGATAGGGCGCGTCAAAGCGGGCGAGAAGGTGCTGATCCTGGGCGCATCCGGCGGCGTTGGCAGTTGCTGCGTGCAGTTGGCCAAGCTTGCGGGATGTGAAGTCATTGCGTGCTCGTCGAGCGCGTCGAAGCTGGAACGTTTGCAGGCACTGGGTGCCGATCACCTGCTCGATTACTCGAAGCACAAGCTCACCGACTGGGTGTTCGGGAAATTCGGCAAACCGCACCGGCGGCAATTAACGCAAGGCGTCGATGTGGTGGTCAATTTCACCGGTGGCGATACCTGGGTGCCGTCGCTGCGCATCCTGCACCGGCAGGGCAAGCTTCTCACGTGCGGCGCGACCGCGGGCTTCGACCCCAAGGAAGACATACGCTATATCTGGACTTACGAACTGCAGGTGCTGGGCTCCAACGGCTGGATGCGCGAAGACATCGAGCAGCTTTTCGAACTCGTGCGCAGCGGCAAGCTGAAACCGGTGATCGACCGCACTTTTACTCTGGCGGAGGCCAACGCGGCTTTTGATTTACTTGAACAACGCGCGGTATTCGGGAAAGTGGTGGTATTGCCATGAACGACAAGATTGTTGAACGGCTCGATTCCAGCCAGCTCGCCGCGGTTTTTGCCGCTTCGCCGTTCATGAGCACGCTCAAGCTCGAAGTGCTGCATATGGATTACGACAAAGCCGAACTCCGCGTAGGGATGCCACTGCGGCCGGAATTCGAACGGCGCGCCGGCACCAAACAATTCCACGGCGGCGCCATTGCTTCACTGATCGATGTGACCGGCGATTTTGCGGTCGGCATGATGCTCGGTGGCGGCGTGCCCACGATCAACCTGCGCATAGACTATCTGAAACCCGCGGTAGGCGATGCCCTGACTGCGCTTGCGCGTGTGCGCCGCTCCGGCAAAACCGTAGCGGTAGTGGACATCGACGTCATGGACGAGAAGGGCAGCGTGGTTGCTCTCGGCCGCGGCACTTACTATCCGCAACGCGGCTGAGGGTTTCAGTTGATAACCAGGCGACGAGGACATGTTGTGGTCAAACGCCTCGCAGTTGCATTTGTTCTTGCGGCCGCAGCAGGTCTCGCCGGCGGCGCGTATCCGGAGCGCCCGATCCGGCTGCTCGTACCGTCGTCGCCGGGCAGCGGACCGGACACGGTTGCGCGCATACTGGCGACGCGGTTGAGTGCCACTTTCGGCCAGCAAGTCGTGGCCGACAATCGCGCCGGCGCGAACGGTGTGCTGGCCAGTGAGACGGTGGCGCGCGCCACTCCCGACGGTTACACCTTGCTCATGACTTCCGGCGGACACACCAGCAACCCGCATATCTACCGCAAGCTGCCTTACGATACGCTGGCCGATTTCACGGCTATTACCTGTTTTCTGACCACCGGCGGGCTGATGGTGGTCGCCACGCCGAGCTTTCCCGCGCGCACGGTGCCGCAGCTCATCGACCTCGCGCGGGCCGCACCCGGCAGAATCGCGTATGCGTCCGCCGGGGTCGGCAATCTGACGCATCTTGCCGGCGAGATGTTCAACCAGATGGCGGGTGTCAAACTCCTGCACGTGCCTTACAAGGGCGGCGGTCCGGCCATTATCGATGTCATCGGCGGGCAGGTGCCTCTCATGTTTGCGTCGGGTCCGATTTCTATTCCGCACGTCAAGACCGGCAAGCTGCGCGCATTGGCGTATACCGGAGTCAAGCGCTTCGACCAGTTGCCCGACGTGCCGACGATGGACGAGAGCGGCCTCAAAGCTTATGAAGCGATAGGCTGGTATGGCCTCTACGGTCCGGCGCGCCTGCCCGCGCCCATCCTTACCCGTATTTACGAGGCCACACGCGACGGCGTGCGCCATCCGGAGGCGCGCCAGGCGTTCGCTCAATTCAACATAGAGCCCGCCGACAGCACGCCCGCGCAATTCGCGCGCTTTTTGCGGGAAGATCTCGTCAAATACGGCAAGATCGTCAAAGCGGCTGGCATAGAGCCCCAATAGCCATGATCGTTTCATTCAATTTCTACTATGCCCTTCCGGGTCAGGAAGACGCGGTGCTGAAGCAGCGTCTGCGCGCCTGCGACGTCAGGAACGACATGGGCGTTCCACGCGGCCGCGTGCTGGCGCGCACTGCGGGTGCCGCCGATTTGCCTGATGTGATCTGGGAACATCATTTCGAGGACATATCGGGGCATCACGCCGACATGGCGGCGCGTGCCGCCAGTCCCGAGTTTGAGGCCATACGCGCCGGTATGCGCAAGCTCTACCGCCGGTTTGAGCGCCCATTGTTCGAGATCTGCGGGAGATCGGCGGAGATGCCTGATTCAGGTGTCGTTGCTCTGGACTGGTTTTTCTGTGCACCGGACAAAGATGCAGAGCCACGGTTGATGCCGGGCGAAGGGCACAAGGGGAAACTCCTGCGCCTGATTACGCCGGGCGACGACTTGCCGGGATTCATCTGGCAGCAGGGTGGAACTGATGCTCCGGCCCGACATGCAACGTCCAGTGCTCCTGCTCAGCGCGTGGAGCGAAGCGTCTGGAAAGTCGTATGAATTTGTGGCTCGGGCGCTGAATTACGCGGCCGACGCTTGTAAAAATTCCGCGCCCTGGAGCGCCAGCGTGCCGGAGCGCCCGGGAATTTCCGCTGATGTCACGACGTGGCGCGGCAGCGATTTCAATTCCAGCGAAGCGGAATAGTCCTTCAGCGAAACCAGTTCGTGGCCGGCGTCGCGCCAGCCGGCCAGCAGGCGTTCGAACACCGGCAGCAATTTCATGCCTTCGAGTTCGGCGTGCAGCGTGTAGACGTGACCGGTGGGCAGGGCGTTGCGGCTGAGTTTCAGCACGTGGTCCGCCACGTTGTCGGGCGTCAACCCGCCTATCCCCAGCAATTCATCGAGCGTTGGCAGCGTGGTCGGCAGTTGCGGACACGCGATGATTTCCGCGTTATAGATCGGGATAAAGGGTTGAGTGCCGCGGGTGTCTGAGCAGTAATCGAAGTCCAGCCGCTGCGTCAGGCGAAAGGCGTGGCGGTTCATTTGCCAGCCTGCCGCGCCGTGCACGTGGGCGCGTTCGCCGAAGATGTCCGCATAGCGATCGTACGCAAGCTGCATCTCGCACGCAGTCCAGTCCGCGTCCGCCGTTGCCACGCTGTCCTGCCATTTGACGTGGTCCCAGGTATGGATGCCGACTTCGAACCCGGCATCGCGCACATTGCGCAGGATATCGGCGCAGCGCCGGCCGATGTCGGGCCCCGGCAGCATGGTCCCGTAGAGCAGGGTGACGATGCCGTAGTGTTCGAGCACCGAGGTGCGCGATACCTTGCGCATGAAGCCGGGACGGAACGCGCGCTTGATGGCGCGCCCGGTGTGGTCGGGGCCGAGGCTGAACAGGAAGGTGGCGCCGGCGCCGAATTTCTTCAGCAGTTCGACCAGCCGGGGCACGCCTTCGCGCGTGCCGCGAAATGTGTCGACGTCGATTTTTAGCGCCAATTTCATTGACGTATAAAGACGACAGGCGAGAGACGAGAGACGGAAATCTTCGTAATGTTCGCGGCAGCAGGGGTGGTGCGCCTCACGTCTCTCGCCCGGCGTCTTTCGGTCATCAATCCATCAGCCGTTGCGCATCGCCGACGTGCGTGCGGTAGGCATCGAAGATATTCTTGAGCGAGGTTTCCATGTTTACGCGCGGTTTCCACTTCAGCTCGTCGCAGGTATTGGTGATTTTCGGCACGCGGTTCTGCACGTCCTGGTAGCCCTTGCCGTAGTACGCGGCCGACGTCGTCTTGATGAGACGAACTTTTTTCGCGCTCTTGCGGTATTCCGGGTACTTGATGGCGAGATCCAGCATCATTTGCGCGAGATCTTTGACCGAGTAGTTGTTCTTCGGGTTGCCGATATTGTAGATCTTGCCGTTGGCAACGCCGCCCGGGTTGTCGATGATTTTCATCAGCGCATCGATGCCGTCGCTGATGTACGTAAACGCACGTTTTTGCGTGCCGCCGTCTACCAGCTTGATGTTTTCGCCGCGCACGATGTGGCCGAGGAACTGCGTGATCACGCGCGAGCTGCCTTCCTTCGCGGTGTGGATGCTGTCGAGCCCGGCACCTATCCAGTTGAACGGGCGGAACAGCGTGAAGTCGAGCCGGCCTTCCGAGCCGTAGGCCCAGATCACGCGGTCCATCAACTGCTTGCTGCATGAGTAGATCCAGCGCTGTTTGGCGATCGGCCCCAGCACCAGCTCGGAATTTTCCGAATCGAACTCGCTGTCGCGGCACATGCCGTAGACCTCGGAGGTCGACGGGAACAGAATGCGTTTTTTGTATTTTACGCACGAGCGAATGATCGGCAGGTTCGCCTCGAAGTCGAGCTCGAATACGCGCAGCGGCTCCTTCACGTAGGTGGCGGGGGTGGCGATGGCGACCAGCGGCAGGATGGTGTCGCATTTGCGGATGTGGTACTCAATCCACTCCTTGTTGATCGTGATGTCGCCTTCGAAAAAATGAAAGCGCGGATGCTTGAGCAGGTCGGCCACGCGTTCCGTCTGCATGTCCATGCCGTAGACCTCCCAGTCGGTAGTCTTGATGATGCGCTGGGAAAGGTGGTGGCCGATGAAACCGTTGACGCCGAGAATCAGGATTTTTTTCATTGCTGTGCCGCCTCAAGATCGATAGGTTTAGCGCCGAAGCGTGCCAGAAAATCCGCCACGGCGAAAGGCTTGCCGTCGAGCTCCATTTCCAGGATGCGCAACGTGCCGCCGTCCGCGCACTCCGCATAACAAACATCGCCGCCCACATGGATTTGCGGCCTTCGCGGTCGCGGACTGTCCGCAGGCTCGCGCTGGGTGCGAAGTATACGCAATGTTCGGCCGGCGATGGTCGTAAACGCGCCGGGGTAGGGCGGCGCAACTCCCCGCACCAGGTTATGTACTTCTTCGGCGGGCTGCCTCCAGTCGATGCACCCGTCGGCGGGTTTGCGTCCGCCGAAATACGTGGCGAGCTTCGGGTCCTGCTGCACGCGCGGGGCATTTCCCGCGACCAGCGCCGGCAGGCTGCGGTCGAGCACCGAGACTGCGGCTGCCGTCACTTTGCCGAATACGTCTGCCGCGGTTTCGTCCGGCAGTATGGGCACTGCCTGCTGCTCGACGATGTCGCCGGCATCCGGTTTTTCCGTCATGTAGTGCAGCGTGGCGCCGGTTGCGGTCTCGCCTTTGATCACGGCCCAGTTCACCGGCACGCGTCCGCGGTATTTCGGCAGCAGCGAGCCGTGCATATTGAGCGCGCCGCGCTTGGGTGTTGCAAGCAAAGCCGGCTTCAGCATATTGCGGTAATAGAACGAGAACAGGAAATCGGGCTGCAGCGCGCGGATGCGCTCGACGATGTCCGCTGTATTGGGGTCGTCCGGAGTGATTGCCGGCAGACCGTGCTGCGCGGCGAGCTTGGCCACGCTGTCGAACCAGATTTTTTCTGCGGGATTGTCGTTGTGGGTAACGACCAGGGATACTTCGATTTTATGCGCCAACAGCACCGACAAGCATTTAACCCCTACGTTGTGATAGGCAAAAACTACCGCCCTGGTCATTGCTTGCGTTCCAGGATTGCCTGTACGAGGTAACGTGGCCGACTGCGCACCTGCTGGTAGATGCGGCCGACGTATTCGCCGAGCAGGCCCAGCCCGAAGAGGACGAGGCCGGTCAGGAAAAACTGCAGGATGTCGCGGTCCCATAACGCCATCAGGCCTTCGCGCATGTTGTCCGCAGCGATCCAGCGCTGAATGATGACGCCGATGTAAACCAGTACCGACATCACGGCGACGAACATGCCGAGCAGCGAAAACACCTGCAGCGGCACGATCGAAAAACCAGTGACGAGGTCGAAATTGAGCCGGATCAGGCTGTAGAGCGAATATTTCGAATCGCCGGCCGCGCGTTCCTCGTGCGCGACCTTGATTTCCGTCGGGTTGCCGGCATAGGCGTAGGCAAGCGCGGGAATGAAGGTATTGACCTCATGGCTGGCCTTGATGGCGTCGATGATGTGGCGGTCGTAGGCGCGCAGCATGCAGCCCTGATCGGTCATGCGGATGCGGGTAATGCGTTCGCGCATCCAGTTCATGGCGCGCGATGCGTGGCGGCGGAAAGCGGAATCCTGGCGCTCCTGGCGGATCGACCCGACATAATCATGGCCCTGGTCCATCGCCGCCAGCAGTTTGCCGATTTCTTCGGGCGGATTTTGCAGATCGGCGTCCAGCGTGACGGCGCGGCTGCCGCGGCAATGCTCGAAGCCGGCGACGATCGCCATATGCTGGCCGAAATTACCGCTGAAGAGGACGACCCGCGTGACGTCAGGCCGCTGCTGGAACTGCTCGCGCAGCAGCGCTGCCGAGCGGTCGCGGCTGCCGTCGTTGACGAACAGCACTTCGTAGCTGACGCCGAGCTTGTCGAGCGCGGGGTAGAGGCGCGCGAACAGCAGCGGCAGCGACTGCTCTTCGTTGTAGACCGGAATGATGACTGAAAGTATCGGTTGAGCCATGAGTTTTTGTAGCTAATTCATGTGCATAGTAACCGATGCGCCGGCCTGGCGTCGACTTGCGGTATTTCCACTAGGAGCGTGCCACTATCCACACGCCGACGATGATGATGGCAATGCCGGTGAGCCGCATCGGCGTTACCGCTTCGCCGAACAGGTAGTAGGCAGCGATCGCGTTGATCACGTAGCCTATCGACAGCAGCGGGTAGGCGATGCTGACCTCGACGCGCGACAGCGCCATGATCCACACCACGACGCTGATCACGTAGCAGCCGAGCCCGCCCATGATGTGCGGCTCGGTGGCGAGTTTCCAGCCGACCGGAATGATGTTGTCGCGGCTGAATTCGAACACGCCCACGCTGTTGGTGCCGGCCTTGAGCAGGAGCTGCGCGCCGGCGTTGAGCAGCACGCCGGTCAGCAATAACGAGAAACTGATCGCGTTCATGGTGCTCCTCCCTTGGTGCGTACAAACACGCGCTCGGTATCGCGCGCGACCAACTGCATCGGCAATTGTGATTTTTGCAATTCATCAAAAACTTCCAGGCTCATCACCGCCAGCGCGTAATCGTGGCCGCGCCAGCGGCGCTCGAATTCGGCCAGCGTCGGCACCCACAATGCCGGTTCCTGTTTCAGGCCAAAAGCCATTTCGTCCTGGTAGTCGACCAGCGTGACCGTGCGCTTGATGTAGAACGGCAGTGTCTGCTCATAGGTGCGCACGCTGTAAAACGGTACATCGGGTTTCAGGTAAGGCTGCAGTTTTTGCACGAGATGATAGGTGGAATGCGCAGGCGACAGGCCGTCTTCGCTCATGACCAGCAATTGCGTCGTGGCGAGTCCGGCAAAGGCGCAGGCTACGACGGCGTTCTTCACATGTCCCCGCCAAGCGAACACGATGGCGGTGGCGCTGCCTGCAAGCAGGGCTGCGCCCGCGCCATAAAGCCAGGGTATTTGCGCGAGATAGAGTTCGGCGGGGATGTTGGTCGAAGCGAGCCTGACTGCGTACGGAGTCGCGATCAGGCCGGCCACCGCGAGCACGGCAACCGGCGCCAACTGCCACGCCAGCGTGCGTCCGCTCATGGCTGTCAGGTGCAATCCTATGATCAGGGCGAGCGCCGGAAAAATCGGCAGGATGTAGGAGGGCAGTTTGGAGCCGGACGCGGAGAAGAACACAAAAATAAAGCCTGCCCACAACAGGGTGAACAGCAGGGGGTCGAAAACGCGGGTCGCGGCCAATTTTTTGCGTGAGTTGAAGAGCGCATCGATCAGCGTGAGCAGCCAAGGCAGGATGCCGGCGAGCAGGATGGGGATGAAAAAGTACCACGGCTGGTAGCGCTGATGGATGGTCGAGGTGTAGCGCTGCAGGTGCTCGTGCACGAAAAAGAACCACGCGAACTCCGGATTGGCCAGCGATACCGCGATAAACCACGGCGCCGTAATCGCGAAGAACAGCAGGCCGCCGGTGACGAGATGCAGTTTGCGCAGCAGTCCGAAATCGCGCTTGATCAATATATAGAGCACGACTACGGCGCCGGGCAGGACGATACCTATCAGTCCTTTACTCAGTGCGGCCAGCGCGCACCCGGCAGCTGCCACATGCATCCAGCGCCGGTTCGTCTTTGCATCGGCGCGTGGGTCGAGCCCCAGCAGGATGCCGGCCAATGCTACCGTGAGAAAAAATGCGAGCCCCATGTCCAGCGTAAGGATGTGGGCGAGCGCGGAATACAGGACGCTGCTGCCAAGCACCAGCGCCGTGTAGAGGCCTGCCGTGGCGCCGTAGAGCCGCGCGCCGACGAAATACATCAGCAGCACCCCCAGAAATCCGGTGAGTGCGGGCCACAGGCGCGCCGACCAGTTGTGCTCGCCGAATACGCGGTAGGACGCGGCTGTCGCCCAGTACTGCAGCGGCGGCTTTTCGAAATACTTGATGCCGTTGAGGCGCGGGGTGGTCCAATCGCCGCTTTGCGCCATGTAGCGCGGGATTTCCGAATAACGGCCTTCGTCGGACAGCGACAATTTGCGATATTCGAGGTTGCCGCACCAGATAACCATTGCGACAAGCAGCATCAGCCACCATCCGCTTGGCGCGGGTATGGCCGTATTCGATCCGGACGATGTGGGTGAACTGCTCAAATGGGGGGGAAGTATAACATTCGCAACCCGCGGGACGACGCAATGCGGCGAATTACACGGCGCACCCCGTCAGCGCGCACGGCTATTGGCGGAAAGCGTTGCCAGGCACTGCGCGGCGACGGCCTCGAATGCGGAATCTTCATTGGCCGCGATGACCAGGTGTTCGCTGTGCGCCAATTGCGGATAATGTTTTAGCGTAGAGCGCGTGTAAGCCGGGTCGTAATGCATTTCGAGGAGTTCGCGCACCAGAGTATTCCACTGTCCACTATCGGCCAGTGCTTTCCAGGATGCGATTTCTTCCCGCCCGTAATGCGTGGCGAGACAATCGAGCTGGGTGCCTAGAGACGCGGCATCGGCGACAAAGTGCCGGTATTCATTCATGAGCATGGCCACGCGCAATTCGATCGTCGCCTCCAGCCTGACGCAGCGGCTTTCCCACATGGCGGCGATCAAAGTCTGCGGCACGCGCAGATTGCCGATCTTCTTGCTTTCGGCTTCGACGAACACGGGTGTTGCAAGGTCAAAACTGCGCAGGGCCGACCACACCAGGCTCTCGAACATTTTTTGCGCGGGTTGCGGTGCATTGGGCAGATTGCCGAGCACCGACCCGCGATGCGCGGCGAGTGCTTCGAGATCGAGCACCTGCGCGCCTTGCTGGGCCAGCGCGCGCAACAACCGGCTTTTGCCCGAGCCGGTGAGCCCACACACCACGCGCCAGTCGTAACGTTGCGGCATCACTTCAAGATCGTCGATCACCGCGCGCCGGTAGGTCTTGTAACCGCCTTCGAGTTGCGCCGCCTGCCATCCCACCTGCCGCAGTACGTGCGTTAGCGCGCTGCTGCGGCTGCCACCGCGCCAGCAATAAACGAGCGGACGCCACGCGCGCGGGCGCTGCGCAAACGTGGCGTCGATATGCGTTGCGATATTGCGGCTGACCAGCGCGGCGCCGAGTTTCTTGGCATCAAAAGGCGATTCCTGTTTGTAGATGGTGCCGACGCGCGCGCGCTCGGCGTCGTTCAGGACCGGGCAGTTGATTGCGCCCGGGATGTGGTCTTCGGCAAATTCCGACTCGGAGCGCGTGTCGATAATCTCGTCAAACCCGGCGAGTTGTGCTACGGTGGCCACGTCGCCGGTGTGCGATTTTGTACGCAAGTCAGTAAGCAATTTGTTAAGCAAAATGAGCCGATGAACGATCCGATTGACATGCAAAAAATCAAACTGACCGCATTCTCACACGGCGGCGGATGAGGCTGCAAACTACCGCCAGCGTTGCTGGGGGAGTTGCTGTCCAAGATACCGCTGGCCCGCGCGTATCCGAACCTGCTTGTCGGCACCGAGTCGAGCGACGACGCGGCGGTCTATCGCATCAACGATCAGCAGGCGATCGTCGCGACCACTGATTTCTTTTTGCCGATAGTCGACGATCCGTATGATTTTGGCCGCATCGCCGCGACCAATGCGATCTCGGACGTCTACGCGATGGGCGCGCAGCCGCTGTTCGCACTGGCGCTGGTCGGCATGCCGATCGGCAAATTGCCGGTCGAGGCGATGCAGCAGATACTGGCGGGCGGGCAATCCATCTGCGAAGCCGCCGGCATCCCGATTGCGGGCGGGCACTCGATCGACAACCCGGAGCCTATCTATGGCCTGGTCGCGCTGGGCATCGTGCATCCGGCGCGTATCAAGCGCAATGACCGCGCGCAGGCCGGCGACGTGCTGATCCTGGGCAAGGCGCTGGGGGTGGGAATATTGAGCGCGGCGCTGAAAAAAGGCGAGTTGCGCGACAAGGCCTACCAGCAAATGATCGAGTCCACGACCCAGCTCAATACGGCCGGCATCGCGCTTGCCGAAATCGACGGCGTGCATGCAATGACCGACGTGACCGGTTTTGGCCTGCTCGGGCATTTGCACGAAATTTGCCGCGGCTCGAAGCTGCATGCCGGCATACGCTTTGACGCGTTGCCGATATTGTCGGCGGCGAAGCACCTGGCGCAGGACGGCTATGCAACCGGCGCCTCGGACCGCAACTGGACGAGCGTAGGTCCCCATGTCCAATTGCCTGCAGGCGCGCCCGAATGGCATAAAAAGATGCTGACGGATCCGCAGACCAGCGGCGGTTTGCTGGTGGCCTGCGATCGGGCGAGCGCACAGCGCGTGCTGGAGATATTCAAACAGCAGGGCTTCAATTACGCGTGTGAGATCGGCGCCCTGCAGGCCGGTCCGCCGACTATCAGCGTGAGTTGAACTCGCCCGTCGTCAGTGTTTTTTGGCTGGCAGTGAAGTCAGCAGCGGACGCAACCGCGGCCAGATGTTGTCGAGCATTTTTTCCTGCGCGTCGATAGTCGGATGGATGCCATCGGACTGAAACATGGTGCGATCGGCGGCGAAACCCTCGAACAGGAAAGGCACCAGTGTCACGCGCTGGGTTTTGGCCGTTGTTTCATAAACCAGACGAAACTTATGCTCGTATTCGCTGCCATAGTTGGGTGGCACGCGCATCCCGACCAGCAGAACCCGGCTGCCGTGCTTGCGGCACGCGGCGATCATCGCGGTGAGGTTGGCGCGTATGGTTTCGACGCGGGTGCCGCGCAATCCATCGTTGCCGCCGAGTTCCAGTATGACGATCTGCGGTTGATGCCGATTAAGCGCTGCGCCGAGGTGAGTTTTGCCACCCACGGTTGTTTCACCGGTCACGCTGGCGTTGACCACCATATAATCGGCATGTTCGCGCACGAGGCGTGCGCGCAGGAGATCGACCCAGCCCCGGTCACGCGGCAGGCCGTAGCCCGCGGAGATGCTGTCGCCGAATACGAGTATGGTCGCCGTGGCGTGCGTGATGCCGGCGGCACTGAGCAGCAGAAGAAAAAGGAAAATACGCAGCATGGTTGAAATATCCGTCGCGCCCATTGTGCGGGCAATGGGTCTGTCCAAGCAAGTGGATACCGGCAATGCACGCCTGAAAATCCTCGACAACATAAGCTTCGACATCGCAAGTGGCGAAGCCGTTGCAATACTCGGCGCATCGGGCTCGGGTAAGTCCACTTTATTGGGATTGCTTGCCGGGCTGGACACGCCGAGCGCCGGCAGCGTCAGCATGGCGGGCAACGATTTGTTCGCGCTTGATGAAGACGGGCGCGCGGGGCTGCGCTCGCAACTGGTCGGTTTTGTCTTCCAGTCGTTCCAGTTGCTGCCCGCGTTGACGGCGCTCGAAAACGTGATGCTGCCGCTGGAGCTGGCCGGCATCGGGGGCGCCGATAAAACAGCACAGGACATGCTCGAGCGAGTCGGGCTTGGTGAGCGCACGCATCATTACCCGAAACAACTGTCCGGCGGCGAGCAGCAGCGCGTCGCTATCGCGCGCGCTTTTGTGCGCGAGCCCAAGCTGCTGTTTGCCGACGAACCGACCGGCAATCTCGATTCGGCGACCGGCGCGCAAATCATCGACCTCATGTTTGAATTGAACCGCGAGCGCCAGGCCACCCTGATATTGGTGACGCACGACGAAGCGATATCACGCCGTTGCGGACGCGCTCTGCGGCTGGCTGCGGGGCGGTTGCTGAACGGGGTTTAGCCGATGTCATTGCTGCAGAAAATTCCGCTGCCCCTGCGCCTGTTGTGGCGCGACTGGCGCGCCGGCGAAGTCACGCTGTTGTTCGCGGCCATCCTGATCGCCGTTGGCAGCCTGACGACGGTCAGTTTTTTCACCGACCGCGTGCAATTGGCGCTGACGCAGCAATCGAACCAGTTGCTGGGAGCCGATCTCAGCATTATTTCCGACCGGCCCTTTGCTGGCGAATTCGCCACTGAAGCGCACGCACGCGGCCTGCAAGTGACGCGCGCCCTGCGTTTTCCGAGCATGGCGAGCTATCGCGACGAAAGCCAGCTCACTGATGTGAAGGCGGTTGCTGCGGGCTATCCGTTGCGCGGAGAAGTGCGGCTCGCCGACGAATTGTTCGGCACCGATCGCGTCGCGCGCGAAGTGCCCGCTGCTGGTACAGCATGGGTAGACGATCGCCTGCTGACGCGGCTCAAGGTAAAGCCCGGTGACACGCTGACGGTCGGCCGTTTGCGCCTGCGCGTTGCTGCGCTGGTTACGCAGGAACCCGACAGCGGAATCGGCTTCATTAACAGCGCACCGCGGCTGCTTATGAACGAAGCCGATATCGCGGCGAGCGGATTGCTGCAGGACGGCAGCCGCGTGCGCTACCGTTTTTACGTGGCGGGGGAGATGGCCACAGTAGAGGCGTACCGGACATGGGCGCAAGCGCGCGCAGGCCCTGGCCAGACCATCGAAGGCATACGCGATGCGCGGCCGGAAATCCGCTCGGCGCTCGAACGCGCTGAACGTTTTCTCGGTCTCGCCGCGCTGATCAGCGTGGTGCTGTCCGCGGTGGCGATCGCTCTGGCGGCACGGCGCTTTCTGCGCCGTCACCTCGACGGTTGCGCGGTGATGCGCTGCATAGGCGCGCGCCAGTCGGAAATCGTGCGGCTCTATCTTTTGCATTTCACAGCGTTGGGCCTCATCGCGGGCGTGCTCGGCTGCGTGATTGGCTATGCCGCGCAGTTTGCGCTGGCGGTGTGGCTCGGTAGCTTTCTCGCGGTCGTTCTGCCGTGGCCCAGCCTGATGCCGGCGGGTTATGGCATCGCTGCCGGCGTGTTGCTGTTGCTCGGGTTCGCCTTGCCGCCATTGCTGAGCCTTGCGCAGGTATCGACGCTGCGCGTGCTGCGCCGCGACCTCGGCCTGCCGCGTGGATTGGGCGTTGCCGGCTATGCGCTGGGGTTCGTGATCATTTGCGGCCTCGTTTTGTTGAAAGCGCAGGATTTGCGGCTCGGCGCGTACGTGCTGGGCGGATTTCTCGCGGCGGCGGCGGTGTCGGTGGCGCTGGTGCTGGCAATGTTGCGGCTCTTGTCGAAAGTGCGCGCCGGCGGCGGCGTCAGTTTCCGCTACGGCATTGCCAATCTGCGGCGCCACGCTCTCGGCAATACGATACAGGTAGTCGCGCTCGCTTTGGGGATGATGGCGTTGTTGACGCTGACGCTGATACGCGGCGACTTGCTGCGCAGTTGGCAGGCGGCACTGAAGCCGGACACGCCCAATCGCTTTGTGGTCAGCATCCAGCCCGAGCAGGTGCAGCCGCTGAACGTTCTTTTCGCCGCTCATGGCATTGCGCAGCCGGAAATATTTCCGATGGTGCGCGGACGCCTCGTTGCAATCAACGGCCGCGCGGTCGGCGCGGCCGATTACGCGGAAGACCGCGCCAAGCGGCTGGTCGACCGCGAATTCAATTTGTCGTGGGCCGATCACATGCGCGCGGACAATCGCCTGCTGGCGGGACGCTGGTGGGAAGCGGGCGCCGCTCCTGACCAATTGTCGGTCGAGGAGGGGATTTTGACGGTGCTCGGTCTCAAACGCGGCGACCGCCTCACCTACGACGTAGCGGGCAGCACTTTCGACGCGACGATCACCAGCGTGCGCAAAGTCGACTGGGACACGTTCCGCGCGAATTTCTTCGTCATTGCGCCGCCGCAATTATTGCAGGGGTTCCCGGTCACATACATGACAAGCCTGTACGTGCCGCCAGGGCAGGCAGCGACGCTCAATCAGCTGGTGCGTGATTTTCCCAACATAGTGGTGATCGACGTCGCGCAAATCATGATGCAGGTGCAAAAATTGATGGACCAGGTTGCGAGCGCGGTGCAGTTCGTCTTTCTGTTCACGCTGGCGGCGGGCCTGGTCGTGCTGTACGCCGCGATCGCCAGCACGCGCGACGAGCGTGAATACGAAGCTGCGGTGATGCGTGCTTTGGGCGCGAGCCGCCGGCAACTCGCGGCCGCCCAGTTCGCCGAGTTCGCGTTGATGGGCGGTCTTTCCGGGCTGCTTGCGGCAGGCGGTGCGAGCGCGCTCGGCCACCTGCTGGCTGTCAAGGTGTTGAACGTGCCGTATAGCGGTAATGCATGGATCTGGCTGATTGGTGTGGGCGCGGGCGGCGCGGGCATCGCGCTGGCCGGCATGCTGGGCACGCGGCGCGTGCTGGCGACCGCACCCATCCGTGTTTTGCGCGAGGCCTGAAAGAGGGTTCGCGGTGTAAAATGTGTAATTATCTTCGGGACGCCGCATGACCGAAATCGCGCTGGCATTGATGGTTGTGGCGATCGCACTGATCGCCTGGCTCGCGTACCGCATCGCTGGCCTGCAGCGCCGCATTGATGAGTTGCCGCCGGCAGTGGGACAGGGCCAGGAGGAACGGCACCGCGCGATGCTGGTCGACCTGCACGACGGACTCACCAAACAGGGCGACCGCATGACGGCTGCGCTGGCCGACAACTCGGAACGCCTGCGCGGTTCCACCGCCGACGAACTCAAGCAAACGCGCGATACCCTGCACGCTCTGCAGCTGGCGCTCGCGAACAATCTCGGCGAAAGCCGCGAAGCTATGGTCACCAAGCTCGCCGAAACGACCCGGCTCCTGACCGGCAAGATCGACGAGCGCCTCGAGCAAATCAGCGGCAAGGTCAACGAGCGGCTCGACGAAGGCTTCAAGAAGACCAACGAAACGTTCACCAACGTGATGACGAGGCTGGCGACCATCGACGAAGCGCAGAAAAAAATCGAGACGCTGACCGGCAGCGTCGTCAGCCTGCAGGAACTGCTCGGCGATAAACGTGCGCGAGGAGCGTTCGGCGAAGTGCAACTGGAAGCGATAGTGCGCAATGCGTTGCCCGAAACGGCGTTCGAGTTTCAATATACGTTTGCGCGCGGCGTGCGCGCCGATTGCGTGCTGAAGCTGCCCGCGCCGACCGGGCTGATCGCCATCGATTCCAAGTTTCCGCTCGAGAATTTCGAACGCATGTTCCTCGACGGCGCCGAGCGCATTACTGCCGCCGCTTTCAAGGCCGACGTGCGCAAGCACATCGACGACATTTCGAACAAGTACATCATTCCCGGCGAGACCAGCGACGGCGCGATCATGTTCCTGCCCGCTGAAGCTGTATTCGCTGAAATCCATGCGCGCCACCGCGATCTCGTCGATTACGCGCAAAACAAGCGCGTGTGGATTACGTCGCCGACCACGCTGATGGCGGTGCTGACGACGGCGCAGTCGGTCATCCGCAGCGTGGAAACGCGCAAGCAGATCCATATCATCAAGGACGAGCTGAACAAGCTCGGCGCCGACTTCGGCCGCTTCCAGTCGCGCATGGACAACCTGGCGCGGCATATCGAGCAGGCCAAGAACGATGTCGACGACGTGCACGTCAGCAGCCGCAAGATCAGCGAGCGTTTCGCGCGCATCGAGCGCGTCGAACTGGATGCGCCGGAGCAGCCCAAACTGCGCGCGGTGGATACCGCAGCCGAGAAATAGCCCGTCGAGTGTTCGGGTCAATCCGGCGGTGGTGGCGGCAACGCATTATCGAACGCTCGCAACTCGATGCCGACTTGTGGGACGAAACCCTCAAGCGCCTGCCATTCCTCAGCGGGTTGACGGACAACGAGCGTGCGCGGCTGCGAGAGGCGGTGATCCTCTTGCTGCATCAAAAATCCATACGCGGCGCGGCCGGCCTCGAACTCGACAGCGCGATGCAGTTGATGATTGCCGCGCAGGCCTGCATTTTGATCCTCAATCTCGACCTTGATTATTACCGCGGCTGGGTCGAAGTCATCGTTTACCCGGATGAGTTCGTGCCGACCATCGAGTACACGGATGAGGACGGTGTGGTGCACGTAGACCGCGAGGCGCGCGTCGGCGAGGCCTGGTTGCAAGGGCCGTTGATCCTGTCATGGGCGGACGTTGCTCCCATGGCGGACGGCGTCAATGTCGTGATCCACGAATTCGCGCACAAGCTGGACATGCTGAACGGGGATGCGAACGGCTATCCGCCGCTGCATGCCGGCATGACCCGCGAGGCGTGGAGCGCGGCGTTTACGGCGGCGTACGACGATTTTTGCCGCCGCGTCGACCGCGCTGAGGTCACCGCCATTGATCCCTACGCAGCGGAAAGCCCGGCCGAGTTTTTCGCGGTACTGAGCGAGGCATTCTTCGAGACGCCGCACGCAGTGCTGACCGCCTTCCCGCAGGTTTACGCACAGCTGAAGAGCTTTTACCGGCAGGACCCGGCGCTGCGCGCGGCCGTGTAGTTTTGACTTGCAATCAGGTAAGCTTGAAGCCATGCTAATACCGTTTTCGTTTACCAAGTCCAGGCAGGCACTGACGGCAGGTTTTGGCGCGCTTCTGGTCCTGATCATTTCCATTACGCTGCTCGGTATCTGGCGCATCTACGTCATCAACCAGCGTATCGAATTGCTGGTTCACGAGCAGAATCTGAATTCCGAGTTGCTGACCATGCTACTGACGACCAGTCAGCAGCGGCAGCAGTCGATGCACAAGTTGTTCGTCGCGCGCAATAGCGCCGAACGCGAGACGGCATACCGCGAGTATCAGGCACTGGTCGAGCCTCTGTATGGAACCTTTGACCGGCTTGAGGGAAGGGACATGACCGCAGCAGAGCGCGCGGCGGTCAAGCTGGCGCTCGATGCCGCGATTCGCGGGCGCGCGGTACGCGACCGCGTGGTTGCGTTGCTGATGCAGAACAACATCGCCGGCGCCACGGATCTGCTGCTGCGGGAGGGCCTGCCGGCGCAGGACCGATTCCAGATTTCGCTCCACCTGGTGGTGGATTCAAAACGCGCCGCCACTCTGGGCGCGATTTCGCAGGCGAGTGCCGCGATGCGCGAGGCTTTGTGGCTGGTCGCGCTGGTCGGCATACTGGTGCTGATCGCCGGCGCGTGGATAGCGTCTATTGTGACGCGCCGCATCACGCAGAGCGAGAACGAATTGCACGGTGAGAAGGAACTGGCCGAAGTCACCCTGCATTCCATCGGCGACGGTGTCATCACGCTCGACGCGGAGGGCTACGTCGACTACATGAACCCGGTGGCGGAAGAATATACCGGCTGGAAAAACAGCGACGCGAAAGGCCAGTCGCTGGATGTTGTCTACCGCGTGGTCGACGAACAGACGGGCAAGCCGATTCCGCACCCGGGCGGCAATGCGGTCGGCGCGCGGGGCACGCAAGGCATGACGGTCCGGTTGCTGGGGCGTTCCGGCAATATGTGCGCGGTGCGCGATTCGTCGGCGCCGATACACAACAGCGAAGGCAACCTGGTCGGCTGGGTCGTCGTGTTCCATGACGTCAGCCAGATCCAGGAAATGGCGCAGCAATTGAGTTGGCAGGCCAGCCACGATGCATTGACCGGCCTGGTGAATCGCCGCGAGTTCGAGCGCCGGCTGGCCGGCTTGATCGAAGCGGTGCGTGCCGACGGCAAACAGCACGCGCTGCTGTACATGGACCTCGACAATTTCAAGACGGTCAACGATACCTGCGGTCATGCCGCCGGTGATGAATTGCTGCTCCAGTTGACGACGGTGATGCAGGCACGCATGCGCGGCAGCGACACATTGGCGCGCCTCGGCGGCGACGAATTCGGCGCGTTGCTCGAATCCTGTCCGCTCGATCAGGCCGTGCGCATCGCGAACGGGCTGCGCGAGGCGGTGCGCGATTTTCGCTTCATCTGGCAGGACAAGACCTTTGGCATCAGCGTCAGCGCGGGCCTGGTGACCATAGACGGCACGGAAAGCGTGAGCCGCGCACTCGCCAGTGCCGATGCGACCTGCTATGAAGCCAAAAGCAAAGGGCGCGATCGCGTGCAGGTTCATCGTCCCAAGCACGCGCCGCCGGGCGAGCAGAACGCCGAGTTGCAAATGGTGTCGCAGATCAACCACGCGTTCGAACTTGGCAACTTCCGGCTGTACCGGCAAAAAATAATTTCGCTGGGCGCGGGCACGCAGGACGAGCCGCACTACGAGATACTCGTGCGCATGGTCGACCGCGGCGGCAATCTCATTCCGCCGAGCGGATTCATGGCGGCGGCCGAGCGCTACAACCTGCTGTCGTCGATCGAGCGCTGGGTGATCAGCTCGTTGGTTGAATTTCTGCACAAGCAATGCGAAAGCGGCGCTATACCGCGCGATGCCGCCAAATTGAGCGGTGCGTTCTATGCCGTTAACCTGTCCGGTGTGAGCATCAACGATGCGAGTTTCACTGATTTCCTGCGCCAGTTGCTCAACCGCTTCAATTTGCCGCGCGGACTGCTGTGTTTTGAAGTCACCGAAACAACGGCCATCTCCAACCTTACCAAGGCGGCCCAGCTGATGCACGAATTCAAGACCATGGGCTGCCGGTTCGCGCTCGACGATTTCGGCATCGGCATGTCCTCGTTCGCCTATCTGAAATACCTGCCGGTCGATTACATCAAGATCGACGGTGTGTTCGTGCGCGACATGGCCGACGACCCGATGGACCAGGCGATCGTCGAGGCGATCAACCGCATCGCCCACATTCTGGGAATGAAAACCGTCGCCGAGTATGTTGAGGACGCGGACATCCTCGAACGTTTACGGGCGATCGGCGTCGATTTTGCGCAAGGCTATTTCGTCGCCAAACCCGAAGCGTTGTTCCAGACCACGGATGCGACGCCCGCGGTGCTCGAGCCGGCATAGGAGAGGAGTATGGGTTTGCAGTGCATGGTCATCGGCGATATCGGCGGCACGCAATCGCGGCTTGAATTGCAGGTCGAACGCGACGGCGCGTTTCGTGCGGTGCACGAACAGACTTATCTCAGCGAAAAGTTCACCGGTTTTGACGCCTTGCTCGATGATTTTTTTGCGCTTGAAGTGGTCAGGAGCGCCGCGTCGCGCATTGACGCCGCGTGCTTCTCGGTCGCCGGCCCGGTGGAGGGGCACGCATCGACGCTGACCAATCTCGACTGGAAAATCGACGCGCAGGCCATCAGCTCGCGGCTGGACATTCCCGATGTGCTGTTGGTAAACGATTTTGCCGCGGTCGGTCACGGTATAGCCGAACTTGGCGAACACGATCTCATGACTTTGCAGCGCGGGGTGGCGCAGCCGCACGGCACGCGTCTCGTGGTTGGCGCCGGCACCGGGCTCGGTGTGTGCATGCTGTCGTGGCAGGGCGATGGCTATGCGGTACATCCATCGGAAGGCGGGCATACCGATTTCGCGCCGATCAACGACGCGCAGGACATATTGCTGGCAAGCCTGCGCCAGGCGTTTGGACGCGTGTCTTACGA
>CANJHY010000010.1:0-46978 GCA_947474275.1 Betaproteobacteria bacterium
CTATCGGTGTCGTAAGACTTCACCGAGATGAACGCGATATCGACCGGGTTGCCATTGCCCAATTCCTTAATTTTGTCGAGATGCAGCACCTTGTCGGTCTTGACGGAGAATTTCTCTTCCGCCGTCACGCCGTCGAGTTCGAGGCCGCGAATACGAATGGCATCAAGATTTTCCTGCCACATGTCGATGAACGTGACATCCATGCCCTGGTGCGCGAGATTGCCGCCGATGTAACCGCCCAGCGCGCCCGTTCCGACCATGACTATCTTTTTTTGCATTTTTTATCCTTCAATTAGAATCCATCTCGAAAACACAACACCAACAAGCAACCGCCGATAGACGCCGATTACCGCCGATACAAATTCCGGACATGGCCTCGAACCAGTCCCAAGTCTTATCAGCCTATCTGCGTTCATCGGCGTTCATCGGCGGTTCCAAAATGTTCTAAGATCGCTTGAAATGATTGTGTCCGTCAGTCCGCCCGCGCGCCTGAGTCCTTTACCGGCTTGGCCCAGCGCGCGTGGTCCTCGCGCAGCGCTTTCGCCAGCTCGTCCGGCGAAGAACCTATGGCTTCCGCGCCGTCATTGGCCATGTGCGCCGCGATTTCCTGAGACTTCAGATTACGCACGATTTCGGCGTTAATGTTAGCGATGATGGCGCTCGGCGTGCCGGCCGGCGCAACGACTGCGTAGAAGGACTCGACGACATAGCCCGGCAGCCCCGACTCGCTGATCGTGGGGATGTCCGGCAAAGGCCCATAGCGTCTGGCGCTGCTGATGGCGATGCCGCGCAGGCGGCCGCTGCGCACGTGCGGCAGCACCGGCACCACACTTGAAAAACGCATCTGGATATTGCCCGCTAGCAGATCGACGATAGCCGGCGCCGCGCCCTTGTACGGGATGTGCACGATTTCGATACCCGCCATATTGTTGAACAGCACGCCCGCGAGATGGGTCGACGAGCCGTTGCCCGATGAGCTGTAATTCATCTTGCCGGGATTGGCTTTCGCATACGCGATCAATTCCTTGATGCTCGCCGCCGGTATCTTCGGATGCACCACCAGAAAGTAAGGCGAATTCGACGCCATGGTGATCGGCGCGAAATCCTTGAACGTGTCGTAGCGCAGTTTCGAATAAATATGCGGATTAATGGTGAGCACCGCGCTGGGCGTGACAAACAGCGTGTAACCGTCGGGCGTCGCACGCGCCACCGTTTCCGCGCCTATAATGCCGCCGCTGCCCGGACGGTTATCGACCACCACGGGCTGCCCCCATGCCGCGAACAGTTTCTGGCCGAGTATGCGCGCGAGCGTATCGCTGCCGCCGCCTGCCGCGTACGGTGAAATCATGCGGATCGGTTTCACGGGAAAAGCCGGCTCAGCCGCCTGCGCGGCGGCACTCGCGCCCGCGAGCAGCAGAGCGAGGGATACTTTTTGTTGCGTCGTCATGATGCGCTTTACAGTTGCGTTAATCGGTCAGGTTTTCCTGCGCGGGTCTTGTTCCAGCAACGACATGACTTTGCTGAAATTGCCCGCCCGCGGGAAATCATTCAGCAAAGCGTAAAGCGCGGCGGTTTTCGCAGTACCCAGAACCGGCTCGACCAGCCCTGCGAACTTGCCGCGGAAATCTTCATCGCTCATCGGATTGTCGGCGTGGCCCAGCACGATGTCGGTGTCGGCGTGCAGTCGTACGCCGCCTTCGAGATCAACGTCCATGTGCGCTTCGTACTGCGGCTGGTTCTGCACTACTTCGAGTTCGATCACGGGCAGCAGCTCTTTCACCGAGCTGTCGTTGAATGCAGTCTCCGTGAAATCAGTCGCCACCAGCCGGTAGCCGCGCAAGCCAAGCGCAATACAGAACGATATGCTGAATTTGCATTCGAGCGGCGTGCGTGGATTGAGCTTGCCAGCCGCGACCATCGCATTGGGATGCACTTTTGCCGCCACCCTGATGATTTTCTTTCCCGCGATCTGCGGTGCCAGCCTGCGCGCGGCCTGTATCGACGCATGCGTCGCGCGGCAACTGGCATAAGGCTTGAAGCCGTTGCGCAGAATCTCCCAGCGCGCGGCGAAATCGAGCGGCGGGACCTCAACCGCGCGATCCTGGATGATGGCGTCGAGCAAACCCCGCTCGAGTTCCAGCAATTGCGTCGCCGACTCGAAACCGTTTGCGGCAAGCTGCGCCGCCATGATGCCGTCCATCGCCGCCTTGCCGCCATGGAATGGCTTGGCATGCGTACCGAACGAGCCGATGAGTCCGCCCGCCGTGGTCGCGGCAGCCCCCACCGCATATTCGATTTGTTGTTCATCAAGACGCATCAGCACACTCGTCACCACCGCAGCGCCGATGCGGCCGAATATCGACGTCGGATGAAAACCGCGCCTATGCAGGCTGCGTCCGACACCGGGCGGGCCGCCGCCGCCCAGCCGCGCCATCACTTCGAAACCGGTGATGAAAGCCGCCAGCGTTTCCTGCTCGCTGGAACCCAATTGATTGGCGACCGCAATCGCTGCTGCCCAGCACGGACAACTGATATGACCGGCGCCCATCTGGTGCGCGTCGTCGTAATCCATCGCGTGCGCCATGGTCGCGTTGACGAGCGCCGCCAGCGCCGGTGTCGTGCACGGCCCGAGAAATATTCGCGCGTTACCGCTCGCCTTCCAATCCTCGGCGACCCGCCGCACCGCGCGCACCGGCGCTTCGTCCACCGCGCCAACCGCCACGCCAACAAAATCAACCAATGCCGTCAGCGCTGCCTTGGTGACCGCAGGCGGAAACTCGCGGCGATGCGCGCCCGCCGCGTAAGCCGCGATGCTGCGGCTGCGCGTGAGTGGCACGCTTGCGATGTTCGCCCTGTCGTTCAAGTTTTTTCTCCCCCGCCGGCGCGCATTGGCCAGCGCGTTTTTGCGCTAGACTAGCATACGTTTTGCGACTTCCCAGTGCAGTTGCCGGAGCCGGTTAGCGGTAAACCCCCGCCCCCGTTACAATAGCGCCCTGCCCGCGCATTGCGATTTACAGCCACATCCGGCAGCAGCATCCAGCCGCGGGCCAAAACCACAATAATCCGTATTCAGCCAGGAGAGCAGCATGCTGCCCAGTACCATGAACGCGATCACCATAGTCCGTGCCGGCGGCCCCGAAGTATTGCAGGCCGTCACGCGCCCGCTGCCGCAACCTGCGGCGGGACAGGTGCTGATCAAAGTCGCGTTCGCCGGCATCAACCGCCACGACTGCGGACAACGCATCCGCGGTTTCGGCCCGCCCGGCGCCACCGACATACCGGGACTGGAAGTCGCCGGTGAAGTCGCGGCAGTCGGGCCCGGTGTGACGCGCTGGAAAGCGGGCGACCGCGTCTGCGCGCTGACCAACGGCGGCGGCTATGCACAATATTGCATCGCAGCGCAGGAAGTCACGTTGCCGATTCCCGAAAAATTCGACCTCAAGCTGGCCGCTTCGTTGCCGGAAACGTTGATGACGTCATGGCTGAATGTATTCATGCTGGGGCGCCTCAAGGCCGGCGAATGGCTGCTCGTGCATGGCGGATCGAGCGGCATAGGCACGACCTCGATTCAACTCGCGCTGCTCGAAGGCGCCCAAGTGGTGGTGACGGCGGGCAGCGCGAAGAAATGCGAATTCTGCGTGAAACTGGGCGCGGCCAGCGCAATCAACTACAACGAGCAGGACTTCGTTGCCGGCGTCAAGGAAGCGACCGCGGGCCACGGCGCCGACGTCATCCTCGACATGGTCGGCGGCAAGTACGCCAAGCGCAATATCGAGTCGCTAGCCATGGACGGCCGTCTTGCGCATCTTTCCGGCGGCGATGGCACGGAGTTCAGTGTGCCGGTCAGCGCGATCATGGCCAAGCGCGCGGTCGTCACCGGTTCGCAGTTGCGGGTCTCGGCACTGTCGCTGAAAACGGAAATCGTGCGCCAGGTCACCGAACGCGTATGGCCGCATCTCGGCACCAAGGTCACGCCCATCATCGATTCCATCATGCCGCTCGCGGATGCCGCCGGCGCCCATGCCCGCATGGAAACCAGCGTGCATATCGGCAAGATATTGCTGGAAGTCACCCATTGAAAGTCGCACACCGTCCGTCATGATCAACAACCTGTTTTCACGCACGCCCCAGCACGAACACGCCGAACCCGCACAACGCGCGCTTGGCGTCGCGGAACTGCCTGCCGATTCGGACGATCTCAAGCGGCTGCTGACCGCCGACCCCGCTGCCGAAGTCCGCATTGCGGCTGCGCAACGCTGCAGCGATCCCGCAACGCTTGCCGCTGCTTGGCAAACCGAAACGGATTCAGCCGTACGCAAGGCAGTTGCAGCCGCGCTGGGCCACGCCCTGGACGAAACGCATGATGCCGAGCGCCGCCGCAGCGCCATCGTTGGTATCACCGATGAGGATCTGCTGGTCGGACTCGCACTGGCTGCCGGCCATGCGGAGACCCGCAAGGCCGCGGCCGAACTCGTGCAGTCCGAACCGGGCCTGCACAAACTCGCCGACGCGGCCAAGAGCAAAGACCGCGGCGTGGCACGGCTCGCGCAGCAGCGCCTCGATGCGATCAAGAACCAGCATAATCAAACAGCAGAAGCCGACGCGGTGCTCGGGCAACTGGCAGAACTCGCCGCCAAAGCCGGCTCGATCCTGAGTGCAGTGGTCGATCTCGATCGCCGCTGGCATGCATTGGACATGAGCGGCGATGCCGCCCGTCTCGCCAGCTACACGGCAGCGCGCCAGACCGTACAAGAGCGCCTGACGCGCGAACAGGACGAGCAACGCTCGCACACTCAATTCGAGCGCAGGCTGCAAACATGGATATCAACGCTGGCGCAACCCGCGACGCCGGACGCGTCCGCCGGTCTGCGTGCAGAACTCGCAGCATTGCGCACGGAAGCGCAGGCCCTGCAGGAAAGCGCAGCACTCAACGAACTGGAGCAGGCTGAACAGCGCATCACGCAGTGGGAAGCGGAATTCGCGGCGCTCGCCAGTGCCGAAGCGCTAGTCATCGAAGCAGAGAAACTCGCTGCAGACACGACCGCCGATCACGCTGAACTCCCCTCGCGGTGGCAGGCCGTGAACCGGCAGTTTCGGACGCCGGCCCTTACCCAACGCTTCGAAACCGCAATGATCATCATCGAGCAGCGCCGGCTCGTGCTGATTCAGAACACCCAGCAGGAAGCGAACGCAGTGCGCCAGCAAGTCCACGGCCTGCTGCACACCGCTGAACAGGCGCTCGCCGCCGGACAATTGCAGGCCGCGCGCGCCGCTGCCGACAATATCAAGAAACTCAAGGCTGCTGCCGGCCTGCTGCCTAAACCGACGACGCAAAGACTGGGCCGCCTGGTACAGCAACTGGTGGAACTCGAACGCTGGGAATCGTTCGGCCAGCAGAATGCGCGCGTGCAACTGTGCGAACGCGCCGAAGCGCTCGCCACGCCTACGATGGATGCGCCGCAGCTTGCGCTCGAAGTACAGAAACTGCGCACCGGGTGGAAAGCTCTGGACGAGAAGCACTCGGGCGTGCCCAAAGCCCTGTGGGAACGCTTCGACGGCGCATGCGAAAAAGCCTATGCCCCCGCCGCCCGGCATTTCGCGGAACAAGCTGCGCTGAGGAAGCAATCGCGCAAACAGCGCGAGGAATTCATCGCCACGGCGGGCGCGCATGCGCCTACCCTGCTGACTGAACCGCGCGACTGGCGCGCGATCGAGCGCTGGCTGCGCGACACCGAACAGCAATGGCGCGAAGGCAATCTGGGCAGCGTCGAACCGCGCGCATGGAAAAAACTCGACACGCAAATCAAGGCCGCGCTGGCGCCGCTGCGCGATGCATTGGGCACCGCGCGCGATGAAGCCAAGGCCGGCCGGCTGGTGATGATAGAAGAAGCCAAGGCGCTGGCGGGCAAAGCGATGGAGCGCGACACCCTGTCGCTGGTCAAGGCGCTGCAGGCCAAATGGCAGGATCAGGCCAAGGCACTGTCGCTGCGCCAGCGCGACGAGCGCCCGCTGTGGGAAGAATTCCGCGCTGCCTGCGATACGATATTTTCCGCGCGCCAGAACAAACGCAAGGAAGAAGTCAGTCAGAAACAGGAAGGCCGCCGCGCGCTGGACGACATCTGCGTGCAACTGGAGCAACTCGCGCAGGCGACGGACCAAAACGATCAGGACATCCGCAAAGCCGCCCGCGATCTGGCGGACCAGTGGCGAAAACAACGCGGCAGCCCCGACCCCTCGTTGCGCGGCGTCGAAACCCGTTTCAAAAAAGCGCAGGCTGCAGTGGATGCGATACTGGCTGAACGCACCCGCGCGCAAAAAGCCGCGGTGTGGACGACGCTGGCCGCGAAAGAGAGTTTGTGCGAAGAACTCGACGCCGGCGTGCGTGCTGGCAATGCCGCCGCCGACGTGCAGGACAAGTGGGCTGCGTTACCGCCACTGCCTGATGCGTGGGAAAAACAAATGGCTGCGCGCCGCGATTCAGCGGTGCAGGCATTGTCCGATCCAGCGTCCGCCGACGACTACCGCAAGCGTGTCGAACACGGCATCGAAACACGCCGCGAGAAATTGCTCGAACTCGAATTGGCGCTGGGCCTCGACAGCCCCGCTGAATTTCAGAAGCTGCGGCTGGCGTTGCAGGTAAAGCAACTGCGCGACCGCTTCAAGAACGAAGCAACCGCCGGTGCCAATACTCCCGCCGAGCGCCTGCTCGCGTGGTGCGCTGAACCCGGCGTGGCCGACGACTCCGACCGCCAGCGCCTACAGCGGATTTTTACGAAAATCAGCGGCAAAGCCTGAAATACCGCAAGGCCCATCAGGTTGCGGTCTTCGTGAACCTGACGGTCACCGCCCGCGCGGCAAAATCCGTCACCACGTTGATGAGCGCCGGCTTGCCGTTTTTCATCGCGGCTTTCGCGCGCTCCAGCGCCGGGCCGATATCTTCCGGCTTCTCGACCTGTTCGCCGTGGCAGCCGAGCGATTGCGCCATCAGATCGTAGCGCGTGTAACCGAGATCGCGCCCCGGCTTGTCGTGCTTGGGGTCCGCGGTCCAGCCGCCGTTGAGGCTGATGATGACTAGGATCGGCAGCTTGTGGCGTGCCGCGGTATCGAGCTCCATTGCGTTGAGGCCGAACGAACCGTCGCCGTGCAATACAACAACCTGCTTGTCAGGACACGCTGTTTTTGCGCCCACGCCGAAAGGCATACCCACACCCATGATGCCGAACGTGCCTGAATTGATGCGATGGCGCGGTATAAAGGTCGGGATCGACTGCCGGCCGTAATTCAGGATCTCCTGTCCATCCACCACCAGGATGGCGTCGCGATCGATGAAATCGCGCACTTCCTTGCACAGTCGCAGCGGATGTATCGGCACGTTGGAAGTGGACATCGCCTGTTCCGCCTCGGGCCGCTTGGTCGCTTCGATGGACGCCAGATTGCCGCGCCAGTCCGCGAACGCGCCGGCGTTGACGCGCGAACCTGCGGCAGCGAGCAATTGCTGCATCACGGCTTTGGCATCGCCGACTATTCCGATATCGACGCGCGAACCGGCGCCGATTTCCGCGGGATCGATATCGATGCGGATCACCTTGGCAGTTTTCGATACGCGCGGCGGCGAAATTTGGCCGAACACGTAGTTCAAGCGCGTGCCGACGATCAGCAGCAGGTCGGCCTCTTTCAATGCCGTCGAGCGCGCATTGAGGAAAGCGTTCGGGTGATCTTCCGGCAGCACGCCACGCCCCTGCGGCGTCGTATAGATCGGCATACCGGTGTCGAGCACCCATTTGCGCAATTCATCTACCGCGTCTGACCACAACACACCGCTGCCGGACAGCACCACGGGTTTGCGTGCGCCTTCAATCAGCTTCAGCGCCTGTTCGATCAGCGCCGGATCGCCCTGCGGCCGATTACGCACCAGCGTGCGCGTGAGATCGGGCCATTTCACCAGCGTCTCGTCGATCTCGTTGTTGATGACGTCCGACGGCAGGTCGAGATACACCGGGCCCGGCTTGCCCGCGATGGATTGCCGGAATGCTAGGTCGATCATCTCGGGGATGCGCTGCGTCGTGTAAACGCGCTGCGCCCATTTGGTGACCGGCTTCATCACCGCGACCTGGTCAATTTCCTGGAATGCGCCGGTCAGATACTCGCCTATCGGGCTGGACCCGCCGAACGCAACGATGGGGCTGCAATCGATCAACGCGTTGGCGAGACCGGTCGTGAGATTCACTGTGCCGGGACCGGACGCCCCCATGCACAGGCCCGGCTTGTTGGTGACGCGCGCGTAAGCGTGGGCACTCATCGCCGCCGCCTGCTCGTGACGCACGTCGATGCCGCGTATGCCTTTTTGCATGGTGCGCGTCAGCACGCCGTTGATCGGCCCGCCCATGATGAAAAAGAAATCCTTGACGCCGATACGATGCAGAGTCTCGGCGACGAGTTCATTGCCTGAAATGTTTGCCATGATGTGTTCCTAGTGCTTGCCGGCGATCTTGAGCGGCGTTTCTTTCACGTATTCCTTGATTTCATCCTTGCTGAGACCGGCCCACTCGGCTAATACGTCCTCGGTGTCCCGTCCCAGCGTCGGCGCACATTTCACCTCGACGTTGCTGGCGGACATTTTCACCGGCCAGCCCGGCATCCAGATTTCGCCACGTTCGGGATGGTGGACGGGAGCAAACATGCCGCGTTTGCGCAAATGCGGGTCGGCCGTCAGTTCCGCCGTATCGAGCACCGCTCCCGCCGGCACGCCCGCATTTTGCAGTTTTTCCATGGCCTCGATCTTGGTATGGCGCGCACACCATTCCGAAACCAGTCCATCAACGACGGTAGCGTTCTTGACGCGCATCGCCGGCGAGGCGAAACGCGGATCGTCCTTGAGATCTTCGCGGCCGATCACGGTCAGCAGGCGCTGCCAATGCCAGTTGCCGGCGCGCGAGTTGTAAACCATCACGTAATCGTTAGGCCCGCCCGGTTTGCAGACGTACAGCTCGCTAGGCGCGGTGGCGCCGATGGAACTCTGGTTGCCGGTGCGCTCCACCGGTTTGCCAAACATCAACTGCCCGGCGAAGCAGATGCGGTTGAAGTTGATGACCGCGTCCTGCATCGACACTTCGATGCGCTGACCGAGTCCGGTGGCATGGCGCTGGTTCAACGCGGCGAGTATGCCAACCAGGCAATGGATGCCCGCGCCGGTATCGCCGACGTGCGGACCCGGCCGCAGCGGCGGCCCACCTTCCACGCCGGTAATCGCGAATGCGCCGCCGACCGCCTGCGCGATCATGTCAAAGCTCAGATATTTTGCATACGGGCCGTCTGGCGCAAAGCCCTTGATTTGCGCGAATATCAAGCGTGGATTTATTTCACGCACGACGTCCCAACCGAAGCCCATTTTCTCGATGCCGCCGGGCGACATGTTCTCGATCATGATGTCAGCTTCCGCCACCAGCTTTTTCATCACCTCTTTGCCACGTTCCGATTTGAGATCGCACACTAGGCTGCGCTTGTTGGCGTTCATGATGATGAAGTAAAAGGAATCTGTGCTGCCGGTGTTGCTCGAAGCAAAGCGGCCGTTCTCCCCTGCCTGCGGCTCCACCTTCACAACGTCCGCGCCCAGCCACGCCAGCGCCTGCGTGCACGAAGTGCCGGCTTCGTATTGCGTCAGGTCGAGAACTTTGATGCCGGCCAGCGCGGTGGATGTGTTTGGATTCTTCTGGGTCGCGTTCATGCTTTTCCTCTTTTTACGATTTATGAGTGATGTGTTTTATTCGGCCTGGATGTTGGCGGACTTGATCACGCGTATGCGTTCAGCGAAAGAATCCCGCGCATGCAGACTACCGCCGCCGTACCTGGCGGCGAAAGCCATCTGGGCCCATTTTGCCCCTGGCGGCGCGAAACTCTGCGTATTCTCCTCCCCTCGACCGTCCAAGCGCAGTCCGGCGCCGCGGAATTTCGCGGCTGGCGGTGCACGTCCAATTTTTTATAAACAGGATTGCGGCTGGCGTTGCGACATTTGACCCTCAACTGGATAGTAAACCGCAGGCGTTCAGCTTGCCAGCATGAAATCGGCTGCGCGCCCGCTTTTTTATTCGGCGGCTGTTCCGGCCGCCGGCTTTGCAAATCGCACGCGCGTTACGTACAATGGATTTTGGCCGGCAAATCACCCAAAACGCCCATACAAATGCAGCAATGCTACGTAGTAGACTCCGCCAACGCGCCGTGGAAGCGCAGCGCCTCCGAAGGTGTGTCTTTCGAGTGCCAGGTGCTGCTGTCGGGCGACGATGGCGGCCCGGAAGCCATGCGGTTTCGTTTCGATGACTGCCCGTCGGTCTACGCGCATATGCATCTGACCCCGCAATTCCAGTTGCTGCTGGGCGGCGCCATGGACTTTCCGCGCGGGGTCAAACACCTGGAAGCGCTGGCCATCCACTACACCGACCACAACATGCCTTACGGACCGTTCGCGGTGTCGGGCGGACACGACATGCTGGTGCTGCATCCGCGCGCCGGCGGCATCATCTCCATGGCCAACCTCGAGGCGCGGCGCAAGATCAATCTGCGCGGGCGACTCTTCGCATCGCTCGCATCCGATACGGAATGGCAGCCTTTGCCCGACATCGACAGCGGAGCGTTCAAACTCCTGATGCCGCACGATTTCGGGCCGGCGGCCGTCGTCGTCAGAGTGCCAGCCCACGCCGCGCTGGCGATGCCCGCGCCGGAATTCGGACGATATGAGGTGGTCCTCGAAGGTTCGGTTATCATGGAAGGACAGGAAATCGCACCGCCGGGTTTTCGCTATCTGCGCGGCGACACAGCCGCCGCTTCTATCATCAGCGGTGAGGACGGCGCCAGCGTGGCATTCCTGACGTTCGACCAGAATGCGCTGGAAGGCGGGATAATCGAAGGCAGCCTCGCCGTGGAAGCAGCTGAGGCCATGGCCAGAGCCATTTAGGAGACGCAACCATGACAGCAACCCAGGAAACCACGCAGCCTTTTCGCGTCGCGGTGTTTGCGGACTTCGTCTGTCCCTACAGCTTCCTCGCCGTCGAGCAGATGGACCGCCTCGCCCGCGAGTACGACGTGCAGCCGCTGTGGCGCCCGCACTTGCTGCACCCCGAGACCCCGCCCGAAGGCAAGATGCGCGAGCGCAATGCCGAAACTATCGCCAGCGACGAGCGCCGCCACGCGTGGTTCAAGGAAATGGCGCCGGAACAATATCCACGCATACGCTTTCCGCAGAAGCGGCAATACAGCATGCTGGCGTTCGAGGCCCTGGAATTTGCTTACGACCGTGGTCTCGATTTCCCGTATAAAACCGCCTTGTACGACCTGATGTGGACTGAAGGCGCCGACATCGGCGAGCACGAAACCCTGATGACGGCCGGTGAACGCGTAGGTCTCAACCCGGCCGAAATGAAAATCGCGCTGTACGAACGGCATTATGCCGAGCGCGCGCTCGCCGCGGTCAACCAGGCGCGCGAAATCGGCATCATGAACACGCCGACCATCTTTCTCGGCAAAACGCGCATCAACGGCTGGACATATTACGAAGTCATGCAGGAGATCATGGAACGCCAGGGCATGCACCCGCGCGAAGCTATCGCGAGCTAGCGCTCAACCGGACGCATTGCGCGCGTCACTTTGCGAAGCGCAACAGCGATACCAGATCCGACACGTCTTCGAGTTCGTCCACCTTCCAGCATAGTTTCAGCAAACGCGACAACCGCCGCGGCGACAGAAACCCCTCGTTCAGCCCGCGCAGCTTTCTTTCGATGTCTTTGTCGCTCGCCGGATTGCGGACATGGCCGAGCGGATGGTCGATGTTACTGGCTATGCGTTTGCCGTTCTTGAGCACGACTTCCATCCGGCACGGCACGCTCTGCGGCTGCAGCTTGTCCAGTTCCTTGTCGTAAATAACCTGGACTTTCTGTATCAGCGCGCGCAGCTTCGGATCGAACATGCGCTCTTTGGCATAAGTTCCTGCATCGACCCAACCATATAGCAGGGCCGCGCTGACCAGGAAAGGAATACTGTGGTCGGCGGTTTCGCGCGTGGTCGGGTTCCATTTCTCCGGCTCGCTGCCGATTTCGCTCCATGCGAACCAATAGGTCGTGACAACTATTGCTTCGACTTCGTCCGCATTGATCTGCGGACGGATGGCGAGCATCGCTTCGATCGGCGCCTGGCCGTGGTATTCGCACGGATAAATCTTGATCTGGCTGTCGGCCACGCGAAAATGTCCTTGCGAACCCGGCAGCGCGGGCCAGTCGAATTTTCCGGCGGCGTTCCATAGTCCCTGCTCGCCTTCGAACACCTTGTCAGGGCCGGTCATGCCGGCTGCAGCGAGATCGACGGCGAACACGGCATTGCGGCACGCGTTGCCGGCGGCAGCGCCCTTCCACATCGTGAGTTGGCCGCGCCGCGCGACTTCCAGTGCCATATTGGGCGTCAGCGCGAGAGACAGCGCATTGGCCATGCGGGCGTGATCGAGCCCCATGATTTTGGCGAGGCCTGCTGCCGCCGCCAGCACCGTATAAACCAGGTGGTCCCAACCGCGGTTGCGTATGCGGTTGCCCGCGAAAAATCCCAGGTACAGTTCGTAGACGATGATAGACGCGAGCAGAAAAGTCTTGCCGTCGGTGCGGTGGTGGTCCGTAACTGCCAGCAAAGCGCCGAACGCATCGCTGGGGTGCCCGCCGCCGCTGCCAGTCGCGTCGTTGAGATCGAGGTAACGGATCATCACGCCGTTCGCGAACGCCGCGAGTTCGGGCGTCGTGCGGTCGAGCGTGCCGAATACACGCGCCGTTTTTTTACTGCTGACCTTGCCCGCAACCGCGCGCGCGATGACGCAGGGTTCGGCACTGAATCCCCCGATGGCGCAGGCGAGGCTGTCGATGAGACGGCGCTTGCACTCGTGTATCGCTTCGGGCGTGAGGTCGGTGTATTCGAGATTGAATGTGAAGTCGGTCAGTTTTTGTAAAGTGGCGTCCACGTATTCAGCCCTTTAAATCAGCGAAACCGCAGCAGCGCATCCGCGGCGATCACGCCTACGGGCCGCACCAGCAGCGGATTGATGTCCATTTCTTCGAGGCTGTCGCGCAACTGCCACGCCAGATCGGAAACGGCGACCAGCGTTTGCGCTAGCGCCGGGATATCGCCGGGCGGCTTGCCGCGCACGCCGGACAGGATAGGCGAAGCGCGCAGCTCAGCAATCATTTCGCGCGCAGTTTCGAGACCGAAAGGTGCTAACCGGTAAGTTACGTCTTTCAGCGTCTCCGCAAAAATGCCGCCGAGACCGAACGCCACTACCGGACCGAATACGGAGTCATTGACCACACCGACTATGGTTTCTATGCCATCGGTAATCATTTCCGATACCAGCAGGCCGTCGAGTTTCGCTTTGGGTGCTGCGCGCTGCACGCGCTCCAGCATTTCGCGCACGGCAACTGCGAGCTCAGTGTCGTTGCGTATATTGAGGCGCACGCCGCCGATCTCGGACTTGTGCGGTATGTCGCGCGAAACCACTTTGAGCGCCACCGGAAACACCGTGCCCTCGGCATCTTCCGCATACAAAGCCGTGGCGGGCAGCAGGCGGTCATTGGTCACCGCTATGCCCCAAGCCTTGAGGATTTCCTTGCTTTCGTGCTCACTCAGCGTGCCCGATGGGTATTTCTTCGATGAAGGTGCTTGCACTTGCTCCGTAGCGCGCACCTTGGTCCGGGCTCGTTGATAATCGGACAGCACTTTCATGGCTTTCACCACGCGGGTTGGCGACGGCAAAATCGGGATCGCCGCTTTTTCCAGTATGTCCATGCCGCCGCCAGTGGTTTCCCGCGGCACCGACAGAAAAGTAAAAATCGGCTTCTTGTGTTTTTGCACTGCCTCGGCCAGCACCGTCGCGCCATTGCGCGCATGCTCGCCGGTCGTCGTTGCGAACAGCACACCCAACTGGTGCACCGCCGGATCGGCGAGCACCGCATCGACCGCCTCGCGAAAGCGCGGCGTGTTCGCGTCGGTGATGAAACCGGCAGCGTAGTCGATCGGATTTTCCAGCGAGGCCGTGCCAGGCAGCACTTTCTTCAGGATGGTATGTGTCGGCGGCGAAAGCTCCGCCAGGCGGATGCCGTACTGATCGGCGGCGTCCGAAAACACCACGGCCGAGCCGCCCGAGCCGCCCATGATCGCCACGTCGTCGCCCGCCGGCCGGTCGCCGAATGCCAGCAGGCACTGGATGCAGTCGATCGCCTCTTCCATTTCATGCACTTCCACCACGCCGCATTGACGAAACGCCGCGCGATAAATGTCGTACGAGCCCGTCATGTTCGCCGTGTGTGACGCCGCCGCTTTGACGCCCTGCTCGGTATTGCCGGCTTTCCAGACGACGATAGGCTTGCCGGCTGCCAGCGCGCGCTCGGCCGCAGCGACGAAGCGGCGGCCGTCATTCATGCCTTCCATGTATATCAGGATGAGTTTGGTGCCGGGATCGTCGATCATGGCCTCGACCAACTCGGGTGTCGTCAGATCGCTTTCGCTGCCGCTGGCAACGACCTGGCGGAAGCCGACGCCGGCCGCGGCGCAACGCACGACCAGGCTGTTGCCGAAGCCGCCGCTCTGTATCACTACCGACACCGGCCCGGGCTGCAACACCGGCGGACGCGCGAGACTGCCGAATGCAGCGTAGGCGCGCGTATGCACGTTGACCAGGCCGAGACAATTGGGCCCGACTATCCTGACGCCGTGCTTGCGCGCAGCAGCAAGCATCTGCGCCTCGCGCTCTTCCCCTTCCTTGCCCATCTCCCGAAAGCCGCCGCCGACGACCACGACGAAACGCACGCCGTATGCGCCGCACTCGTCGACCGTCTGCGGCACCAGCGCGGCAGGCAGGGCGATGACCGCAATATCGCACGGTTTCGGCACGTCCTTGATCGCGGCATAACAGCGCAGACCCGCCACCTCCCCGTACTTTGGATTGACCGGGTAGACGCCGCCCTTGAACCCGTTGTCCTGCAGCGCCCGGATGGTTTGCGCACCGGGACGATTGGCCTCGGGGCTCGCGCCTATGACTGCGATCGAGCGTGGATTAAAAAGATATTCAAAGGTACTCAACTTGCCTGCCTCAATGTAATGACCGGAGCCTGCGCCGTTGCCGGCTACTGGTCCTTGATTTTGGGATCGCGCTTTTCACGCCACGCGTCGTGACTTTCTTTTTTGTCGTCCGTGCCTTCCAGCGTCGTAAACCGGTAAAGGTCCATCAATGCTGAGTCGGCCAGGTTCGGCATGTTGATGCCCTGGTTCAGCGACTCCTTGGTGAGGCGGCTCGCGAGCGGCGGATGGCCCGCGATGAAATCCGCGACTTCCATTGCCTTCGCCATCAACTCCGCATGCGGCACCACCCATTGCGCGAGGCCTATGCGCTGCGCTTCGTCGGCCTTCAGCGGGAAACCCATGCCGAGGCGCATCGCGTTGCCCTTGCCGACCCAGCGCGCCAGCCGCACCAGCGCCGCCTGCGCGGGAATGATGCCGAGCTTGACCTGGGTCAACCGCCAGTCAGCGCGCTCGGAAGCGACGATCAGGTCGCAACAATAGGTGACGATGCAGCCTATGCCGACGGCGTAGCCGTTGACCGCGCAGATCAGCGGCTTGGGAAAATCGTCCATCACCTTGAAGGCGTGGAAACGCCGGTTAGGCAGATTGCGGATGAAATCGCCGACGGATTTCAGCACATGCGTGTTCGGGTCTTTCAGGTTGGCACCGGCGCAAAAAGCGCCGCCGGCTTCATCTCCCGTCAGGATCACGCTGCGGATTTCCGGATCCTCTTCCAGCAAGCGCAGCCCGTCGCGCAGTTCGCCGTAAAAATCCTCGCACCACGCGTTACGCACCTCGGGGCGGCTCAGCGTCAGCACGCCGACGTGTCCGCGTTTTTCACAAAGTATGGGCATACCGTTCCTCTAAAAAATTCGCTTCGATTTGACCGCTCAATCGGCCCGCATGCCGACGGCTTTGATGACCTTGCTGTTCTGCTCAAGTTCGCGCTTGATCAATTCGCCAAACTCCCTGGGCGAACTGCCCACCACGTCGGTACCCGCGGCCGTGAATCTTTCATTGGTGTAGGATGTTTTAAGCACCTCGCCGATCTGCTTGTACAGTTTGTCGATGATCGCGGCCGGTGTGCCCGCCGGCGCCAGCAAGCCCTGCCACGGCGCGGTATTGAAATCCTTGATCCCGGCTTCCGCCAGCGTCGGCACTTCGGGCAGATACGAAACGCGATCCTTGCCCGAGGTGCCGAGGATTTTGACCTTGCCGCCTTTGATATAGGGCATTACGGTCGGCGGTGTCGTAAATATCAACTGGACTTCGCCGGAGACCATCGCAGTCAACGCTGGCGCGCCGCCTTTGAACGGAACCGACACCATTTGCGTGTTGGTGAGTATCTTGAAAAGCTCGGCCGCCAGCGCGCCAGAACTGCTGGGCGTAGCGAGGGCCACATTCAGCGCATTCGGCCTCGCCTTGGCGAGCGCGATCAACTCCTGCACCGTGTTGGCCTTCACCCCGGCGTTGATCGCCAGCAGCAAGGGTTGCGAGCCGGCCATGGTAACGGGAGCGAAATCCTTGTAGACGTCGTACGGGACTTTACGGTAAATGAACGGCACTATGGTGTGCGCAGCGTAGGTAAACAACAGCGTATATCCATCCGGCTGGGCGTGAGCGACGATTTCGTTGCCGAGTATGCCGCCTGCCCCCGCGCGATTGTCGATCACGAACGCGCCGCCGAGCTGCTCACCCAGCTTGGTCATGACGATACGCGCGATGATGTCGGTGCCGCCGCCCGATGCAACGGGAACGATGACTCTGACAGGTTTGTTCGGGTAACCTGCCGCCGCCTGTTGCGCGAACGCGGATGCCGCGCACAATGACAAACCGGCGGCCAGAATGAAACGGGGGCCAAATTGCATAATTACTCCTTCTGACAGATGATTGCGGACGCACCGATTTGTGCTGCTGGAAGCAGTCTCAAAAACAGTTTGAAACCGCCGATGAACGCCGATGAACGCAGATATGCTCAAGGTATTTGACCTGGATTCGCGGAAAGTTCCGGATTTGTATCGGCGTCCATCGGCGTTTATCGGCGGTTGCTTGTCGGTGTCGTAGTTTTAAGAAGAATTCAAATCATGTAGCCTCTAAATTTGTTCAAGGCCGGTAGCCAAACGAAGGCGGCCCCGCCGCAATAGTGCCCGCGCACAACGACGCGAATTCGCACAGCAACCGCCGCGTATCGCGCGGATCGATGATTTCATCGAAGTTATAAGCTTCGGCCGTGCGAAACGGCGAGCACACGCGGTCCAGCCTCTGCTCAATCTCCGCGAGCTTTGCGGCCGGATCGGGTGCGTCGGCCAATTCCGAGCGATACGACGCTTCGAGTCCTCCCGCGATCGGCATCGATCCCCAATTCGCCGACGGCCACGCGTAACGCGTCGAATAGCGCGAATTATTGGCGTGCGCGCCGCCACCGATGCCGAAACATTTTCTGACTATCACCGCGCACCACGGCACCGTGGAACCGATAATGGCCGCGATCGCTTCCGCCCCATAGCGCATCGTGCCCTTCTGCTCCGCTTCCAGGCCGACCATGAAACCCGGCACATCGACCAGATGCACGACCGGCAGATGAAAAGTCTGCGCGAGATCGACGAAGCGGCGGATCTTGCGCGCGGCGTCGGCCGTCCATGCACCGCCATAATGGTAAGGATCACTCGCCAGCAACGCGACCGGCCAGCCGCCGAAGCGCGCGAAACCGGTCATCACCGGACGTCCCCAGCGGCGCCCCATTTCGAAGAACGTTCCCTGATCGACGACCGCTTCGACGATCTGCCGCATTTTGTAGACCTGGCGCTCGTCGCGCGGGATGGCGTCGATCAGCCATTCGACCTTGCGCTGCGGATCGTCGCCGGTATCGATGCGCGCCGGCAATTCGTGCACCGAGCGCGGCAGGTACGAAAGGAAACGCCGCGCGCGCAAAAATGCTGCGGCTTCGCTGTCGACTTCGTCGTCTACAGTGCCGTTGCGGGTATGGATTTCACTGCCGCCCAGTTCGTTCTTTTCATATTGCGGACCGAGACGGTTGACCACCGGCGGACCGGCGATGAACATCTGCGAAGTGTCTTTCACCATCACGGAGTAATGGCTGGTCGCAACGCGTGCCGCGCCGAACCCCGCGGTAGACCCCAGTGCGAGCCCGACCACCGGCACCTGGCTCAGGTTCTCGATTGCCAGCCCCCAGCCATATAGCGCCGGGCATTTCGCGTAACCATCCACCTCCAGCGCACGCACTGAACCGCCGCCACCGGTGCCGTCGCACAGACGCACGATGGGCATGCGCAGATCGCGTGCCATCATTTCCGCGCGTACCAGTTTGTCGCGCAGGCCGCCTTCCGCCGAGCCGCCGCGCACCGTGAAGTCGTCGCCGGCGACCACCACCGGCTTGCCATTGAGCGTGCCGCGGCCCATCACGAGTTGCGCGGGCGTGAAGGCGGTGATATTGCCGGCTTCATCGTAGCTCGCCTTGCCGGCGATGCTGCCGACTTCGCGAAACGAACCGGGATCGAGCAGCGCGTCTATTCTTTCGCGCACCGTCAGCTTGCCGCCGTCCTTGTGGCGTTTGACGCGCTCGGCGCCGCCCAGCTCGCGCGCGAGTTGCTGGCGCCGCCGCAGTTCTTCGAGCTCTGCTTCCCAGCTCATGCTGTCACTCGGGCTTGATCCCGGCTGCTTTGATGACCTTGGCCCATTTCGGCAGTTCGCTGCGCACCAGCTCGCCGAGTTCCTGCGGTGTGCTGGGTGTTGCATCCAGTCCCTGCGCTTCCATCACCGTTTTGGTGTCGGCATTCGCCAGCCCCAGCCGCACGAGCTGATTGAGCTTCGTGACGATGGCAGCCGGCGTACCTGCAGGAGCAAACAGCGCATTCCATGCCGTGATCTCGAAACCCGGCACGCCGGATTCGGCGATGGTCGGTGCATCCGGCACAAAGCCCGAACGTTTTGCTCCCGTCACGCCGAGCAAGACCAGTTTTTTGGTTTGCACGTGCGGCAGTACGGACGTGCTGCCGAACATCAGCGCAACCTGTCCACCGACCAGATCGATGATCGAAGGACCGCTGCCTTTATAAGGAACGTGGATCATCTTGACCCCGGTCATGAATTTGAACAGCTCGCCGGCAAGGTGGGTCCCGCTGCCGATACCGACCGACGCGTAAGTGAGTTGATCGGGTTTGGCCTTGGCGAGAGCAATAAGTTGCTGCACCGAGCGCGCCTGCGTCGACGGATGCACCACCAGAAAAAACATGTACGAGGAAATCTTCGAGACGGGCTCGAAATCCTTGATCGGGTCATAAGGCACCTGTTTTTGCAGGCTCGGGTTGATGGTAATGCTGCTTTGCACAGCCAGCAGCGTATAGCCATCGGCAGGCGCCTTGGCGACGATTTCCACGCCCAGGTTGCCGCCCGCCCCCGGCCGGTTGTCTACATACACGGACTGCCCGAGTTCGAGCGTCATCGTACGCGCGAGCGCCCGCGATACCAGGTCGAGCGAACCACCGGGGCTGAAGGGATTGACCATGCGCACAGGCTTGGTCGGATAGGCCTGCGCGCACGCCTCGCCGCCAACTGACGGCGTGATAACCAAACACGCTAATCCCGCGACACATACCGTTTTCAAATTCATCTGCTGCTCCTCCAACCTGTATAGATAGAACTCATCTCAAAAATACAACACCGACAAGCAACCGCCGATTAACGTCGATGTAATTGGTGATGAGTGAAGGGTAATGGGTAATGAGTTAAAGATAAGTTACGCATTGCCCTTTGCCCATTTCTCATTGCAATTTGCACTGTTTTCGATCTTATCTGCGTTCATCGGCGTTAATCGGCGTTAATCGGCGGTTCCAAACTGTTTTTTAGACGGCTTCCAGGTTGCTTATTGTTCTTTGACGATCAACGCATCGACGACACGCGCGCCTTTGCCGCTCGGCATGACGACCAGCGGATTGATGTCCACTTCGGCAATCTCTTTTCTGAAATCGTGCGCGAACCACGACAGCCTGACGATCAGGTCGCACAGGCTTTCGATGTCGCGCGGCGGCATGCCGCGCACGCCTTCGAGCACCTTGTATCCGCGCAATTCATTGACCATCGCGCGCGCGTCGGCGGGCGTAACCGGCGCCACGCGATAACTCACGTCGCGCAACACCTCGATATGTATACCGCCCAGTCCCGCCGCAACGACCGGACCAAACACAGGATCGCTGATAATGCCCAGCATCATTTCAACACCTGGCGGCACCATTTCCTGCACCAGCACACCATTGATGCGTGCGTCCGGCGCGTGGCGTCGGGCCGCTTCCATAACCTCCACGTAGCCGCGATGCACCGCGTCGTCGCCTTGCAGGCCCAGCCTGACCGCACCGGCATCGGTCTTGTGCGGAATGTCGGCCGAATCGATTTTGAGCGCCACCTTGCCGGCGAACTCCCGCGCATGGGCGACCGCCTCTTCAGGCTTGCGGGCGAGCCGTTCGCGCGTGACGGGAAATCCGTATTCGGCGAGCACGAGTTTCGCTTCCCGCTCCGTCAGCGTTCCGGCGTGAGCGCCGAGCTTGTCGCGCGCTGCCTGCATGGAAATGCCGGCCGGCCGCTGCGGCACATCCGTCTTTTTCTGATATGCAGAGACGCGCTGGCCGAAATCCATCGCTGCGCGCAGCGACCGCAGGCATGGCAACGCATCGCGGTAGACCGGCACACCCGCAGCAACCAGATCTTCGGCGGTTGGCGCCGCATCATCTGTGCATGCGCCGACCCAGATCATGGCCGCAGGCTTCGGACAATCGAGCACGAACTGCACGCCGCTTTCGATCTGCTGGCGGGTCACGAACGCGAAAATCGGTGCGACTGCGTCTATGTTCGGGTCGCTTGCTATTGTATTCAGCGCGCGGCTGAACATCGCGGGTTCGCCGGTGGCAAGCGACGTAAGATCGCTGGGATTGAGTATCTTGCTGCCGTATCCGGGCAGCATGCTGGTCAGCACTGCCTGCGTCTCGGTCGAGTATTCAGCCCAGTCTATGCCCTGATCGGCGCCCATATCGGCGAGATGCACGATGTTGCCGCCGGTCGCAGCGACCGACGCTGCACGGCGACCCTTGGGCCAACGGCGTTTACGCAGAAGGATCGCTGTCTCGTAAAGCTCGTTGCAGGTGTTCACGCCTATCATGCCGTACTGTTTGAATGCGGCCTGATAGATATCGTCAACTCCAGCGATGGAGCCGGTGTGCGATGCCGCCGCACGGCCGCCCGCTTCGGTGCGGCCCAGCTTCAATACGACTATCGGCTTTTCACGCTCCAAAGCCTCCAGCGCCACCGCTTGCAGTTTGGCGCCATCCTTGAAGCCTTCGATTGCCATCAGGATAATGTCGGTGGTGTCGGAGCGCAGCATGAAACGCGCGAAGTCGAGCGTGTCGAGGTCCGCTTCATTGCCGCAGCTCGCTTCGTAGCTCACGCCCAACCCTGCCATTTGCGCGCGCCACATCACGGTGATCTGGCCGAGCCCGCCGCTGTGGCTGATAACGCCGACATTGCCCGCCTTGCCTTTGGCGCGGCCGATAGCGCCGGTGGACGTCATCGCGAAATTATCGATGAAGTTGATTACGCCGTTGCAATTGGGGCCCATGATGCGCATGCCGGACGAGCGCGCGAACGCGATCAACCGTGCCTGCCGCTCGCGGCCTTCGGGCGTGGCGGTCTCCGCGAATCCCGCGGTATATACAGTGGCGAAAGGCACGCCTAGCGCCGCACAGTCCGCCAGAATGGCGAACACGCGTTCGGTGGCGACGATGATGCCGACGTGGTCGGGCGTCTCGGGCAGGTCATTTACGCTGGGATAACACGCGAGCCCGTAGATTTCCTTGAGACGCGGGTTGACCGGAAATATTTTTCCCTTGTAACCGAAATTGAGCATGGCGCGGAACACGCGCCCGCCGAAGTTCGAGGGATGGTCGGTGGCGCCGACCAGCGCGACCGAGCGCGGCGCGAACAAACCCGAGAGATCGGTGTTCAGCGCGGCCGGCGCGAGATTATCCATTACGCTGCCCGGCATCAAAGACTCACGCCGCCAGCCCGCTCGCCGTGCCGACCATGGTCTTGACGCCTTCCTGGCTCACGCACCAGAACTCCACGGTAACGCGCGTGCGCTCGCCCTCCGCCTCCATGCTTTTCACTGCACCGTGCATGGTCAGCGTGTCCCCGGCCAGCACCGGCTTGATGAACGAAGCGCTGATCCTGCCGCCTCTGACGAACCCCACGCCAAGGAAATCCACCATCATCTGCGAAACATAGCCGGTGGACATCAGGCCCTGCGCGAGCGGCGCGGCGAAACCTTTCTGCTTTGCCCAGTCGGCGTCGGTATGTATGGACTTGGGCCGCACGCCCGAATAGCAATCGATTTGCCGCTGCACGATTTTCTTTACCTGCGGCGGCAATTCTTTGCCGATCTCAATGGAGGCTGCTGCTTTAAGCTTCATGACGCTCGCCCTTCAACAACATCTGGGTAAATTGGCCGCGCACCAGCACGGTGCCGGATTCTTCATCTTTGGTGGTGAACTCGGTCACCATGTAATGGCGGCCGCGCTTCTCAAACTTGTCGAGGACTTTGCCGTAGCTGCGCACGCGCATGCCGGCGCGCAGCGGTTCGTGGAACTCGAACTGGATCTTGGCGTGCAAACCCGCCGGAATGATATAGCGGCTGTGGCGCATCATGAGCGCCTGGTTTCCCAGCATTACGGGATGCGCGATGGGCCCGCCGAAAGGCGAATCCTCGAAATACCACGGATTGTGATCGTCGACCGCGTAGGCAAACGTTTCGACGTCTTCCGGTTTGATCAGAAAATCGTCGGACTTGAACTCCTCGCCGACCTGGATCACGTCGTACGAAATTGTTTTGAACTCCACCATCCTCGCTGCCTCCTAAATACTGTGAAACTTCTTTATCTGTCTTTCAATCCGGCGGACTATCAATACATGAACTGCCCGCCGTTGACATGGATGACCTGCCCCGAAAGAAACGCCCCGCTGTCTCCGGCCAGGTAAACACATGCCATCGCAATATCGTCGACGCGGCCGATTCTTTTCATCGGAATCTGACCCAGGCGCATCTCGCGCCAGTTTTTCGGATACTGGCTCCAGTCGCGCGTGGTTTCGATCGAACCGGGCGACACCGTATTCGCGGTGATGCCGTCTGCGGCGAACTCGATCCCCACCGCTTTCGAAAACGCGTGCACGCCGGCCTTGCAGACCATGTTGTGCGCGCGACCAGGGATATGTCCCTGCCAGCCGTCTTCGCCGGAAATATGGATGATACGTCCCCATTTCGCTTTCTGCATGCCGGGCAGCACCGCGCGCGCGAGATAAAACGCGGAACTCAGGTTCGATCTCAGCGTCTTGTCCCAGTCTTCAAGAGAAATATCGAAGAACGGCTGGTGCAGCCTGACCGAGACGTTGGAGACCGCGATATCGACGCCGCCGAATTTGTCCTGGGCCTTCTTGACCATGTCGGCGATGGCCTTCGCATCGCTGACATCCGCAAGACAAGCGAGGCCTTTGACGCCCAGCGCCTCGATTTCCTTGACGACGGCATCGATGGCCGCCTGGTTGCGGTGGCCGTTGACAACCACGTTGGCGCCGGCGCGCGCGAAATGTAATGCAATCGCCTTGCCGATGTTTTGCCCCGAACCGGTGACTATGGCCGTGCGGCCGGCCAGCGGTTTACCCAAATCAACCTGACTTGCATCAGCAACAGTCACGACAACACTCCTTGTTTCGACACTTCATGAATTCTTTCATCGCGGTCAAACTGCAAGCATCCCGAGGATTTCCGTTTCTATATCTCCAACACGCTCGAAATTCCACAACCTGCGCAGAATTTCCTCGCGAGCTGAGGCGGCGATGCGCGGCCCGCACAGGTCGTGAAACTTCGCCTCGATCTCGTGGTCATCCATGGCATTCCTGACATGCCCTTTGGGATAACGCATCTCCTTGATGTATACCTCGCCGGAAGTGAGCGTGATCGTCACACGGCTGGGCGACGACTCCGGGTACTGCGCCGTCAATTTCGCATCTTCGGTCACTTTTACCTTGCGCATGAGATCGACGACCGCCGGCTCGGTGAAACGCTGCGGCCCGAAGGACCGCACCGTTACCGCGCCGTCCAGCAGCGCGATTGCAATCGTATACGGCATGCTATGGTCGGCGGTTTCCCGCGTGGTCGGCGCCCACCGGCTGGGTTCGCCGCCCATCTGCGTCACGGCCCCGCGGTAAGCCTCGACGTGGACTTCGCGGATAGCGGCCACATTGACGCGCGGCTGCAGCTCCAGCGCGCACAACACCGCCGACTGTCCGTGGTAGCAGACCGGCAGGCTTTTCAAATTCGTTTGCGTCACCATGCGCGCGTCGCCGGGCGCCGGCAGCTTCCACTCGAAACGGCCGAGCACATTCCATAACCCCTGCTTGCCTTCGAATGCCTCCGCCGGGCCGGTAAATCCTTCCTGCGCGAGCACTGCCGCGAAAACCGCATTACGCGCCGCATTTGCGCCGGCACAGCCCTTCCAGCTCGAGAGATCGCCTTGCCGCGTTTGCCGCAGCGCCATGTTGGGCGTGAGCGCGAGCGACACCGCGTTCCCCATCTGCTCCCGCGACAAGCGCATCAATTTGCCGACGCCAAGCACAGTGCCGAGAACCCCATACAGCGTCTGGTCCCAGCCCTTGGCGCCGATATCGACCGCATCGTTCAGGCTGCAGTAAACGTCGTACGCAACGGTCATAGCGTTGATCACGGATGCGCCGTCGGCACGAACCGATTCTGCGACCGCGAGGATACCCGCGAGCATGTCGCTCGGATGTCCGCCGCCCAGCCCCATATAGGTGTCGCTGATGTCGAGAAACCGCAACATCGTGCCATTCGCGAAAGCGGCGGCTTCCGGCGTGGTCTTGATGTCGCTGCCCCAGACGCTCGCCGCGGGCGTTCCCGCGCAACGACGGGCGAGCGCACGCGCCATTGCGCTGAGCGGCTCGTCGTATGCGCCCATGGCGCCGGCAAACGTATCGATCAAGCGTTGCTTGCAGGCGTGAACCGTCGGCACGTCGAGCGCCCGGTACTCTGCGCCCAGCGCAAACTCAACCAACCGCGTGGTGGTCGAGTCCATTTGCTTGTCTGTTGAGATGGTGTCCATGGCGTGCGTAATCAGCCGACGCGCCCGATGTCATCCATCGTGCGGCCTGCCGAACATCAAAATACGGAATGCGGAGTTTGCTATTGAAACGACGTTCTATGCTGTGGAACAACTATCGCCTTGGCGGAAAATATCTCACGCCAGACCTCCTCTGTCAAAGCGCCACGACGATTCATGCGTCGCTGCGCCGGGCGCAATGCGTTAACACTCCCGGTATTGCAGGTTTAGCCGGGCTCACTGCAGAACATTGCAGCAATCGGGATTCAGTCTACTTTGACGCCCGCCTCCTTGAAGACCTTGGACCATTTTGCAATCTCGCTCGGCACGAAGTTGCGCAAGCTGGCCGGCGTGGAATCGTCGACGACCTCTACGCCCAGTCCGTCCAGACGCGCGCGGGTTGCCGGATCGGTGGCGGCGGCGTTGATCTGGCGGTTCAGCCTTTCGACAATGTGCCTGGGCGTTTTCGCCGGGGCGAAAAACATGTTCCAGGTGTAAGCCTAGAAGCCGGCCAGGCCGGTCTCCGCGACGAGCGCCTGGGCGGGCAACGGACCGCCGTCCGGTTCGCCCGTGATGCTCATGAGGCTCCAAGGATGACGACCTTTACATCGTCGTTCTTCTCCCAATCGTCGATCGCGTTAACCAGCTGCTCCTCGCCACAAAACGGGGCCGCGTTGCGCTTGCCGGGATTGCTGAGCGTGACCGTGGCGATTTTCGATGCGGGATCGACAACCTATTTCACATATTCAAACGGGTAGGTTTTTACGGCGGCCACTCCTTCAGGATTTGCGTTCGATTGCATTGATTTTCGATGACATCACGCTGCAGCATCGATTGCTTTTTTCTGCCGCAGCAAATCGATTTCTTCAGCGGTCTTGCCCAGCACGCCCTTCAGAATTTCTTCTGTGTGTTCGCCCAGCATCGGCGGCGGCCGCCGGATATTGCCCTCACAACTGCCGAACTTGAAAGGCACTCCGAGCTGGTGCAGTTCGCCGGCACGGGGATGCTGCACGGTTTGCACCATACCCGGCGAGTTCTCCGCCAGTTCGCTGAAAGCGGTGGCCAGATCGTTGACCGGCGCACAGGGAATATCGGCGGCTTCCAGCGCTGTGATCCACGCCGCCGTGGTGCGTGCCGGGGTCAGCGCGATCAACTGCGAAATAAGCACGTCGCGATTTTTGACGCGCTCGTTGTTGGTGGCGAAGCGCGGATCGGACGCGAGCTGCTCGCACCCCAGCACCGTGCACAGCGTGCGGAACAGCTTGTTGGCCGCAGCGCTGATGACGACGTGTCCGTCGGCAGTTGGAAACGCCTGATACGGCACGACCTGCGGATGGCCCGAACCGACAGGCGTGACGGTCGAGCCGCCGTCGAGCACCGCAACCGAATAACTGATGAGCTGGCTCATCATGGAATCGATCAGCGCGACGCTGACTTCCTGGCCGCGGCCACTGCGCTCGCGATGATAGAGCGCGGTAACGATCGCGGTGGTCAGGTAAATGCCGCCGCTGAAATCGGCGAGTGACGCGCCCGGGCGTAGCGGCTGGTTGCCGCCTTCAGGCCCCGTGATGCTCATCACCCCCGAGCGCGCCTGCACCGCGACATCCATGCCGGGCTTGTCGGCAAGGGGGCCTTCGTCTCCATACGCGGAGACGCTGGCATAAATCAGCCGCGGATTTTTGGCCTGCAGGCTTTTGTAATCCAGCCCCAGCCGCGCCGTCACGCCGGGACGGAAATTCTGCACGACTATGTCCGCCCAGCCGCAAAGCTGCTTGCAGACCTCGACGCCTTCCGGCGTCTTCAGATCGAGTCCGATGCTGCGCTTGTTGCGGTTGATTGCCAGGAAATAATCGCCTCCCACGAGAGGAATATCGGCCGCGAAACGCTGGCTCATGTTCATGTGGCGCCCGGTATCGCCGCGATCGGGTTTTTCGACCTTGATCACATCGCAGCCGAGGTCGCCCAGCAGCATCGTACAGTACGGGCCGGCCACAAAATGCGTGAGGTCGACAACTTTCAATCCGGCAAATGGAGTTTCCATGTCCGCCTTACAAAACCTGGATCGAGATGTCGCGTGAAGGCAACCGCACGGTGGCCTTGCCGTCGCACGTGCGCTGGTCCTTCTGGTTGGTGCCCCACCATTCGATGTCCACCAGCGCTTCGTTCGCCTCTTTCCTGCAATCCGTCACCTTGCCGTTCATCTTCGTGAGATCCCCCAGGAAATTCGGTTTCGTAATGCGGCCCGACAACCGCCGCACAAAACCCATGTCGCCCATCCAGTTGGTGACGAGATGACCGCCCCAGTTGATGCGTTGCCACGCCTGGTCATACACGTCGGGCATGCCGATCTCGCGGGCGATTTCGGCATCGAAGTGGCCGGCGGCCGGATGCACGGGAATATTCCGCGTCGGCGACGTATAGACATTGGCCGGATGCTTGTCGCGATCGAGGAACGCCGAGCGCAGCACGCTGTAGGTCGTTTGCCGCCCGACGTAGAAGCCGACGATATCGACGAGCGTGAGCGGCCCTTTCCACAAGGTCGGCAACTCGTCGCCGATCTTCACGTCCTCCCAGTAGCGGGGCTCAGCGCCGCGCCGCTCTTCGTTGCGATACGCTTGCGCGATCTCTTCGATCTGTTCGTCGGTATAACGGTATGGAGTGCGCGGTTCGGTGGATTTTTTAATGCCGCCGCCGCTGCGTGCGCGCGGAATGCGGAAGTAGTCGCCTTCATAACGCGCGACCAGCTGGTTGTTCTGGTTCGTATAGAGAACTTCGCCGACCTGGTTGACGAAACGCGGCACGTTGCGCCCTTCCTTCACCTGCACATCGATCAGGCGCGCGCGCGCGGAAACGACATCGCCGACCCTCACCGGGAAATGGTGTTCCCAGCGGCTGCCGGCGTAGATCCACTGGATGCCCGGCAATCCCGGCGCCACCAGTCCGCTGTCCACGGTACCCAGAAATGACGGCGGCGCAATGATTCCGCCCCACATCGTGCGCTTCGCATATTCGCTGTCGCACCAGAGCGGATTGTCGTCACCGACTGCATATTGCGCCCAGCGCCGTATGTCGCCGGGGGCTATCGCCTCATAGCGCGCCGGCGCGTGCACATCACGCCGCAACCACACGCCGATAAGTCCGCGCACCTTCTCGATGGCCTCGTCAGTGAGCCCGGGATGCTGCTGCGCGCCTTTCACAGGCTTGCTGACTGGTTTACCGGAAGATTCGCCCTGGGACATCAGATGCTCCTGTTAGTAGTAGATGGCGCGGCTCAACGGCCGGCCGCGCTGGTAGCCGGTTCTTCGACGCTGCGGATCGCGCCTGCCGCGGTGCGCACTGCCCGGGGTTCGCTTCCCTGCACCGTGCGGACTATCAGCGCATCGACGATCGTCAGTCCCTTGGCGTGCACGATGACGGGGTTGAGGTCGATTTCAGCGACCAGATCCTGCTGGTCGTGCGCAAACCATGACACCCGGCACGCCACGTCGGCGAGCGCGTCGAGATCGACGCTGGGCATACCGCGATAGCCGGCAAACATCCTGGCAGCGCGCAAACCCTGCAGCAGCTCGCGCGCGCGCATCCTGCTGATGGGTGCAGGCGCCAGCGCGACATCGTCGAGCAACTCGACAAACACTCCACCGAGCCCGAGCATGATCATCGGGCCGAACTGCGCATCCCGCGTAATGCCGATCGTCATCTCAAGACCGGGTGCCGCCATTTTCTGCACGAGCACGCCGTCGATTGCGCGCGACGTACCACGAGCGACGCGTTCGAGCATTTGCGCATACGCCTCGCGCAGCGCGCGTTCATCCTTGAGACCGAGCACCACCGCACCGGCCTCAGTCTTGTGCAGAATTTCCGGCGACTGCGCCTTGATGGCGACAGAAAAACCGATGTCGCTCGCAGCGGCAACCGCCTCTTCCGCGCTCGACACCATGCGCTCGGCGCATTGGGGCAAACCGTATGCGGCGAGGATTTGCTTTGAGCTGCCCTCAGTAAGCACAGCCGCCGCGCTGCCGAGTTGCTTGCGCACCCGTTCGACCATCGCCGTCGTGATATCGGCAGGCCGCGCGCTCTGCTGTTTGTAATCACGCCGCCAGCGCTCCTGAAATTCCGCGTAATCCGCGAGCGCCCGCGCGGCGCGCACGCAGTTCGGCATCGACGTATATGCAGGAATGCCGGCGCTCGCCAGCAACTCCACGGCGCGCGCGGAAGCGGTCGTGTAAGTGCAAAAGAGAATCGGCTTGTCGGTCTGCGCGCGTATGCGCGCGAATGCGTCGCGGTCTTTCTCGATGACGTATTCGTAAGCCAGTGAGCCGATCACGATGACGAGATCGACCGTCGCGCATCGCGCGGCAATCTCCACGATGTGCGCGTAGCCGACCTCGCGCACGGCGGTCGCCGTCAGGTCCACGGGGTTTTTCGCCACTCCATAGGTAGGCAGCAGCTTTTCGATCTGCGATTGCGTCGCGGCATCGAATGGAACGATCTCAAAACCCTGCGCGGTCAGCATGTCCGACAGCCAGACCGCGCCGCCGCCCGAATTGCTGATGACGGCGACGCGCCGGCCCGGCGGCAGTTTGCAATAGGTAAATGCCGCCGCCGTATCGACCATCTGGTCGAGATCGCTGCCCTCGATGACGCCGTATTCGCGGAACAACGCATCAAAGACGCGCGCCTCCCCCGCCATCGAACCGGTGTGCGATGCCGCCGCGTTCCTGCCCGCTTGCGAGCGGCCGGTTTTGGCCGCGATCACCGGTTTGCCGGCAACGGCCGCCTGGTGCAGCGCCGCCCGCAATTTCGCCGGATCGCGCACGCCTTCCAGATAAAGCAGGAACACATCGGTGCCGCCCCGCTCCAGCAGGTGATGCAGGCAATCAGCAGTCTCGAGACAGCTTTCGTTGCCGCTGCTGATCATAAAGCTGTAGGAAATCTGCCGCTGCTGGCTGATATTGAGAAAGGTGAAAGCGAAGCCGCCGCTTTGCGAAATCACCGCGATGCGTTTGCTGACGTCGACTTTGGCATCGAGCGAGATCGAGACGTTTTCCAGCGTAGGGCAGAACGTTGCCGCGACTTTTTCGAGATTGTTAACGAAGCCCTCGGTATTCGGGCCGCACACTGCCATGTCGTAACGTCGCGCAATTTCCTGCAGCTCGATTTCACGCAGGCGGCCGTCATCGCCACGCTCTTCGGCAAAGCCGGAGGCAATGACGAGCACGGCGCGGATACCCGCTTTTCCGCATTGCTCGACGAGTTGCGGCACCGCCTGGGCAGGCGCGGCGAGAATGACGAGATCGACGATTTCAGGCACTTCTTCAAGCGTCGCGAACGTGCGGCGGCCGCGCACCTCTTTCAGGCGGCGGCTCACCAGGTACAACGGTCCGTTGAAGCCGCGATGCAGCAGCACCTGCAGCAGCCTGCCGCGGATGGTTTTCGGGTCTTCCGACACGCCCACAATCGCAATGCTGCGGGGAGACAAAAGTCGCTGCAAATCTGCCATGCCGTAATCTTTCTTGTGTGTTGTGCCGGCGGGCCGCCGGCTACTTGCGCGCGCCGGCGCGCAGCGACGCGGCGGCCTTGGCGGCGTACTGGTTCGTCCAGCCGGACTTCAGCACGGCGGGGGAAATGGGTTCATTGAGGTCGGCGAGAAACTGGGCGATGCGGACCATCTGCCCTTCGTTGACTTCGACGGTTTTGGGATAAGCCGGGCGCATGTCGCCCCAGATCTGGTCGAAAAGCGCTTTGTCCGTCTCTTTGAAATACTTGGCCCACACGGCGTCGCGCGCCTTGGTGTGATTCTGCTCGCTGTGCACGACGTCGAGCCCCTGCTGAATGGCCCGCAGAAAACGCACGACGAGTTCGGAGTTCTTCTGCGCCCAGCTGTCACGCACCAGCACTCCCTGATAAAGGAAGCCATCGAGCTCCTTCACCTGCCCCTTGGAGAACTCGAACAGCATGGTGCCGCCGAACTGCTTGACTGCCAGATCGGGATTGGGCGGAGAAAACGAAAAACCGTCGATCTGGTCGCGCGCCAGCACCGGCAACATGGCCGCGCCGGTCCCCATCGTAGCTATCGTCATGTCTTTATCGGGGTTCAAACCCGCGCGCCGCGCAAGGTAACGGATGATCTGATCGGTCCCGCTGCCCGGAGTACTGACGCCGAAAGTGCTGCCCTTCAGCGCTTTCAGCTTCTGCTCGTAGCTGCTGTTCGCGTTGATGCCGGTCCGTTCGATGAATTTTTTCGAGACGACGATGTTGCTTGCGTACTGCGTTATCGCAGCGCCCACCGTGATAATGTCCACGCCCTTCTCACGCGCCCTGAAGCCTGAAGGCGGCGCGGTCACGCTGAACTGGGCTTCACCTGCAGCCAGCGCGGACATTGCCTTGGTGCCCGAGGTCGCGTTATAAATGTTCGCCTCGATGTTTTCGTTTTTGATGAAGCCCAGCACGTCCGCCGCCATGACGCTGATATAAAGATAGCCGCCAGAAGCCAACGCAACGTTGATCTTGTCCTGCGCGCAGGCAGTGCCGGCGCCCAACATCACTGCGACGGCTGCGATACAGGCAATCAGATTTTTTCTCACTGGGCTCTCCGCTTCAATTTAAATTCGGACTTCATCGTCGACATCAACTGTTTTCCAGCGCATGGCTTTGCGTTCAGCGAACTTCACGACACTGTTCAGCAGGTAAGCAAGCGCGGTGATTCCGATCAGGGCGGCAAAGACGCCGGCCGTATCGAATTGGCCTTGGGCCGAAACCAGCAGCGCTCCCAATCCCTTGTTCGACGCCATCAACTCGCCGACGACCGCGCCGATCAGTGCGTAAGGGACGGAGATCCGCAAGCCTGCGAACACCCAGGTCAGCGCCGAGGGCAGCACGACTTTGGAGAGGATGTCACGCTCGTTTGCCCCCATCAGCTTGACGATGGCGACCAGTTCCTGGCTGACGTTCCTGACGCCGGAATAAGTATTCAGAAAGACCAGGAAGAACACGATGGTTGCCGTCAAAGCGACTTTCATCGTCATGCCGATGCCGATCCACAGGATAAAGAGCGGCGCGAGCGCAACCTTGGGCAGGCTGTAGAACGCCATGATGAAAGGATCGAGCACCTCGGCCAGCAGGCGCGCGCGGCCGAGCAGGACGCCTATCACCAGTCCCAGGCAACTGCCCAGCAGAAATCCCAGCAAAGCCTCCGACGCGGTAATGCCCGCGTGGTAAAAGAAACTGCCGTCCAGCACCCAGCCGCGCAGCTTCGCGAATATCGCGCTCGGCCGGCTGATGAAAAACTCCTGCACCAGAGTGCCGGAGGCCGCTTCCCATAACGCGAGAAGTCCCGCAAGCAGCGCAATCCGCAGGAGCACCACGTGCATTTTCCGCGCCTTGCGTTTGATCGCACCATCGTTGGCGGGCGCTGCCCGACCGACGACTGCCGCGTCATGCGGCGGGTTCAAACGGTCTCCCCGTGAAGTTCGGCCGCCACCACCGGCGCCAGCATGTCCCACAGTTCCGCGGTCAATGAAACGAATCCCGGATCATGGCGCAGGCGCAGCAGGTCCCGTTCCCGCGCGAGCGGCGAAGCGACCACTTTATGGATCGTCCCTGGCCTGGGGTTGAACACGACGACACGGTCCGCGAGCGCCACCGCCTCGTCGAGATCATGCGTGACGAACAAAATGGTTTTGGACAGGCGGCGGCTGATGTCCAGCAATTTAATCTGCATGCTCAAGCGAAGTTGCGCATCGAGCGCGGCAAACGGCTCGTCCAACAACAGCGTTTCCGGGTCGTAAGCAAGCAGGCGCGCCAGCGCGGTACGCTTGCGCATGCCACCGGAAAGTTGGGATGGATACGCCTGCTCGAAGCCCTGCAGCCCGACGAGCTTGACGAGCATTTGCACGCGTTCGGCGATGGCAGCCGCGGCCCAGCCATTGATTTCGAGCGGCACGGCAATATTTGCGACGACGCTGCGCCACGGCAGCAAATGGTCGTTCTGCGTCATATAACCGGTGCGCAGGTTGTAGCCGTCAACGAGCTTGCCGCCGTAGAACACCTCACCGGTGGTCGGCTTCAGCAGTCCGGCCGCCATATTTAGCAGCGTCGATTTTCCGCAACCCGATGGCCCTACCAGAGTAACAATCTCACCGCGCGCCACCGACAGCGTGATGCCGGTAACGGCCTCGACTTGGGCGGACGCAGTTTCGAACACCTTGCTGACGTGCCGAAACTCGATTAGCGGGTCGATCAATGGCTCCTCACGCGGCCTGGGGCGCCGCTCTTTTTGTGAACTAGTTTGTGCGCATAGCGCACACTTGCGCGATATGCGATAATTTTATTGGAGAGGGTATCGTGCAGTCAACCTTATAAATCGCAGCTCACGTACAAAGACTATTCATGGCGATAGCACGCAAAGGGCAGAAAGGGGCGACGTTGACTGCCATCCGTTCACCGGGCAGGGATTTCGTCCAGTCCCTCGAACGCGGGCTCGCCGTCATCAAATGCCTCGGCGCAGAACCACGGCAGTCGCTTGCGCACATCGCCAAAAGCACCGGCATTACGCGCGCCGCCGCGCGGCGTTTTTTGATCACGCTCGAGCAACTTGGTTATGTTGCACGGTCCGGCGCGGATTTTTATCTGCTGCCGCGCACCCTGGAACTCGGCTATGGCTACCTGTCCACGCAATCCCTGCCGCAAATCGTGCAGCCGCATCTCGAATCGCTCGCGCAGGACCTGAATGAAACGTCTTCGGTCACCGTGTTCGACCGGCAGCGCATACTTTATATCGCGCGCGTCACCACCAACCGTCTCGTCGGCTCAACATTGGCGGTCGGCTCGACCCTGCCCGCTTACTGCACCGGATCGGGCCGCGTCCTGCTCGGCGCGTTGCCTGAGCAGCAATTGGCCGATTACCTGCGCACGACAAAACTTCAGCGCTATACGCCGCAGACCATAGTCAATCGAGCGGCGCTGTTGAAGGAATTACAGAAAGCAGCACTCCAGGGCTGGTACCTGAGCGATGAAGAGATAGACGAGGGCGTGCGCTCGCTGGCGATGCCGCTGCATGACGCCAACGGCAACGTGATCGCTGCCATCAACATCAGCTGCTATGCCGGGCGCGTGCCGACCGACACCCTGACTCAGACTTACCTGCCGCGCATACGCAAGGCCGCGCAGGCGATCGACCGCGAGTTGAAGGCCTGCCGCCATTTGTCAGCGGAAGTCCGCACATGAACGCCCGGCGACTGCAAGCGGCCCAACGCGCCGGAATCTGCGATCCCGGGTAATCAGACTTGGTCCGCTTATCCTCACTGCACCAGCGTCAGGCGCACCAGTTCGTCCACTGAAGTTGCCTTGTCGAGCCCGGATATCGCAGCGACCAGGCGATCGTACTGGTCGGCCTTGATCGGCAGGCCCGGAATGAAGCGGCGCAGCTCTTTCGCATCTTTCGCAAAATCCCACATCAGCTCGCGGCCGTCGTATTCGCCCACGATGTGGCGGCCGTCTTTGAGTTTGAACGTGATGCGCGGCGCGAAACACTCGCGCCCGACTTCGCCGATCACCTCGACGCGTTTCTGCAGCGCGGAGACCTGCGCTTTCATCGCCGCATCCGCTTGCGCGCCGATCTGGTTGGGATCGTAGTCCTCGATGACCGGGTAATCGCCGTTGACCGCGGTATAAGCGAGCATGAAGGTGGTGCGTCCGAACGCGTTGCCGTCGAGACTGGTCGAGCGCGGGAAGCGCGGCGACGGATAAAGGGTTTCGAGATAGTTCATTTCGAGCGTGATGCTGTCTATCGCCTCGGGCTTGAGGCCGTGCTGCGCGACGAGGTCGTGGGTCAGCCAGACCACGGGCTGGTTGAACCCGGGCGTCGGATAAATCTTGAATTTAACGTCGAGCACTTCCCAATGCTTGCCAAGATCGGCGACGACGTCTTCGAATTTCGCCTTCGGCGGGCCGGTGAACGTGTAGCTAAGGTCGCCTTTGTTGTTGCCGGTGAACGCATTGTAAAAACCGCCGTCGCCTTCCAACGCCGTCGGCGCGCCGACGAACCCCTGTGCGGCCAGCGTCGCCGCCCACATCCCGTTGCGCGCGGCCTGCGCTTCGGCGAAATCGGCGTCCATCACGCCGGTACGCTGCCCCTCGATCAGGCTGCCGGCAAAACTGGCTGCGAGCGCGATTGCGCTGACCGTTTGCGCGTCGTTGAGCCGCATCAGTTTAGCCGCCGTCGCTGCGGCACCAAGAATTCCATACGTCGGGCTCGAGCGATAACCGCGTGCCTGCGTTGAGGGTATGAAATCACGCGCTACGCGGCACTGCACTTCATAGCCCGCGACGATCGCAGTCAGAAGTTCCTGTCCGCTGCGCCCTTCGCTCTCCGCGGTGGCAATGCCGGCGGGAATGATGAGCACGCCGGGGTGTGTGAGCATGTGGTACGAATCGCATTGATTATTCACCGAAATCGCTACGCCGTTCGCAAACACCGCGCCGACCCTGGTCACCCGCCCGCCTTCGGCCCACACTGTCGCCCCCTGGCCGCGCCCCACCTCCCGCTTGCCGAGACTTTCGTGCTCGTTGACGGCAGCCTTCGCCTGCAACACGCGCGGCAGTTTCGAGCACGCCAGCGCCACGGTCACGCTGTGGTTGATGAGTGCCTTGCCCTTGTCGACGACGTTGGGCGGAAGATCAGAAAATTTCAAACGGGCGACGAATTCGCCGAGCTGCACGGCGAGCGGTTTGTCAAGCATGTGGGTTTCTCCTGTTGATTCGGACGGCTTTATTGTTCTTATTACTACGTTTCACCATGCCCGGCAACCGGCGCACTATTGATTTTCCGCGCGCTCTCTGTGACTATCTAATATTAGTCAACGGATCAGCCAGTGACATTACCTCTTGGACTGCTCGTCGCGGCATTCGATTACTCGACCATCGCCGAAGAAGAATTCAACGCCTGGTACGATACGGAGCACATTCCCGAGCGCATGGCCGTCAAGGGTTTTATCAACGCGCAGCGCTGGATAGGCGCGGACAATCAGCAGTTCGCGCTCGCGACCTACGATCTGGAAAACGTGCGCGTGCTGGAGGACCCGGCCTACTATGTGCGCAAGGCTGAAGGCAAATCTCCGTGGTCGCGGCGCATTTCGAGCAAAACGAAACTGCTGGTGCGCCTGGTCGGCGAACAACTCCTGCCCGGCCGAATGCCGTCTCCCGGCAATGCAGGCGCACTGCTGTTCGTCGCCTGCAACGTGAAACCCGAGGCCGAAGCCGATTTCAACGCCTGGTCTGACCAGGAACATCTGCCGGCGATCGCGAATGTCCCGGGCGTGCTGTGCACGCGTCGTTTCCGCGCGACCGAAGGCGCGCCGAAATATGTCGTCGTTTCACATTTGACCAATACTGAAATCCCGGCATCCGCCGCATGGCAGGCGGCCATCAATACGCCATGGACCGAGCGCATACGGCCGCAAACCAGCGACCGCATCCGCCACCTGCTGCGCCGCTATCAACCGAAAGCACCCGTATGAACATCGCACGCACTTTGTGGATACTGGCACTGCTGCACGCCGCCGCGGCGCACGGCGCCGACGCTTATCCGAACCGGCCGGTGCGCGTAATCGTGCCGTTCGCTCCCGGCGGCACGCTCGACCTGACCGGCCGCGTCATCTCGCAGCAACTCTCCCAACAACTCGGGCAAACCTTTGTCGTCGACAATCGCTCGGGCGCCACCGGCATCATAGGTTACGGCATCGTCGTCAAATCAGCGCCCGACGGCTACACGCTCACCATGATCGATTCGGGCTTCTCGATCGTACCGAGCGTCAGCAAGTCGCTGCCCTACGACGTGCCGAAAGACTTTACCTTTATCACCCAGGTCATCGGCGTGCCGCGAACGCTCGTCGTCCATCCGTCGATCAAGGCCAATACGCTGAAGGAATTCGTCGCGCTCGCGCAGGCGAACCCCGGCAAATACAACTACGGTTCAGGCGGATCCGGCGGCATCAATCATCTCGCCGGCGAGCTTTTCAATCGCGCGGCCAAGGTCGACATCACGCACATCCCTTTCAAAGGCGCGGGCGAAGCGACCGCTGCCACGATTGCGGGGCAGGTCGACATGGTCATCGCGGCGAGCCCCGGCGTCGTCACCTTCGTCAATAGCGGCAAACTGCGCGCGCTCGCGGTGACCACCATCGGCAACAAGCGTTATTCCGCGATGCCCGACGTGCCGTCAATGAACGAAGCCGGCGTGCCCGGCATGGAAATCATTACATGGTTTGGACTGGCGGGACCGGCCGGCATGCCGAAGGAGATCGCGAACAAGCTGCATGCCGAAGTGGTCAAGGCGCTGGCAGTGCCCATCGTCAAAGAGCGCTTCGCCGGCTCGGAACTCGTCGGCAGCAGCCCCGCCGAGTTTACGAAAGTCGTGCGCGACGACATTCGCCTGTGGGCAGGCATTGTCAAGGCGGCGGGTGTCAAACCGGAGTGAATCCGGCGTTCGGCAGCGCAAATATCTGGCGAAGCCCGCAACACTCAGCGCTCAGCGGCGTTTACTCTTTGGCCCTGTCGCGTATTCCTTCTGCAACTGTTTGCGCACGCGCGCGAGAGCAAACGACGTATAGCCGCAATCGACGACGATTTCCGTGCCGTTGATGTAGCTCGATTCGTCGGAAGCCAAAAAGAGCACCGCATGCCCGATTTCCTCGGGCTTGGCGGCGCGCCCTAAAGGAATGACGCGCTCGTTCGCCTCGCGGTATCCCGGCGCCGAACTGTCGGTCATCTTCGTTTCATCAACCTGCGCCGGATGCACGGAATTCGCGCGAATGCCCCAATCCTGAAATTCGAGCGCCGCGGTCTTGGTGATACCGCGCAGACCCCACTTGCTCGCGACGTAAGCGGCGCCCCAGTGTCCCGCTATCGCGGCCGTAGAGGAGATGTTGACGATAGAACCGCCACCGGAATCGCGGATCAGCGGCGCCGCCGCGCGCATGCCGAGCAACGGCCCCGTCAGGTTGATGTCGATAGTGCGCACCCAATCCTCGATGCCAACGTCCATGATGCCCACGCGACTCACGATGCCCGCATTGTTGACGAGCACATGCAACGCGCCGAACTCGCGCCGCACCCTGGCGATTGCCTTACTCCACTGCCCGGCGTCGGTGACGTCGAGGCTGAGATAAAGCGCCTTGCCGCCCGCCTTCCTGATTTTCGCGGCCAGTGCCTTGCCCGCCGCGTGGTCGATGTCCGCAAGCACCACACTCGCGCCCTCGCGCGCGAACATCTGCGCTTCGACCGCGCCCTGCCCCCCGCTCGCCCCGGTGATGAGCGCCACCTTGCCCTTGAGTCGATTGCCTTTCGCTGCCATTTTCCGCGGTTCCTTTTCGTAACGTGAACGGTGCTGAACAGACTTGCTTAGAACTCGGCCTTGATGCCGCTTTCTTTTGCAATCTTCTTCCATTTGACGACTTCTGCATTGATATGGGCGGCGAGCGCCTGCGGAGTGCCGCCGGCCACATCCGCGCCCAGTCCTGCAATGCGCTCGTTGACGTCTGGCCTCGCCACGGCTTTGACGACCTCCTTATAGAGGCGTTCGATGACGGCTTTCGGCGTTCCGGCGGGAACCACCACGCCCTGCCATTCGAATATCTCGTACTCGGGCACGCCCGCTTCGGCGACCGTCGGAACGTCGGGCAGCGCGGCATTTCGTTTGAGCGTACTCACCCCCAGCGGAATCAGCCGACCGCCCTTGAAGTGCTGCAACGAAGAAGAAATCGTCGCGAACAACATCGAGATTTCGCCGGCGACTATGGCGACGACGACCGGGCCGCCCCCTTTGTACGGCACGTGCACGATGTTGGTCGAAGTCATATACCTGAACAATTCGCCCGCGAGATGATTCGCGCTGCCGTTGCCGGCCGACCCGTAGTTAAGCACGCCCGGTTTCGCCTTCGCCAAAGCGACCAGTTCGGCTACCGAGCGCGCCGGCACCGACGGATGGACCGCAAGCACCGTCGGCACGATCGCAACCAGGCTGACCGGCGCAAAATCCTTTTGCGGATCGAATGGCAGCTTCGCATAGAGTCCCGGGTTCGCCCCAAACGCGATCGTCGCCATCATGATCGTGTAGCCGTCGGGTGCTGCTTTCGCGACCATGTCCATGCCGGTGATTGCAGCCCCCCCTGGACGGTTGTCGACGATAACTTGCTGGCCCATGGATTCGCTCAGGTAAGGTGCGATGATGCGGCTGGTGATGTCGGTAGCGCCCCCGACCGAATACGGCACGATGAGCCGGATCGGCCGGTTCGGATAGGGCTCCGCCGCCCCACTATCGACCGACCACGTAAGCGCGAGTAGCACTGCCAGTAAAAGGGAACGGGACGGAAACGCCCTGCTGTCCATCATCATTGATCTCCTGCCGCTATGAGTTTGAATAACGTGCTCTTGGGTCCGAAGAACGCGAAACTTGCGCTCGCCGAACGTGCGTCGTCGCCACTGTAGTTGGACGATCTCGTGAAGTGTAACCTACCCGACTGCTGGTCCGAAATAAGCAGACCAAAGTATTGCACGTCAAAAAACCGCACGATTGGCGCCGCGACGGCGCGCCCGCGGTAGCTGGCCGCGAAATCAGTTGGTTCGAAACGCAGCGTCTGCCATTCTCGCGACGCAACAAACGCGCCCTGGTATTGTGCTGTGCTTGTGCCGTCGTCGAGTTTGAGGGTCAGTTTTTAGCGCTTTCCATCGCCACGCACCTTCAATAGCAGCGCCGCAGACTCGGCGAGAATCCTTAAGGGGCCACGGAACGAGGCGAAGCTGCCATTGTTCTCAAGCGACACCACCCCTTCGAACAGCATGGTCTCTGGCGTCCACTTGACGCGTGACGCAGATACGCCGCCTATGACTCCATCGTTGATGACATGAAAGGTCTGCACTTCGCGCGCTTGGCCGCGCCTTGGCTGTCGTGGCGTTCATGGCAGATTCTCCATGATGAAAAATAATTAACCCACATTGGCATCCGGCACCAGCATCAGGGCAAAGCCTGCCTCCAACCCTAACGATGCAGGGGATTGGCGACCCGTGGCGGCAGTTTCCAGCGAGTTCCACCGCATTGTCACCATGGGAGCCTCGCGCCGGTATAGGAGTAGAACTGCCCTGTGCACGGCGGCGTCAAACTGTCGATTACGTCAAGCATATCTGCCGCTGCGTCGTGCGGTGAACGCCCCACCTCCGCGCCGTGAAAAGGCCGTGATAAACGTGAGGTCACGGTGCCTGGATGTAAAGCGGCCAGCACGGCGCTGGGTTTCGTTCTCTTGATTTCGATTGAAGCGGTTTTCAAAAACATGTTTAGCGCTGCCTTGGAAGCGCGGTAGCTATACCAGCCCCCCAGGCGGTTGTCGGCGATGCTTCCCACCTTCGCGGAAAGAACGGCAAACACGGCACGATCGTCGCCAAGCAATTTCCAAAAATGGCGGAATACCAAGGCCGGTCCGAACGCATTCACCCGAAAGGTCTCAAGCATCTGCGCATAGTTGAGATCGGAAAACCTCTTCTCCGGCATGAAATCAGGCGAATGCAGCAACCCGGCGGCATTGATAATCAAATCAAACGGCGCGTGGCGGGAAAGCGTCTCGGCCGCGGCGGCAATGGTTTCCTCCCTGTCGAAATCGATCAGTGGCAGCGATTGACGATGTAACCCGACTACTGCGGCGCATTTCGGGTTTGCTTGCAGCCGGCTCATAAAAGCAGCGCCGATTGCGCCGGAGGCGCCAATTATCAACGCACGGAAATTCTCGGGAAAGGACCTCATTGTGGTGGGTTCAATATCTGCAGGGCGAGCTGCCTGCCGCTGAGCCACGCGCCTTCAACCGTGCCGCCGTTGAGCCAGTCGCCACACAGTCCCACACCGATGCCTGCATTCCAGGCGCACGCGTTGTCCAGAATTGGCTCGATTACGCTGGCATAACGCCAGCGGTGCACCGTCCACGCTTGCGGCGCCGGCCCGCCCAATTGCCCGAAGGCTTTCAGCAGCGCTGCGGCTATGCTTTCGGCATCCTGCTCCAGGTTCGCTTCACTCCACTCGACACTAGCGTGCAGCACCCAGGTTTCCGGCCCCATGCGGCCCGGTTTGCTGGTGTCGCGTGCGATCCAGCGCAGTGGCGCATGATTGACGAAGGCCGCATCAAACGGCAACCCCAGTGGAGTTGCAAAGCGCGCCATGACTGTCCAGCAGCCATGCATGGCGGCGCCGCGGGCTAACGCGGCCAGCTCGGCAGACAGTGGCTGCAACAACGGCACCGTTTGGGGCGCCGGCACCGCGAGGACTACAGCGTCGAAGCGCTCAACTAGCCAGCCGTCCTCTGCCGACGACAAATGCCAGCCATCAGGCCGGCGTTGCAGCTGCCGGATCGTTGAGTGGGTGGCCAATGCCAGCGCTGCGGCAAGCAGGCGCGCTGGCGCCGTCATGACTGGAATGCCGACAAATCGCTCCAGCGCCTGATCCGGGTCATGCAACGATTCACCGCCAAGCACCTGCAACCTGGGGTTCCACAGTCCAGCCACTCCAGCCCGCTGCCAGCGCGCCACTTCGGCACGAAAATCCGGGTGGCGAGCGGTGAAGTATTGCGCGCCATGGTCACACTGCCAACCGTTACCGCGGCGGGTACTCATGCGTCCGGAGGCCCCGCCGCTCTTTTCGAACAGGCTGACCTTGAGTCCGGCCTCCTGTAGCCTGGTGGCGCAGGCGAGGCCCGCGATGCCAGCGCCGACAACGGCTAGATTAGCAATGGGACTCATTTTAGCCAAAGAAAATTTGTCTGATTACTCGCTGCGGCTCGACCTGGAATTTTTCGCAAACAGCCGCGGAAGGGATTCCCGTACTTTGCGGCGAGGTTTCATTTCATGTTGCGAAATTCCATCACTGTCAGGCCCAAACCGATAAGCAGCATTACAAAAACGAAAATGCCATAGGCAAGCAGATCGATCGACATCACTTTTTTCTCCCCAGCAATGTGGCCAGCTTGAAGTAGATTCCGAAGCCGAAGATGGAAGGAACCCAAATCGCCGTGAATATAGCCTGCTCGCGGTCCTGGATCACAAACCACAAATACGCAGTAATAAAGAAAGAAATCATCACCGCCAACAGAATAAAATAATCCGATTTTCTAAACAATTAACCCTCCTAATGTATTAGCTATTACTTTTCAAAATACTCAACCATGCCATAACCGATAGCACTCAGCAGACAACCGGATACCGCCACCGACCCAATTACTCGTATTCCAGAAGAAATCCCGAGCGCAAAGAACTCCGCCTGGATGAGACCGCTCAAAGCGAGCACCAAGCCAAAGCAACCAATCGCTGTCAGCGAGTTACCGACGAGAATCAGCAAACCGCTGATATATTTTTTTACTGTAATCACTTTGCATTCGAGCCAGTGCAGATCAGAAATCCCCACTAAACCGCAGACCCTTCACGCTGAATTGCCACCCAAAGCCTGGTCTTATTGCCGACCTTCACCGGTAAAACGCGCCAGTACATGATGAAGGGCGTCCCGTTCTTTTTGTAGTTGATCGCTTTGCCTTCAAATTGGCCATCTCTCTTCAGCGCTTCAACCAGACGGGCAATCACTTTCTTATCGGTCGCGGCACCCTGCAAAATTTTAGGAGTTTTCCCTATGACCTCGGCCTGACCGTAGCCAGTGAGCGCCGTGAATGCTTTGTTCGTGTATATGATCTTTGCGTCTTTGGTGGCATCGGTGATCAGGATTGAGTCATAACTGTTCTTTGCAAGCACCTGAAGAACGCTCAGGCTGATATCCACATCCTGAAAACATTTTTTTAGCAAACTATCCATTTGCGTATTCCTTGTGCAGACGTGAAGTCTGAAAATTTTTCGCGTTATGACAATGCCCGCCTTTACGGGCGTTGTCGCGTTTTCGCTTGGCAAGCTATCGGCGACCGACTCTGCCTTGCGGAGTGTTTGTTAGTTCGGCATCACTACGGTGTCGATGACGTGGATCACTCCGTTGTCAGCAATGATGTCGACGGCGGTGACGTTGGCTCCATTAACTTTGACACCACCCATCGTGCTCACGGTCAGCGAAGAGCCCTGGACCGTCTGCACCATGCCGGGTTTGACGTCCTTGGACATCACCGCGCCCGAAACGACGTGATACGTCAGCACGGCCGTAAGCTTGGCTTTGTCGGCAAGCAGTGCGTCCAACTGGGCCTTTGGAATTTTGGCGAAGGCTGCATCAGTCGGCGCAAAAACCGTGAACGGACCCCGGCCTTTCAGGGTTTCGACCAAACCGGCAGCCTGCAAGGCGGTAGCGAGCGTTTTGAAAGTGCCGGCGGAAACCGCGGTATCGACGATGTCCTTGGCATTCGCGGCGGACATCAGGCAGAACGAAATGGCGACTGCAGAAATCATTTTTTTCATGACTTTTCCTTTTTGATGAGTCAGTAAATAGAACTGCGGACTGGGTAAACAAACTTGGCTTCAGATAGGCTACTGCAACTTAATTGAATCGCTAATGAACTCTTATTGAACACTAATTGTATACGATTTATCTTGAATTGAACAGCAATATGTTGATTAACTCTCTATATGACCCGGAATAAACTGAATTATATGGTTATATTTCTGTTAAAATAGGTTCAAATACAGTTCAAATAGAGGTCCTGATGCCAAACCGTCAACAGAAAACGCTCGAGGAACCGGTCTACCGCAGCGGCGCGGTAGCCAGACTCACTCGCATTCCGGTACAGACGCTGCGCGTATGGGAGCGGCGCTACAAGATCGTCGGACCGCGCCAAAGCGCAACCGGGCAGCGCCTTTATTCGCCGGCAGAAGTGGCGCGCCTGACGGTGATCAAGCAGCTTGTCGACTCGGGGCACGCCATTGGCTCGATTGCCTCGCTCGGCCTTGATCAGTTGCGGGCCATGCTTGACAAGGTATCTCGCGCGGCCTCGGCCCCGCAGCAGGCAGGTCAAGCCGCGAAGAATGCGCTGCCCACTGTGCGCGTGGCGATCGTTGGTGAAGCGCTAAACTTGCGGGTGGAGCACCATCACTTGGCGGCACTACAGGTCGTGGCGACATGCCCAAATGCAGCGCTTGCCGGCGAGGCGCTACGCGGCGTGACAGCCGATGCGCTGCTTATCGAGTTGCCAACCCTGCAGCGCGAAACACCGCAGACTATTAGTTCGTTAGCGCAGCAACTGGGCGCGCGGCGCATCGTCGTCGAGTACGGCTTCGGGCCGCAACGCGTCGAGCAGGAACTGCGGGCATTGGGCTGCAGCCTGGTGCATGCACCACTGGAGATCGAACAGCTGGAATCGCTTTGCGGCGCCCCACCTGCCGCGTTGCCGCCGATCGATCCTGCGGCAACGCGGCGTTTCGACAACAAGGCGCTCGCTCAAATCTCGACGACTTCAGTGAAGCTGAAGTGCGAGTGTCCGCACCATCTCTGCGAATTGCTGGTACGTTTAGGCAATTTCGAGACCTATAGCGCCGAGTGCGAAAGCAGCAGCCCGGCCGATACGGCGCTACATCATTATCTGAAGGAGGTGACGGGCCATGCGCGCGCCATGCTGGAAGTGGCGTTAGTACGTGCCGCAGAGGCCGAGGGTCTTCCGCTGCCCGAATGAACGGCGCCGGCTACCAATGTCCTGTTTGCGGCGCGCCTTTTACCGGGCCGACAATTTCATCCGTCACCCAGCCGCCGTAAAAACCACCAAGCTGCGGTCGCACGAGCTCGCCATCGACAGCACATTCAACCAGCGCCGGGTAGAACGAAAGTGCGCCGGCTATCATGGCAAACTCCGCCAGAGGTTTTTCGTAGCTCCACCCCACCGCGCGCCGCAACTTATCTCCAGCCAGCGCCCAGTAGCCGGCCAGCCCCCTCCATTCGCACGCCGAGTTACCCGCTACGCGAACGAGCTTCACCAGATCGACATCGATAGCAGGCAGGTAAAACGTCGGTGGACTCGCCGTCTCCAGAATTCTCAAAGCTGCGATAGTGCTGGCAATCAGCACGCCGCCCGATCTCACCTCCACACTCCGCCGCTCCGGCACGATGCGCGGCGGGCGGGGATAGTCCCAGACCGACTCCTGCCCTGCGCCGGGTGTAATGGCAAAGTCTGGCCGCTTCTGGCCGCGATATTCCCATACGGATTGGATCTTCATCGAGCAGGCTCCTGCTGCGGGAAAACTACTTAAAACTTCAATTCAGATTTCTCGGCCACCGTCTGCATGTCCTTGTCGCCGCGGCCCGACAGGTTAATCAGCAGGATCTGGTCAGTGCGCATGCACGGCGCCATCTTCGCCGCATACGCGAGCGCATGGCTCGATTCAAGCGCCGGTATGATGCCTTCGAGACGGCACAGGTTGTGAAATGCTGCCAGCGCCTCATCGTCGGTCACCGCAACATACTCGGCACGACCGCTGTCCTTTAGCCACGCATGCTCGGGGCCGACACCCGGATAGTCGAGTCCGGCTGAGATCGAATGCGTCTCGATGATTTGACCGTTCTCGTCCTGCATCAGATAAGTACGATTGCCGTGCAGCACGCCGGGCGTGCCCGCGCATAGCGTCGCCGCGTGCTTGCCGCTTTCGAGTCCGTGGCCGGCCGCCTCCACGCCGACGAGCCGCACGTTTTCCTCGACAATATAAGGGTAAAAGAGCCCCATCGCGTTGGATCCGCCGCCTACGCATGCCAGTACCGCGTCGGGCTGACGGCCAACCATCTCCAGCATCTGCCACTTTGCCTCGATGCCGATCACCGACTGGAAATCGCGCACCATCATTGGATACGGATGCGGGCCGGCCACGGTGCCGATGATGTAGAACGTGTCGTTTACATTGGTGACCCAGTCGCGCATCGCCTCGTTGAGCGCGTCTTTCAGCGTCTTCGAACCGGACTCAACCGGCACCACGCTCGCACCCAGCAACTTCATGCGATACACGTTCTGCGCCTGACGCCTGATATCCTCAGAGCCCATATAGACGACGCACTCCATGCCATATCGCGCGGCGACCGTAGCGGCCGCAACACCGTGCTGTCCCGCACCCGTCTCGGCAATCACACGCGGCTTGCCCATGCGTTTCGCCAGCATCGCCTGACCCACCGTATTGTTGATCTTGTGCGCGCCGGTGTGGTTCAGATCCTCGCGCTTGAGATACACCTGCGCACCACCGAAATGCTCCGACCAGCGTTTGGCGTGATAAACCGGACTCGGCCGGCCGACGTAGTGCTTGAGTTCGTATTCGAACTCGGCGCGGAATGCTGGGTCGTTACGGTAATGCTCGTATTCGGCCTTCAACCGATCAAGCGCTTCGATCAGAGTTTCGGCGACGAATGCGCCGCCGTAGGGGCCGAAATGTCCCCTGTTGTCAGGTAGGTCATACATTTGCATTGCACACCTTCTTCATGAATGCTGCAGTTTTGTGCGGACTTTTGTTGCAGCGCTCACGGCGCCCGCAAAACGCTATCGTCAACATATCAAAGACTATTCAAGCTACCGCGCAATAGTTCCGCCCGCAGCTGCAATGACCGCACGGCCACAGTGGTGGCAGGGCTTGCTTGGCAAACCTGCTTTCCCGCGTACCGCGTGAGACTTGTTGGCGGACGGCTGGATCACGTGGCGCCTTCGCCTACTTTGCAAAATCGCTTCGCGAGTGACAAAAGTAGCGGCCCGATCCGTTTGGACAAAGCATGGCGATGCTGCGCGAACTTGCGATAC